>JAZQQA010000108.1:0-25560 GCA_045628825.1 Agathobacter sp.
CATACGCATGGTTTGAAAGCTTGGTGGCGCTGGTCTGAGCGCGGAAGCAAAAGCAGGATGTGTTATTCTCATCACACGAGACATCGTCCGTGTCATCTGCATTGCCCACCCAATAATCATCGATGAGATGCATCTTCTCAATCTCATATTCTACCTCGTATAGTTCACGGAAAATGGATAGGTATTCCTCCGCCAGATCCGCGCATACGACCAATTCACCCACTTGAACCTGATGGGCAAAGTTATAATGAAGCACCTTCAGATAGCGCAGGTCAGATGGTGACACAATATCATTTTCCCGATAAGACTTGTCCATCATGCGCTCAAGAAGTGCATCATCAATCTCTGTACTCACGAAGTAAAACTGATAGGTCTCCTCTGTCACTCCAGATATCAGCTCTCCCGCAGGCGTCTCAAGCATCATAGCTCGAACATCTTCCTCTGAAAGCAAGGTCTCCACCGGTTTCGTATATGGCACTTCTGTTTCCGCCACCGCCAAAATCGTCTCTGGCACCGCTGGCTCCTGTGCACTTTTTCCAGAGCAATACAATGCGATCAAAAGAACCGTCCCCAATGTAAATGCAATTATACACAATCTCTTTTTCATAACAGCATTATTATACCAAACAAAAAAGCACGAGTGCAAATCTCTTTGCCCCCGCGCTTATAAAATCAAATATTCAACTATTTGAAGCTTCTGTCAAGGAATCCCTTTAAAGCCTTACCGTGTCTAGCCTCGTCTCTTGCCATTTCATGGATGGTGTCATGAAGTGCATCAAGGTTGTACTTCTTGCACATCAAAGCAAGATCGAACTTACCCTGTGTCGCACCAAATTCACAGTCAACTCTCCAAGCAAGGTTAGACTTTGTAGAATCTGTCATTTTTGGCTCAAGGTCTGTTCCAAGAAGCTCTGCAAACTTAGCCGCATGCTCAGCCTCTTCAAAAGCTGCCTTCTCCCAATATAATCCTATTTCTGGATATCCTTCTCTGTGTGCAATTCGAGCCATGCACAGATACATACCAACCTCAGAGCACTCACCCTGGAAGTTCGCCATTAACTGCTCGAAGATGTACTTCTTGTCAGCATCTGGGATATCCTGATTGTTCTTAACCGTCTTGGCATAAACACCTTACTCATGCTCAGCAGCAAGAGTCATCTCACCCTCAACCTTCTTAAACTTGTCTCCACTTACGTGACAGGTAGGGCACTCTACTGGTGGTTCATCTCCCTCATGAACATAACCGCATACAGGACATACATACTTTGCCATAATCATTTACTCCTTCTCTTATATATTTTTTAATTGCACCTATTATACCAAATTTTCTAGTGAATTGGTACTAATAAATTACCCTTTTTTACATACCATATGGCGAAATCATGGCATACTGCGCATGGTCTGTCCATTTTCCATTAAGAAAGGCATGGTGATGGCTAATGCCTTCATACACAAACCCAAGTCCCTCCACCAAGCGAACAGACGCCTGATTATCCGGAACCACCCATGCCATAATGCGATGAATCTTAAGCTCTGTAAAAGCCGCATCCATAAGCTTCTCCAAGGCTTCCGCCGCATAACCCTGATGATGGTAAGCGCTGGAAAACTTATATCCCACTTCACAGCAAGAGTATGGCGCCTGCACAATATTATGGAAGCACACGGTCCCAATAATATGCTCTGGATCTTCCTTTAAAAACACGAAGTACCGAAGATGCATGAGCTTGTATGCCAAATTGTACTCTGCCCTTAAATTCTCCCTCTGATAGTCTATGGTATAAAACTGATCGTTATGCGCCCCCTCATACAGCTCGAAGATTTCCTTATCCTCTAAATAAAAGTCCAAAACCCTCTCCGCTTCCTGCGGTTGCAATATACGCAAAATTAATCTGGATGTCTCGTACTGAAACTGCAACTGTCTATCCTCTTTTTCCTAGAATCCAAGTGGCCACATGAAGAAAGAAGTTCCTGCCATAATGAATCCAATGATGATGATTGGGACAATCAATGCCCCCACAATCTTAAGTACAAGCTTGGCCACCTTCCAGGTGATGCCAAATGCAAGACCTACCACCTTAAGTACAATTCCAAGGACGAAAAATAAAACAAGTAATGTAATCATGCCTTTTCCTCTTTTCATGCATTTCTTATATAGAAAGGATAACATATTTCGGCTCCTGCGCCCATTAATTTTTCCTTAAATACCTATCCCTCCGGTTCAGTTGACACCTCAAGTGTATTCTTTTATACTTGGAAACGAAATAGCAAGGGTGCGTATGGGCATCCACTGGTTATGAAGAGGAATTTATTAATAGAAAAAGGAGATTTTTATCATGGAATTAATCAGCTTTGCATTTACAGTACTTTCAATCATCGGTATGTGGAGAGTGTTCCAGAAGATGGGCAAGCCAGGTTGGGCTTCTATCGTTCCATTCTATAACATCTACACTTTATTTGATGCACTTTATGGAAACGGATGGAAGTTCTTACTTCTTCTCATCCCATTCTACAACATCTACCTTATGATTAAGCTTTACCTTGACCTTGCACATGAATTCGGCGAGAGCACAGGCTTTGCAATTGGACTTATTTTCCTTAGCCCAATCTTCATGATGATTCTTGGTTTTGGCTCAGCTACCTTCCGCAATGGAACCGTTGCAGAGACCACTGATTTTGTTTCAGACGCAGTGAACAAAGTTTCAAGCGACATCAACGATAAGATTAACAAGTAATTAAGCTTTGAACATTGTGCCATACCACGTATATGTTACAGGCCCCTATGGATTTCCATAGGGGCCTTTTTAAAACTATACTAGCAGTTCATGTTTTTTTGCCACATTCTGTACGATAATCTATGTTGTCAAGAAGAGAGATTTTTAGTCTGCAGTCGCAGAGAAAGGTGGCACACATGACAGAATTTTCTATTTCAAACCACAAGATTCTATCTGCTGAGGAGGAGGCAGAACTTTTTGCATCAGCCGCTGCTGGCGATAAGGACGCCAGAGACACCTTAATTTGTTGTAATATCCGTTTGGTGCAGAAGGTTGCACAAAAGTACATCGGCCGTGGCGTCGAATTCGATGACCTGGTTTCCATGGGAATCGAAGGCCTCATCATCGCCATCGATAAGTTTGACCTCACAAGAGGCTTTCGCCTTAGCACCTACGCCGTTGAGTGGATCAACGAATCCATTAAGCGAGGCATCGCGATGGAGAGCACCGCAATCCGCATCCCAGTCCATATGAGAGACCAGATGTTCCATGTACTTCGCGCAGAGCGTGAATTGTCTAAGACCTGCTCCGGTGACCTTGAGGAAGAGGCCGTTGCAGCACAGGCTGGCATCACCATGGAAAAACTGAAAGAAATCCGTGAATACCAAGTAAAAATGGTATCCATGAGTGCACCAGCCGGAGAAGACGGCGAGGCAACCTTCGGGGATTACCTGGAGGATGAGGATGTAGATGATCCTTGCACTGTAGCGGAAAGCAACGACCTTTCCGAAAAGCTCCAGGCCATGCTTGCAGTCCTTGACGAGAGAGAACGCCGCGTCCTCATTCTCCGCAATGGATTCGAAGATGGAAAGCCAATGACCCTAGACGCCATCGCTGCTCTTCCAGAATTTGGAATCAGTAAAGAACGCGTGCGCCAAATTGAGCAGAAGGCGCTCCGCAAAATGCGCCACAATGCAACTCTAATGGAAGGTCTTACTGACTACGCGAGCTACGCTGTATAGACCCCAAATCACAGGAAAGCAACACAAGACCCCCGACACATACTGTGTCGTGGCTTCCTATTTCATACTTAACATCCGTTTTATGGATGCTTCTCTCAATTAGATGTTGAGCAAATCTGAAAGTGCCTTAAGCGCACCATCTGTCTCATGTGCAAGAACCTTGGTTGCAAGCTTCTTACCAAGCTGCACGCCTTCCTGATCAAAGCTGTTTACATTCCATAAGAATCCCTGGAACATAATCTTGTTCTCGAAGTGTGCAAGAAGTGCGCCAAGAGACTTAGGATCAAGCTTCTCACCAATGATGATAGAGGAAGGTCTTCCACCCTCAAAGTTCTTATTCTTATCATCATCTGCCTTACCACATGCAAAAGCAACAATCTGAGCTGCTACGTTGGCACAAAGCTTCTGCTGGCTTGTGCTACCCTGAATGACAACATCTGTTCCAATCTGGCTGTTCTTGAATCCAATGAACTGAAGTGGAGTTACATCAGTTCCCTGGTGTAACAACTGATAGAAGGAATGCTGTCCGTTGGTTCCTGGCTCACCGAAGATGACAGGACCAGTTACATAATTCACTGGCTCACCGAAACGGTTGACTGACTTACCATTTGACTCCATGTCAAGCTGCTGCAAATGAGCAGGGAAACGGCTAAGTGCCTGTGAGTATGGAAGAACTGCTGTTGCAGGATATCCAAGAACATTACGCTCATATACACCAATCAAAGCATCAATCATAGCTGGGTTCTTGCAGATGTCCTTATTCTTAGCGGTCTCATCTTCTGCTGCAGCGCCCTCAAGGAACTGTGCAAATACTTCTGGACCGAATGCAAGTGAAAGCACTGCTCCACCTACTGCAGAAGTAGAAGAGAAACGACCTCCAATATAGTCATCCATGAAGAATGCTGCAAGGTAATCAGAAGACTTCGCAAGTGGTGAAGTCTCAGATGTAACAGCAATCATGTGCTTTGAAGCATCAAGACCAGCCTTTGCAAGCGCATCCTTAACGAAAGACTCATTGGTTAATGTTTCAAGAGTAGTACCTGACTTAGATACCAATACGAAAATGGAATGTGCAACATCTACAGAATTAAGTACTGCTGCAGCATCATCTGGATCTACGTTCGAAATGAACTTTGCTTCCATCTTGAAGGTACCATTCATCTTAGCCCAGTTCTCAAGTGCAAGATACATCGCACGAGGACCAAGGTCTGATCCACCAATACCAATCTGTACAACAGTTGTGAACTTTTCTCCTGCTGCATTTGTAATCTCACCAGCATGTACCTTGCCCGCAAATGCTGCAATCTTCTCCTGCTGCTCTACATAGAAAGTTCTCTTATCAACACCATCAGCAGTAACAGGGTTACCAAGCTGACCACGTGTCATCTGATGAAGAACCAATCTCTTCTCACCTGTGTTAATCACTTCTCCGTTGTAAAGTGCCTCATACTTGTCAACAAGCTCAGCCTCATCCGCAAGCTTAGCAAGAGCGGCAAGAACGGTATCATCTACCTGCTTTGCTGCAAAGTTATAAGCAAGTCCTGCTGCCATTGGCACACTATAATTTTTCACACGAGTAGCACCGTTTTCACCAGACATTACATCCTGTATGTTCACACGAGCTACAGATGAGAGTTCCTGGAAAGAAGCCAGTGTATCAAGATTCTTCCAATTGGTCATGATTCATTCCTCCATATGTTCCATTAGTTTGTTCAAATATTCACAATCGAGGTGATTATACTATCAAATCCGCCAAGATTCAACATCTTTCACAAAAAAGGCACTTCCATTTGGAAGTGCCCTCACCCATTAAAAATATTTTGCTAATGTTTCCATAAGCTGTGGAATATCGATTGGTTTTGCCACGTGGTCATTCATACCTGCATCCAGTGCCTGCTTACGGTCTTCCTCAAATGCGTTGGCTGTCATTGCCACAATTGGAATCTTTGCCTTCTCTGGCTCAACAAGACCGCGCACCATCATGGTTGCCTTATAGCCATCTACATTTGGCATCTGAATGTCCATAAGGATTAAATCAAAGCCCTTTTCATCCTGCTCTAGGATCTGCACACAGTCCAATCCATCCACTGCACGCACAACAGAAAAGCCTACATCACCAAGAATTTCCTCTGCAATTTCTGCGTTTAAATCGTTATCTTCCGCCATTAGAATACGTTTTCCTTGGAAAAGTGCTGCGTAATCCACGGCCTGCTGCTTGGTTTCTTCCCCATCCGCACTCGCTGCAACATCGATTGCAAGACGGAATGGTATTTCAACGGTTACCGTTGTTCCTTCTCCCAATGCACTTTCCATATAAATGGATCCACCAAGCCGCTCTACCAATCCCTTTACGATACCAAGTCCAAGTCCCGTGCCTTGAATACCGCTCGTAGTAGAATTGTGCTCACGAGAGAACAAGTCAAACGCGTGCTCCAGGAATTCCTGACTCATACCGATACCTGTATCTCGAATCACCACCTGAATCAGCACGTAGTCCTTCTTATTTGGCACCATAAGAGCATCCAGAATCGGATGTTCGTCAAAGCGGTGTATTCCAAGATAAATTTCACCCCCATCAGGTGTATACTTTACCGCATTGCTCATGATATTAATAAGAATCTTTGAGATGATTCCTGGGTCGCGATAAACCATGCCCATATCTGGCTGTACATCCTGAATAAAGGTCTGCTTTTTACGTTCCATCTCATTTTGGAAGAGACTCGACAGATTGAGCGCTATATTGGCTGGATATCCTGGTGTCTCCTCCACGCGCACAACATTATTTTCAATCTTTGCCATTTCCAGGATGTCATTGATGAGTACCAGCATCTGTTTTCCAGCAACCTGAATGTTGTCCAGATATCCGGAAATCTTATCCTGATCCTCCAAATGGCGCGTCGCCAGCTCCGCAAAGCCCAAAATGGCATTCATTGGTGTACGAATGTCGTGGGACATATTAAATAAGAACATAGATTTTGCACGATTGGCAGCCTCTGCCGCTTCTCTCGCCTGCTCCAGTTCGTTGGTCCTTGCCACTTCTGTGTCGACATTTCTGGTAAGGGAAATACAACATATTTCCCCAATATCATTCTTTAATAGGATGCTTCTTGTCTCAACCCAGTGTAATTGTCCATCGAGTCCACGACGGCGCATACGTGCCTGAATCTCGCGTTTTCCCTGTTCAAAAGCCTGTATCTGCGCTTCCCTCGAATAGAGTCTTTTAAAGGCATCCCGCTCTCCCTTTGCCGGAATGGCTTCCATCATTGCATCAATCAAGGTCTGCACGGACACATTTTGCATGTTCCAGAAATTGCTAGCCCCCGTATCAACCGTGGATGCAATATCTCTGGTGAGATTACCAAAAATGATATATGGATATACCGTTGATGCTGCTGCAACAATGAGCTTCAGGCGAACAGATTCTGCGATTCTGGCTTCCTGCTGTTCTGTAATATCACGAACGCTCACCAGCATGTGCTGCTCCTTTGCATCTCGATCTGCGATGGCAAATCTTTCAATCAAATGGCGCTTGTTGCCCATGATATAGGCATCGTATTCAATAAAAAATGTCTCATGCTGCTCCAGATATGCAAGCAAACGTGGCAAGGAGGTCTCTTCCACAAAGCGTTCCATATCCTCTGCCACTACAAAATCTCGGGCAAAGCGACGAACAGTGGTGTGATAATCTGCCACCTCCTCAAGTCGATCCAGCCCCGCCTCTTTATTCATCACATAGCGTTCTTCCATTTTGGTAGCCAGATTCACATCGATAATCATAAGGCAGTCCATGGAAACACCACGCAAAATATCGTCGAGGCGCTTGTGTGCCTCCTCCGCCGAACGTCGACTTGTCTCCTGCTGGCTCTCCTTGTGCAAATCCATAAGAGACAAAACGAGGTATACAAAAAGAATGAGACTTACCGTTACAAGAAATGCAATTCCTTCTCGGGTTGTAACCGAGTGCATGTAATACGCTGCTTCCCTTGGAAAAATCTGAATCACATACCACTCTGTGCCTTCAATTGGCATGATGCATCCTGCAGACTGGGAATGTCCCGAATCATAGCGGAAGGTATACTCTGCTCCTCTCTCCATAGCGCGAAGCACCTTTTCACGCTCAGCACTGCTTACATACTCGGCCAACTGCCATGCATTTGTCTCATAGCTAAGCAGCGCGGCCTCTGCCGGAACACTGCCCTCCAAAAGATTTCCGCTGGTATCCGCAATCCATGTTTCCATTAAGGTTCCATGGTAATAGTCCTCCAAAAGGCTCTTGACGGTATCCTCTAGCAAGAATCCTGATAATACACCAATTCTTGTATTGTTGTAATATACAGGCGCAAAAAAGCCGACCAGACGCTTTCCGTTTACTCTGGAAGCTTCAATATAAGCAACCCCGCTCTGACCGTCCATTCCACGGATATAGTAATCTCGGTCCGATGCATCTACAATCTGTCCATAGTTGGTAAAGTGCTGCCCTTTCTTATTGGTAAAGCGCACCAGATCAAATTCCCCAAAATCCTGATACTGGTCCAATAACCGCACATCCACCTCTTCCGACTGCAGATTTGAGCTGTAAAAGTATGCCGCACTTTCGATAGCATCTAGGTGGCTTTCAAATACATCAGAAACCCTGTGCGCATTGGCCTGAGCACCTTCCTTCACCATGCCTTCTATGGTTGCGGTAATGTGCTCCTGCGACATATTGATGTACGCAATCAAAACGCCTAATAGACAAACAATCAAAAAGAAAGTACCACACGCACGTCGAATTGTCTTATCCTGTTTTTCCTTCCCATTCTTCTGCTGACCCATAGGACCCTCTAGAACTCAAATTTTGTCTCAACCATCGTAAATAATTCTTCTTTTGCGCGAGCAAAGCAATTTAGCATTTTCTCAGAAAAGGCACCACACTCGCCTCGCACAATCATGTCATATGCAGTTTCTGCTGCATATGGACTCTTGTACACGCGCTTTGACACCAACGCGTCAAAACAGTCTGCAACAGAAACAGCCTGCGCCCAAATCGGAATCGCATCGCCTTTTAATCCATCTGGATAACCATGGCCATCATATTTTTCATGATGCCATCTACAGATTTCATAGCAATAACGGTAGAAATCATTGTCTTCCTGCTTGAACTTCTCAAGAATCTCGCAGCCATAGACAGAGTGTTTCTTCATCTCTTCAAACTCTTCCACTGTGAGCTTCGCTGGCTTATTTAAAATCGCATCTGGAATTGCAATCTTTCCAACGTCATGCAAAGCCGCCGCCTGAGAAATCATACGAATCTGCTCTTCCGTCAGACGATACTCTGGATAAAGATAGCTACAGTGGGTCAAAATCACCTTGGTAATCTCGGATACCCTTTGTACATGCTCTCCAGACTCTGCGCTACGGAATTCCACAACAGAACCCAACGCATTGATTAGGAACTCGTTGTTCTTTACCAGCTTTTCCTGACTCTCGCGCAGCTGTTCTGTTCGCTCTGCAAGTGCAACTTCAATCGACAATCTTTGCTGATACAACTCCATGATATTCATAGCTCGGCGCATAACAATGCGCGGCTCAAAAGGCTTATAAATGATGTCTGCTGCACCAAATTCATATGCCTTAAGATCCGATTCTGTTGTGGCCTCACCTGTAATCATAATGACAGGAATATAGGTAATGAGCCCTTGTTCCCTCATGTAAGCAAGCACATCCAATCCATTCTTACGAGGCATAATAAGGTCGAGAAAAACAGCCGAAATCACGCCGCTTCGCTGTTCCAAAATCTCGATTGCAACCTCGCCATCCTCTGCTTCTAAAACATGATACTGGCCCTCAAAAATATCTTTGAGTAGCTCGCGATTAATTTCCGCATCATCAACAATCAGTACGGTACGCATAAAATCCCCTTCCTAAGATAGAAAACGATCACGCCTGGCCATCCATATAGGCCTGAATCTGTGCAACAGTGTCTTGGTAGCATCCTTTAAGGTCTGGCATCAATGCTTTGGCCTTCTCGATGTCAGCCCCACCTCGTAAGGCTTCTGTCACCTCGATATCCACCCCTGCCAGTCGGGAAAGTGATAGGTTTCCACATACACCCTTTAAGGTATGCGCTGCCTTGAAGGCTTCCTCATAGTCGCCCTTTTCCATGGCTTCCTCTAATTGTCCAAAGCTAGGATCTCGTAAAAACATCCCCACGAATTTCGTTACACGTTCTTCCTTCAACATACGACCCAATACTTCGCTGTAATCGCCGCCGATTGCCTCATAAAGTTCCTGTAATGTCATCTTTTTCAACCTCCATATATATCGCAGCCTCTGTTATCAATCAAAACACATCAAAATGCCATAATTTTCAGACACTTCTACAAGGTAATCATAGCAAGATTATTATGAAAAAACAACAAGCTTTTTTCTTTTTAAAGAAATTTCGCATATATTTCGTTTGGCTTGTGTGGAGGTTTTAGCGAAACCACTATATATAGGCTTTTCTTCGTCATTTCTTCGCTTTGCGTTTCGTATTCTTCGCATAAAAATACACCCAAAAGAGCAGCCTCTTTCGGGTGTTACTTAACAAGTTTCGTAAATCCTATTTTTCATGAATCTGTTTGCCACACATATGCTCAATGGTAATTTCATAAAGCTGTGCAGCGTGAATGTCCATTGCAATTTCTGCCTCTACTTCTTCCGCAGATGGATAATACTTCATGGCAAAGGTTCGAACACGTTCTTCCGTTTCCTTTGGATCCATAATCAGCCTACATCTGCCATAGACAACAGCACTTTGTACGAATGGCGCCCAATCATCTGTAAAATGCTCGTTGCCATACACGGTAAAACAGACCTTATCACTTTTCCCAATGGCCTCCACCTTATAGCCTGTCTTGGCGCCATGGAAAAAGATTTTTCCCTCTTCCTCGTTATAAAAATAATTGATTGGAAAAGCAAATGGGTATCCATCGTCTCCGTTCACCGCAAGAACACCACGCTTCTCCCTCACGAGCAGCGCCTTGGTTTCCTCGATAGAAATTGCATTCTTTGTTCTTCTTAATGGTCGAAACATCACGATTCTCCTTTGATTTTCTGATTCAAGTGCGCTTCAAACGCTTCCTCAAACGCACGCTCTTCATCCGTTCCTGCTTTTGGAATGCGAATCATTCGCTCCTCCCAAGACGAAAGATAGGCTGCATTAGAAAGCACAAGGCTTTGATAGCCCTCTCTTCCATCCGCGACAAGCCCAAGCTGTCTGTTCTCATACTTTTTCGCCGCACAAGCATCTGCAAAATTCTGTAATACGATGCGATAAGGAGCTGTCTCTGCTTCTGGCTCCTCCTCTGTCCAACTTCCGTTGATTTTGCGGAAAAATTCCTGAGAGGTCGCGCGATATTCAGCTTCTGGCATACCAAGCTCCGTATGAATCTCGCCGATTCGAAGTTTGCCCTTCTCACAGACAATCATCGCTTCCTCCAGCGAGATCTCCAGTCGGTTGACACCCGGTGCGTCTCCTGTGGATGAAATGAAGGTACCAGTCGCCCCGTTTTCCCATTCCATATACATAGTAACATCGTCTTCTACTTCAATATTGTGGAAATGCCCTTCCTTGCAGACAGCCAAAACCTTGCTTGGCATACCGCAAATCCAACACAACAAATCCAAATTATGCGGACACTGGTTGAGTAGCACGCCACCGCCGTCCTTTTCCCAGGTAGCATGCCAGCTGCTGGCACTGTAATACTGCTCTGGGCGATACCAATCTGTCACCACCCAATTGACACGCTTAAGAGCACCATAGCGACCGCTCTCAACAATCTCCTTGATGCGCTTATGAATCGGCAAAGTTCGCTGATTAAAGACCATGCCATAGACTGCGTCCTTGGCATCCGCCGCTTCATTCATACGGCGAGCCTGCGCCGAATATACCCCGGCAGGCTTGTCTGAGAGAACAAAAAGACCATTGGAAAAGGCTCTTGTTGCCTGCGCTTCATGTGCATAATGTGGCGTTGCAATAATCACCGCATCAAGCACCAGCTCTCCCTTTTCCACTGCATCAAAAAGTACATCGGAAGATGGATAGACTGGAACACCAGCTTCTACCGATGGTTGCAATAATTCCTGATAACTGGCACCAATACGCGTCATTGCCACAAGCTGCATTCCTGCAATTTCCTGATCCTGTAAAAGCTTGGCATACTTGCTTCCCATGTTACCAACGCCAATCACCGCTACGCGAATATTCTGCTCGTTTTTCATGCGCTACCCCCTGTCTACAAACGGAAGAACAACCTCCATCCATTCTTCGCCTGCATGCGCCATCAGATATGTCATATAGGCATCCATAATGCCATGCAATAGGTTATCCTTCTGCCATTTTGGCTCTTCCTTCCTACTTGCCGCATATGCCTTCAAAATTAGCTGCTCCACAGCCGCTTCATCGTCCCCTTTTTCGCGACGTGCCAAATCAAAATCCTCAGTCAGAACTTTTTCCTTTGGACAATTGGCTTCATCCAAGTAGTACATGATGCCGTCCACAATTTCTCCACGACTTCCGGTAATTCGCATGGTATTGTGACGAATGGTGGAATGATACTGGTCCGAATCAAAATCGTACAGTCCCACCTTGTGATCTGCATATTCTACGCATACCACAGCCCGAGTCTTTTCCACCATTTCCCCATCGGTGTATTTGCCAAAGCGATCCCCCGTCTTTGCAACGGCAAAGGTATATTTTTGCACACGCATACGGCATGGTGCATCCCAAGCCTCGCCCAACATGCGGCGCATGACATCAAATCCATGATACTCATGACAAATGGATAAATTCGCCATACGTACCTCTCCGATTTGGCCAGCCTCCACCGCTGCAAGCGCTCTCTGATATGTCGGATAATACGGGTACTGCTCCGCCACTAAAAGTGCGCCACCCTGGTCTTGCTCCTTGTATGCCTTTTCTATGTCTTCCAGCGTAAGTCCCACTGGTGTCTCTAACAGCACCGTATAGCCCTTGTGCTTCCAGTAGTTTGCAACAGAAAAACCAGAGGCCTTTGTCACAGACACCACCAAAAAATCTGGCCTTGTTGCCACAAGCTCTTCTTCCGTGCACACGGCCTTTACTCCAAAGCGCGCTGTAATGGACTCTGCCTTTTCCTTACTTCGGCACAAAACTGCGCAGACCTCCATGGAAGCTGCCGCTCTTTGTGCTACGCGTAAATAATATTCTGCTCTCCAACCTGCGCCAATGATTGCAAATCGAATCATCATAAATCCCCCATAGAACGAAATGCGTTAGAAATCCTGATCCTGGAACCAATCCTCGAGACCCAGTCCTTCGAAGTCCACTGCATGCTTATCATTTCCCATTTTTGACTTGGTAAAAATGATTTTGGTGCCAGCCTGCGCTTTTAAAACATGGGTAACATGTGGTGGAACAGAAAAAATGCCTCCCTTTTCCACCAGATAATCTTCCCCTGTTTCCACGATGTGAAGCATCACTTTTCCCTCAATGATGTAGTTGGTCTCGGTAATGTAATCGTGGTAGTGTGGGTCATCATGGGTGTATTCGTCGTATACCGTAATTCCCATCTCACACTCATCACTATAGATAAATGGAAGCTTTTGCTCCTGCTTAAGATCTCCCATAATATACTGCCTTGTCTCACCCTCAAATGCAGCTTCAAGCTCTGCGGGGGTAATGACAGCCACTTCGTTTCGATATATTTTCTTACTCATATGACTTCCTATCGTATCTTACTGAATTCCGTTGTCCTTTCTCCAGGTGCTACCACCACGGAGAAGTGCCTCCATTAAGTCAATGTCGTCCTGCACCGTAATCTTGATATTACGCTCATTGCCTTCAGAGAAGTAAACTCTCTCTCCCAGACGTGTCATGAGTGCGCAGCTTGCTGTCTCATTGGTAATGCCCTGTTTTACAGCCTCTCTGTGGCATTTTCCAAGAAGGCCAAGGGTAAATGCCTGTGGAGTCTGTGTCTCCATCATAAGGTCTCTTGGATAAACAGCGTCGGAATAATCGTATCCCTTGCCTGCCCAGCCATCCTCATCCTGCACCTTCTGTAGCATAGTCGTTACACATGGAATGCACACGATGGCGTTTCCTTTATCTCTTGCAACCTTGATGCAGTTTGTAAGTACCTCATGGCTAACAAGTGGACGAATCGCATCATGAATCAAAACCAAATCCTCCGGGTCATAGAACTTTTCCAGTTCATAGACTCCATTACGGATCGATTCCTGTCCCACAGATCCTCCGTGGAAAATATGTGCAAGCTTGGTAATATGGTATTCCTTGGCCATATCCCAAATGGTCTGATCGAATTCTGGCTGACTCACAACGGTAATTGCATCAATGCTGTCCAAAGTCTCAAAGGCTTCCATGGTGTAGGCAAGAATTGGTTTGCCTAACACCTTAATATATTGCTTTGGCATGTCAGCGCCAACTCTGGCTCCAACACCACCTGCGATAATCATAGCGATATTTTTACTCATTTTTCTCTTCCTCCTTGGAAAAATTATGCTCTCACTGCCCAACGAAGCTTGGTTGATCTTGCTCTTGGGTTTCGTTTACATTCTTCTGCAGAAGGGCGAATCACATCCTCGCAAATTTCAGAGTAGATTCCTTCTTTGAGGCCCTGCTTAAAAGCCTTTTTCACCAAGCGATCCTCGCCTGAATGGAAGGTTAGGATTGCAACTCTTCCCCCACTATGCATTGCCTCTGGCAAAGCGTCCAAAAACTGATAGAGCACTTCAAACTCACTGTTCACATCGATGCGAAGGGCCTGGAAGCATCTGGCGCAGCTCTTTTTAACTGCCTCTTCCTTGTCTGCATTCGATAGCCCCTTCACCTTTCCGATTGCCTTTTCTATGGTATCCTTAAAATCCACCGTAGTAATAATCGGTTTGCCAATATGGTTGCGCCACATTACCTCTGCGGCAATCTCACTGGCGTATGGTTCATCGGAATTCTCAATGAGCATACCGATAAGTTCTTCCTCATCTACCTCCTGCAAGCGCTCCGCTGCAGAGGTTCCATGTTCTGGGTCTAGACGCAAATCCAAAGGTCCCTCAACCTTATAAGTAAAGCCACGCTCTGGGTTGTCGATTTGCATAGAGCTCACCCCAAGGTCAGCCAGTAAAAAATCAAAGCCGCCTGCCTCCCTTGCTACCTCTGCCAGGTTCGCAAAATTGGTCTGCTTAATAGTAAGGATATCTTCCCCAAAACCGCGCTCCAAAAGTCGTTGCTTGGTCTTTACAATCTCAATGGGATCCACATCCAAAGCATACATGTGTCCCTGCCCTTTTAATTCCTTAAGCATTGCAGTGGTATGCCCTCCATAGCCTAAGGTTGCGTCCAACCCCTGCTGCCCTGGCTGGATCTGTAAGAAATCCAGGATTTCCTGCACCATAATCGAGATATGCATCCCCGCAGGTGTACTTCCTTTGGCAATGACATGGGCAATGGTATCCTGATATTTCTCTGGATTATGCTCTTTGTACTTTTCCTCAAATTTCTTTGGGTGTGTTCCGCTATATCTTTTGCGGCGTTTGTGCACCTGTTCTTCCATAATAGAAGTCTCCTATGATTGAAATGAGCCACAATTCCAAACGGAATTGCGGCTCGCATCCCACATATTATCAGCAATATTATAACATAACTTACCTGTTTAGGAAGAATTTTTACGCAAAATTGCCAATTTCTCTGCGGCATTTCATTGCTCCTTTTGGAAATGGAGCGTATAATAGAAGTGTATGAAGGGGGTTACTATATGTCTCACTCAAAGAAAATAGCGCTTTTTATTTCGCACATATATGGTGACTACCAGAAAAATGTTTGCCAGGGTGTGATTGACAAAGCCTTAGAATACGGATATCAGACAGAAGTATATGCCACCTCTGATGGAGAGGATGTAGGTCGCTATGGCCTTGGAGAGGCTAGTATTTTGCGCATCCCGAATTTTTCGGAAATTCAGGGTGTCATTATCGCCAGCGACACCTATCCAGAGGTCACCTTAAAGGAAAGCATTTTTGATTATGTCAAGAAGAACAGCGATTGTCCAATCGTAGAGATTACAGACTACGATTCCAACTATCCAGCTGTCTCTTTAGAGAATAACCATACCTGTGGCACCTTAACAGAGCACTTAATCGCAGAGCATGGCTATAAGCACATCTGCTATCTGGGCTGTTCTACCGAAGATATTCACTCCTCTTGGCGTGAGCTTGCCTACCGTGGCGCGCTTGCAAAGCGTGGACTCCACGCCGAGCCAAAGGACATTTATCAATCTGATTATTCTTTGGCTTCCATCTTAGAAGCCATTGATCAATTTACAGAACATGGAACCTCAAAGCCTGACGCCATCGTCTGCTACAATGACCACATGGCCTTACTCCTCATGGTGGAGTTAATCCGAAAAGGCTATCGTGTTCCAGAGGATATTGCGATTACAGGATGCGATGTATTGCCAGAGGGCCAGAACATTGACCCTTGCCTTACCTCCGTTACATTCCCAGTATACGAGCTTGGTCTTGCCGCCATGGATCAGATGTTACATATCCTAAGAAACGAGGAACACCATCCTCGCGTATTCGTCCATGCAAAGCCATGGATTGGCAGTTCCTGTGGATGCCACGGAAAGCCAGCCGAGAATCCTATTTTCTACGGCCATGAGCTTACTGAGCGTATCCGAAGACTGGAGGCAGCAACCTTCACCACCATTCGTATCTCCGCTGATTTTTCACATGTTAGCAGCATTGAAGATGCTATGGATTTGCTGGAAGAACGTGTTCAGAAGATTCAAGGCTGTAGCGAGTTCTATTTGTGCCTTTACTCTGACTGGGATGCAGTTGCAAAACCGATTCTGGAGTTAACTGGTGCAGAAGATACCGAATTGGATCAGGATTCCTTGTCCTTAGAATTTGCTTTGCGGGATGGAAAACGACTTCCAACCTGTACCTTCTCGAAGAATTCAATTCTACCAGACTATATCAATAAGGCTTCGAATTCTGCATACATCATTACTCCTTTGTATTTTGAGGATCGTGCTTTTGGCTATATTGCCATGGCCTATGAGAATAACAAGATCAATTTCCGCTTCCACCTAATGCAGTGGATTATGTCCATTACATCGCTTTTGCACAATCTGTGCGAGGCCAAGGGTGCACAGCTCATGCAGGAGAAGCTTGTTGACATCTATATGCGTGATTCCTTGACCGGTCTCCTCAATCGACACGGATATGATCAGAGGATGAGCGAATTATTTGCGGAAATAACTAGAAAGGATACCATCACTGCCTTCATGGTAGATATGGACCGCTTGAAGCAAATCAATGATGAATTCGGCCATCATGAAGGAGATTTTGCACTTAAGGTATTTGGGCAAGCCATTCACCAGTATGCGCGCCCAGATATGATTTGCACCCGCTTTGGTGGAGATGAATTCTCAATTATCGCCAAGAACTGCAGCAAAAAGGATGCCGATCTTTTGATTGACCAGGTATCAAAGTATCTAGCCAATTACAATCAGGTAAATAATAAACCATACGAGTTATCTGCAAGCTTTGGTTATGCCACTGCTTCCTGCGAGAGTGTGAAAGATCTCCATGATTTAGAGAGCCTCATGGCGCAGGCAGATGCACTGATGTATGAAGCAAAAAATGCAAAAAAAGCGGCGCGGGATTAATCCCACGCCGTTTTCATTTCTATCATTTTTTATTGTGTCATATTCTTACGGAACTCACTAGGTGACACACCACACACGCTCTTAAACACCTTCATAAAGTGCTTCTCGTTGTCATATCCCACCTGCTGACTAATCTCAATAATCTTCATATCCGTTTCCGCCAAAAGCTTCTTGGCCTTTGCAATACGAATATCGCGAAGATAGGTCACAAAATTGCTTCCTGTAAACTGCTTAAAGGCAAAAGAGAATAAAGAATAGTTCATGGAAATCTCGTTACTTACAACTGCCATGTTGAGATCCTTATCATAGTTGGCCTCGATAAATGCAATGGCCTGCTTGATCTTCTGCTGGTTCTTGGTGTTGTCTGGCTGCTCATTGATCGCCCCATGAATGCCAAGAATCAGCTGCATAAGGCCCTCTTCCCATGCCTCGATGCTGGTATAGTTGTAGATATAACCAAGCTCTGCAATTTTCTTGCTCTCGTCATCTCCAATAAGATTCTTATAAAGGCCTGTCATGTCAATCAGGAAGGTACGAATGCCTGTCTCAAACTCCTCATAGACCATGTTGCCTTTCTCCAAATCGATAAACAAGCCATTCCAAAGGCTTCCCAATTTATCGGTCTTATCGGTTCCAATCAGGTGGAGTCTTTGGGTCCATGCAGACTCCTCTAAGTGGCGTCTTGCCTGCTCCTTCAGACCTTCTGGAATTCTTGGAAGTGGGTCTGATGCATATACCACAGCAGTCTTACTATAGAATGCGACCTTTCGCGCAGTTCTCGCTTCCAGGTATGCCTCACGCACTTCACGCACACCCGAATGCGGATTACTAACTCCTACAAACTGGTTCCACAAATCATTCTTAAGAAGAGCAGATAGGTCCATTGCATTTACAATGCAAAGGTTGGCATCATCCAAATCATCCACGAACATGAGCCCCTCTTGGTTCTTAACAACTGCATCCTTTCCAAGAACACATACTACATAGCCTTGTGGGAAAAATACATTTTCATATTTTCCTGACAGCAGCTCGAGTTCTTCCTCACTTGGCTCTTCCTCGCCAAGCAAATGCTTAATCTGCACAATTCCCAACTGCTTTTCTGTAGAATACTTTTCGATTTTCTGCTGCAATTCTGCATCCAGTTTGCGCATAATCTCTGTGATTTTTTCACGTTCCACTGGCTTTAAGATATACTCTCTTACACCATTTCTGAGCATCTCCACTGCATAGGAAAAATCATCAAATCCACTGATTGCAACAATTTCTGGCTTTCGGTCAAGCTTTTGTATCTCTTTTACCAGCTGGATTCCATCCATCTTAGGCATACGAATATCGGTGAACATCACATCCACCGTCTGCTCTGACACGATGTCTAAGGCCATTTCACCATTGGAGCATTCGATAATATTATCCACTGGCACACCGCATCTTTGTACCATGGTGCGAATGCCTTGCCGTATCATTTTTTCATCTTCTACAATTAGAACGGTCTTCATTATTTTCCCTCCCTGCGCTGGGCAGCTCTAAGTGGGTCTTCAGAAACTTCATGTGGTAAATGCACGATAATCTTCGTGAAGCAATCTACCTGTGATACAATGTCAAGTCCATAGCCTTCTCCAAAGGCCATGGTAATACGGTCCTGTACATTCTTAAGGCCGATGCCGTTGCCGCTTCCACCACTGGTCTCAATTTGACCAGCGATCTTCATTTTAAGGGCAGTCACCTGCTCCTCCGTCATTCCCTGACCGCTATCCGTAATCTCAATCATGCAGTCATTTTCCTGCATATAGGCTTTGATGTAGATTGTCGTATCCTCTGCCACCTCTTCGATGCCATGCAAAATTGCATTCTCTACAATCGGCTGCAAAGACATCTTTGGAATCTGCTGTAGCATCAGTTCTGGCGGAATGTTCACCGACAATATGATTTCATAATCAAAACGCAAATTAATGAGCGCAACATAGTTCTTAATATATTCTAGCTCATCCCGCACCAGTACATTGCTGCTTACCCACTTCATACTATAACGAAGCAGTTTACCAAGAGCAGTGATTGCATCGGAAATCGCATATTCCTCATCAATTTCAGCCATCATCTTGATGGTCTCAAGCACATTGTAAATAAAGTGCGCATTGATCTGATTCTGCAAAGCTCGAATCTCGGAATTCTTCACCAAAAGCTCGCGGTTGATGTTATCCTGCATCAGCTGCTGGACACGTTCGAGCATGGTGTTAAGCTGCGAAGACAATTCTCCCATCTCGTCACCAGAGCACTCGACAATTCTGGTATCCAGATTGCCTTCCTGCACTTCTCGAATACCACGCAAAATCTCATAGAACTGACGCAGCATGCGGCTTACAACGTAATTTACCAGGATTGATAAGAGTCCTAAAAGGAAAATTGCCAGCGTAATAAAGTGCGCTCTAGACTCATAAATCACCTGAATGTTATCGCTGATGTCACGGATGGATACCAGGGTTCCACCGAGCTGGTCCAGCTGCATGTAGCTTGCCACATACTTTTTTTGCTTTGGTAATTCATAATACTTTGTGATGGCTTCCACCGTTGACTGGTCATGGCTTGCTTCCTCTAAAATAATATCGAGGAAGGCTTCCGTTCCATCCGGTGCTTCCTTGCCATAGTACATAACGCCATCATTGCCAATGAAACAGCTCCACTCATTCTCTACGCTTTCATAAAGGGCAGGGAACATGGTCCCCATATCTGCAGACACTTCAATATAGCCAATGACACCCCTTTGGTAATCCTGTACTGGTGTAACCAAAGAAAGAAGTGGTGTGGTCTGTGGTGTCATAAGTTCTGAGAACAAGGTGTCATAATAGTTAAAGTGCCAGCCTTCGTACTGGTCCTCTTCCCCTTCTGCCCAGGCAAGCTTCTCCATACGGCTTCTGGTGTAGACAACTGGCATCATTTCCTGGATGTTATCCGTCACTGAATAGGTACGAATCGCATAGATTAAGGGATTGTTATTCACCAGTCGCTCTACCATAGAGACATCGGTTTCGTAGAAATCAATCATCTCTTTGGTTCCAGGGCGTTCTCCCATAGTGGCCTTTTTTAACACATCTGCCATTGGCGCATCGGAAAGAATAAACTGGGTTGACATACGAATGGCATCCACGCCATTCTCTACCGTTGAACGATTACGCTCCATGGTATAGCCCATATAGGTAACATTCTCTGAAATGGTGCCCTCTTCCAGGTTGTAGTAGATGACACCTGCCAGGATTGCAATCGGAATCACAACCACAACAATAACAAGGCCTGTAAATTTCGTATTCAGTTTTAGTCCATTTAACCACCTTGCGAATTTCTTCATTACAATCCTCTTACTTTAGTCCAAGACGTCTCTTATTTTCCTTCATCTGCCTTGTGGACTCTTCCAAAACCAGATCAAAGCCAAGGGCATCTCTTTCCTTCTCAAAGTCTGCCATGATTTCATCAAATTCCTGCTCGGAATCTGCAAGCAACAGCTGGCGAAGGGTCTTGCTCCAGAGCAAGTTAATCTTATCCTGGGCCTCTCCTACTTCACTATCCTCTTTCATATAGATCTCGTACTGGCCCAAGTACTGACTATAAGGATAGGTCCACTCTTCCATCTGGCGGAGTGGTTCTACGGTTGGTGGCATCCATTGCTTCTGCATATTGTTGTCTTGCAGCATCCAGTAGGTATCGTCTGCTCCATAGATATGGTCGTAAGCAACACGGTCCGTTGCCAGAAGCTCGGCAACCTCATCACGCAGGACATACTGTCCGTCTACGACATCATACATCTCCCCCTCGACGCCAAGGGAAATCATCTTCTGTCCATGCTCACTTAGGAAATACTCCATCAGGGCAATGGCACGCTTCGGATCCTTGCAATTCTTTGAGATAAAAGTGATGGTCCAACCATTGGTACTGTTGGTTGGAAGCACATGGTCATCTCCCTTGGAATTCTTTGGTCCATCGATTGCAATATAGATATGGTCAGGCTTCTCTGCATAAAGAATCTTTTGCTGGTCTGCCAGGTCTGTACGCTGATACAGCATGCAGAAGTACTGACCCTTTGCAATTTTCTCACTCATCTGGGTACGGTTGTCTACAAAGATACAATCCGCTAAATACCCTTCCTCACTCAGCTGACGGAAGGTCTTAAGCCAGGTAATATATTCAGGATCTGTGGTTCTATCATAGAACTTTCCATCCTTTTCCCAAGGAACTGCGAGGAAATTCATCAGATATTTATCAAAGGAGGTGCATCCCATATCATCAAAGGTATGGGCACCAATTGGAATCAAAGGCTCTCCGTCCACCGTCGGGAACATAGTGGTTGCCATACGCACTGCATTCACAAAACCTTCCGGAGTAGACATATCCGGACTTCCAATTGCTTCGTAAATATCCTTACGCACCAAAAAAGTCTGGTTGGATGCGATATTGTCGTATTTTTCTTCTGCCTGTGGAGTATTGGAAGAACAAGGATAGCAATAGGTCTTGCCATCGGACTTCTTGTACCAATCCATAACTGCCTGATCTGCAACCTGATAGAAGTATGGATCATACTTGTCTGCCAAATCATCGAGGGCATATACCATATTTTTACTAATGATGGTGTTAACTTGTGGCTCCCACCAGCCCAAAGTTACGATATCAGGTAATGCATCGGAAGAAATGAGGGCATTCACCTTCTCTTCCTCATTGCCCATAGGTGTCATAAAATTGATGGATACGCCGGTCTCCTCTGTAATGGCCTTCGACACCATATTTTCACCCCAGCCCGTTACAAACCAAGAATAATTCACGTACCAATCCAAGGTGATTGGTTCATCCTTGTACTGCTCCCAGGCAGGTGTGTTTGGGTCAATTTGAGATTCTGTCTCCTGCATCGATTCCGAAGTTGCAGGCGCACGGTCTAATTTGCCACAAGAGGATAAAGTTGTTGCGCTTCCCAATAAAAGAATGGTTGCGAAGGACACACAAAGTCCCCGTTTCCAAATGATGTGTCTCATGAAATAAAAACCCCTTCTAGTCTTTCTATCTAGTATTTTAACACTTATTTAAATGCACGAAAAGAGGCACCGATTACCGGGCCTCTCAACGCGCGAAGAGAATTATATAAAAAAGAAATTATGAAATACGCTTATTCCTTAACAGCACCAGCTGAAATAGAGCTGATGATGTACTTTGAGAAGAATGCAAATACTACAAGAATTGGAATAACGGAAATCGCTACTGACAAGTAGATTGCACCCTGGTTTGCATTGATATCGGTGGAAGCCTTAAGTGTTGCCATCATGACTGGGAGGGTGAACTTGTCATTCTTGTTCAAAATAATCATTGGCATCAAATAAGAGTTCCAGTTTCCGATGAATCCCATGATACCCATGGTGGCAAGACCTGGGCTCATAATAGGAAGGGCAATGCGATGGAAAATGTATAACTCGCTCGCTCCATCAATACGAGCTGCCTCAATGAGGGAAGGAGGCATTACAGAAAGTACGTACTGTCGGAGGAAAAAGACGGTACCAGGTGCTGCAATAGCAGGTACAATCAGAGGGATATAAGTATTGACAATACGTAATCTGGTACAAAGGTTATAAAATCCGATAAGTCCAAGCTGACCAGGAATCATCATGAAAATGAGGATTGTGGTGAAGATTAACTTGTTACCCTTGAACTTATACATTGCAAGTGCATAAGCAGTTAATGCTGAGAAATATGCACTCAGGAGTGTTGCTGGAACACCAACCTTCACACTGTTCCACATACCAAGGAACAGGTTGAAGAAGCTAAATACTGTCTTCCAGTTCTCAACTAAGTGAGTACTTGGAATAAAGGTAAATCCTGTAACGATTTCATTACCACTTCTTGTTGCGTTGATCATCATAAGAAGGAATGGCATCAAGCAAGTAAGTGCTAATACGATAAGGAAGAAATAAAGTAAGAACTTTTTGATTTTAAATCCGATATTCATTCTTATTAATCCTCCTTTCTGTTAAACAAGAACATCTGTACAAGTGATACAGCAAGAATAATGATGAAGAGTACATAAGCAATTGCTGATGCATATCCAGTCTGTGTTGTTCCTGTTGTGAATCCAAATTTATAGAGGTACATAACCACGGTCTGTGTTGAATCATATGATGCACTAGAAGCACTACTCATAAGGAATGGAAGGTCAAACATCTGAAGACCACCAATAAGAGAAGTGATTGCTACATACATAAGAATTGGCTTAAGAAGTGGCAATGTAATTTTTCCGAAAGTTGTCCATCTTCCTGCTCCATCAATTGCTGCAGCTTCAAAGTAATCTTTTGAAATACCCTGAACACCAGCCATGAGCATAAGGAAGGAATTTCCAAACCACATCCAAGTAGAAATTACTGCGATTACATTTCCTGCAGTAGAGGACTGACCAAGCCAGTCAACTGGATTGTAGTGAGCGCCAAAAAGGCCATAAATTGCACGAATAATCTGATTGAATGATCCATATCTCCAGTCTAAAAGAGTAGAGAAAAGGAATGCAATGGAAGTTGCTGCAATCAGGTTTGGTAAGTAATAAATAATACGGAATACTGGGAGACCTTTGATCTTGTACTTAATATCGCTGAATATGATGGTAAGTAAGAATGCAAGGCCAAGCTGTAATACGATGTTGACTCCCCAAATACGAACGGTATTACCAAGGGAAATCCAGAAATACTTGTCTGTAAGACATCTCTTATAGTTTGCGAACCATACCCAATCAATTTTTCCTACACCTGCGATCTTCGCATTGGTAAAACTGAAATATAAGGTTCTAAATACTGGGTAAACACTAAAGATACAAAATACAACGACAAATGGAAGTACGAATAAATATCCCATGTTGTCATAATGCTTTAGGTGCTTTTTCGTCTGCTTCTCTTTCATAATCGCTCCTCTTTCCAGGATAATTTCCAGAAAAAAATCATCCCGTCACCAGGACCCCGAAGGGCCCTAGTGGAGGGACTTTTTAAACTATCTTGTTACCTTAAGTTCTGGGTAGGTTGACTCTACCTTATCATAGAACTCTGCAATAGCCTCATCCTTGGTCTTCTCACCAGACTTAACTGCTGAGATAGCTGCGCCCCAAGCATCGCCAACACCCTTGTCGTAACGTGTTACCTTAGAGTAGTCGATACCCTTAGCCTGCTCTAACCAGAAGCTGTAGAGGTTCTGTCCGCCGTATACTGCGTTAGCGTCATCCTTGTGAGCCTCAAGTACTGGGATAAGAGATACTGTATCACCCTGTGAGTAATCAATCCACCAGTTAGCTGTATCCTCGTTCAAAGTACAGAACTTAACGAACTCCCAAGCAGTTGCCTGTCTCTTAGACTCTGAAGAGATACCGATGAATGTACCACCACCGAATCCGTAAGCTGGACCAGCACAAACGCCCCACTTACCAGCGGTTTCCTTAACGTTGTCTCTCATGGTAAGTACGCCCCAAGCTGGAAGACCGAAAGCGAATACCTGAGTTGTTTCCATACCTTCAGTAGCTGCGTTGAATGACTCTGCAACCCAGATGTTCATGTCATCTGTTCCCCACTGAGTTTCAGCGGTAAGAAGAGGTACCTCGCCAGCCATAGCCTGATACCATGGTGTTGCCCACTGTGAAGCGTAAGCGGTAAGATCCTGCTGATAAAGCTGTACTGAAAGATCCATGTAATCAAGTCTTCCCTGATCTACATTAAGTGCTCCGTCGATAACCCAAGCTGAGTCACCTGAGAAGTAGTTGATTTCTGCGTCTGAAGCGAAGATTCTGTAGCCTGCAGCCTTAAGAGTCTTAGCTGTCTCAAGAATTGTTGGGTAGTCCTTGAAGAGCTTACCAACTTCTGCTGGATCAGATGTTCCGAATACTTCCTCAGCGATATCTCTTCTGAAGTAGATACCAGCTGGTGTAATCTGGTAAGAAATTGCTCTCTGGATTCCTTCTGAGTCCTGACCAACCTTCCAAACGTAATCTACGATCTGTCCTTCGTAATCCTTTGCACCGAAGTCATCAAGGTTTGCGAAGAATCCTGCATCATAGAAGTCCTCAAGCATCTGTGGCTCACCAACGATGATATCTGGCTCTTTCTCGCCACCCATTAATGCTGTCTGAACCTTTGTTGGGTA
>JAZQQA010000109.1:0-3669 GCA_045628825.1 Agathobacter sp.
AGTGTCTCAGGCCAAAATGAAAGAATTAAAGAGTATGAAGGACGACGTGGCAACTTACGCAAGTCTGGAGCAGCAGTACGATGACATCATGACCATGATTGAGATTGGCTATGAAGAGAATGATCCTGACCTGATTCCAGAAATCGGCGAGATGCTTGCAGAGTTCATTGCAACCTATGACGGCATTCGTATGAAGACTTTACTGTCAGGGGAATATGATAGTGATAACGCCATCGTGTCATTGCATGCTGGAGCAGGTGGAACCGAGTCCTGTGACTGGGCGCAGATGCTTTTCCGCATGTATAGCAGATGGGCAGATAAGAAGGGCTTTCAGTTGGAAGTGTTGGACTCTCTGGATGGAGACGAAGCGGGAATCAAGTCTATCACTTTTGAAGTGAATGGACCAAACGCTTACGGATATCTCAAGTCTGAAAAGGGCGTGCATAGACTGGTGCGTATTTCGCCATTTAATGCCAATGGTAAGAGACAGACCTCCTTTGTGTCCTGCGATGTTATGCCAGACCTTGAGGAAGACGTGGATATCGAAGTGAGGGACGAGGATATTCGTATTGATACCTACCGTTCATCCGGAGCAGGTGGTCAGCATATCAACAAGACCTCTTCTGCAATTCGAATTACCCACTATCCAACAGGTATCGTCGTGCAGTGTCAGAATGAGCGAAGCCAGCACATGAACAAGGACAAAGCCATGCAGATGTTAAAGGCCAAGCTCTATCTCTTAAAGCAGGAGGAGAATGCGGCAAAGGCATCAGGCATTCGTGGCGAGGTGACAGAGATCGGCTGGGGCAACCAGATTCGTTCTTATGTCATGCAGCCATACACCATGGTAAAGGATCGTAGAAGCGGCGCTGAGTCTGGCAACGTGGACGCGGTTATGGATGGTGATATCGATATGTTCATCAACGGATACCTTAAGTGGTTATCGCTTGGATGTCCGGATAATATGGGAGGAGAAGATGACGATTAGTGCACTCATAGGAATCATACTTCTTGCGGGAATTGTGATTTGGATTTCCTACTGGGTAGCGGTGGGAGTGAGAAAGACCAGGCAGTTTTCCCAGGCAGCATTTGGAACCACAGACCTGGTAAAGGGGCTCAAGAATCAGGCAGATGTCTTGGCAGAGACGCCAAAGTCGGTTGCGTCTATGACCAAACTGATGGAGCCGCTAATAGCCAAAGACTTTACGGATTTTAGTTGGCCACAGTTCAAGGCCAAAGCAGAGAACATGCTGAAGCAGACATTGACTGCGATTTCAACTGGGGATTCCGGCAGACTGCCTCACGATACGGTGGAAGAGCTTCGCCGTCAGATTGAGCATCAGATCTACAGCAACCAAGAGAATGGAATCACCGAGCATTACGAGAATATCCAGATTCACCAGACGGAGATTACCAATTACAAGAAGGCAGATGGACATTGCGTCATTATCATCCAAAGTGCCGTGGGCTATCTCTTTTACAAGGAACAGGGTGGAAAAGTGATTGCAGGTTCGAAGGAACGCAAGACACAAAGTAAGTTCAATCTGGAACTGGCGTATATCCAGGATGAGGGAGTCTTTGGATATGACAACGCAAAATCAGTCAACTGTCCACACTGTGGTGCTCCAATTATGAACATTGGAACCATGTACTGTGAGTATTGTGGATCGGGAATTCTGGCAGTGAATAATGCAAAGGTTTGGTCACTTCACAAAATCTATGAAGTCGACTATAATCATGTATAGAATGTGCGTAGCACAGGGGAAGTAACTATTCATTTACATTTTCTACGAGGAGGAAGATAAAAAATGGGAATTATTAAGGCTTTAAATCAGGCAATCGGCGGAACACTTGCAGATACCTGGAAAGAGGTCATCGAAGCAGATAACATGGGAGACCAGACCGTCTTCACAAAGGGTGTTATGATTCGTCAGGGACAGAACACCAAGGGATCTGTAGATACCGTAAGTAACGGATCTATCATCCATGTATATGACAACCAGTTCATGATGCTCGTTGACGGTGGCAAGATCGTTGACTACACAGCTGAGCCTGGTTACTACAAGGTAGACAATTCATCACTTCCATCACTTTTCAATGGACAGTTTGGTGATTCACTTAAGGATGCTTGGGGACGTATCGGTTACGGCGGACAGACACCTACCAAGCAGCAGGTATTCTTCATTAACCTGCAGGAGATTAAGGGTGTAAAGTTCGGTACCCGTAATCCAATCAATTACTTTGATGCATTCTACAATGCAGAGCTTTTCATCCGCGCACACGGTACTTACTCTGTAAAGATTGTAAATCCACTTCAGTTCTACGCTGAAGCGATTCCAAGAAATGCAAGCCGTGTTGATTTCCAGCAGCTTGCAGACGAGCAGTACACTGGTGAGTTCATGACGGCACTTCAGTCAACAATCAACCAGATGTCAGCTGACGGACTTCGTATTTCTTTCCTTAGCAGCAAGGCGCGTGAGGTAGGACAGTACATGTCGGCTACTCTTGATGAAGAGTGGATTCAGGCTCGTGGTCTTGAAGTATATAAGGTTGCCATTGAGACCTCTTACGACGAGAAGTCACAGGAACTTATCAATGCAAGAAACGAAGGCGCTATGTACTCAGATCCAGAGATCGCAAGAGGTGTTATGGTTAAGAACCTTTCTGAGGGCGTTAAGGCAGCAGGCTCTAATGAGGGCGGCGCTATGACAGGCTTCCTCGGAGTAGGAATGGGTATGAACGCTATGAACGGTATGATGGGTGGCATGGGAATGCAGAACCCAATGGCAGGCATGATGAGTGGCGCACCAGCAGGAGCAGCTCCTCTGGCAGCACCAGCAGGGGCTTGGACCTGTACCTGTGGCACTGTAAACACCGGCAACTTCTGTAGCAACTGTGGCGCATCTAAGCCAGCACCAGCAGGAGCTTGGACTTGTGCTTGCGGAACTACCAACACTGGAAACTTCTGCAGCAATTGTGGAAAGCCAAGAGCATAATATTAAGATACACATAAGAATGGACCACCTGGTTGATGACAGAGGCGCTTTCGCTTCGTCTTCGCACTAACGGACACTAAGCTTCGCATCATGCGAAGCAAGTGCCGAGGCTCAGAAGACTCTGTCACTCAACAAGTGGTCCATTTTTTTTGCCCTTGTAACATATTCAAAGCTTGCGCCACCGTGACAATGAGTACTTTTGCGCACGCTACAGCCAGCTGAGTCGGATTCGGGTGCTTCGGTTTTGAATGTTTAGGCAAGGACGAGGTGGTAAGTGTGCTTTGCCGACAAAAATGCATGATATGGCATGTTTGGGCAGTGTGGGATAGCTTTTTGCCAAGTTGTGGAAGCAATAATCTCCAAGGAGAATTGTGAAATCACTCCTTGCCGACAAAATGAGAGCTGCTTAATAATTGTCGGCAAATAATGAAATGATAGGCTTGTTTTACCTAAACATTGCTCCACGAAGCGCTTATATTACGCTCCAAAGCATATTGGGAATGCTTTCCCTCATTTTTTGTCGGTAAGGAGTAAAGAGGCGTGACTCTTTGCCTAAATCTATGGGAACAGCGAAATGGAGTTGCAAATCCATCACATAATTCAGAATATAATCCCGCATAAGAATATCCTGCAAGATAAATGCATAAGGTAAGATATATACAAAAAGGCCGCC
>JAZQQA010000110.1:0-8917 GCA_045628825.1 Agathobacter sp.
GCTATGGACAAATACGGTTCTGATAAGCCAGACCTTCGTATCGATTTAGTATTACAGGATGCAACAGAAGTAATGGCAGACTGTGGATTCGGACCTTTCGAAGGACAGACTGTAAAAGCAATCGTTGTAGATCAGTTTACAGCAACACGTAAACAGATTGATGCTATTTGTGCAGAGGTTGAAATGACAACTGCAAACAAAGCATTCTGGTTCAAATTAGATGAAAATGGTGAAATCGTTGGTGGTATTGCCAAATTCTTACAGGATAGAAAAGAGGCTGTAATCGCAGCACTTGGATTAAAACCAGGTGATTTTGTTGGTCTTACAGCTGGTAAGAAGCTTGCTGCTCAGAAAACAGCAGGTGTTCTTCGTAAATTATTAGGTGCAGCTAGCGAGACTCATATGAAACAGGATTGCTATGAATTCTGTTGGATCGTTGACTTCCCAATGTATGAAATTGGTGAGGAGTCTGGCGAGTTAGAATTCTGCCACAACCCATTCTCTATGCCACAGGGTGGTATGGAAGCACTTAAGACAATGGAGCCACTTGATATCTTGGCATACCAGTATGACCTTGTATGTAATGGCGTTGAGTTGTCTTCAGGAGCTGTTCGTAACCATGATCCAGAAATTATGATTGAAGCATTTAAGCTTGTTGGACTTGGTGAGGATGATGTAAAAGCGAAGTTCCCTGCTATGTACAACGCATTCTGCTACGGAGCACCACCACATGCAGGTATCGCTCCTGGAGTAGACCGTATGATTATGCTTATCTGTGGTGAGGAAAGCATCCGTGAGATCATTCCATTCCCAATGAATAAGAATGCAATGGATATCATGATGGGTGCACCTGGAACCGTTGAGCAGAAGCAGTTAGACGAGTTGCACATTGCACTTGTTCCAGTGGAGGAATAATTCTTGAAGGAATCAAAGAAGTTACGTAATTGGTTTAAGACCAACTTCAATTTGAATACCGTGCTTCTGGTTGTCCTTATTATCATTTTTGCGATAGACGTTATGACGAGATCGGTTCTGTTGGACCGGTCTCGTCTTGAACTTGAGAAGATGCGCGCACAGGTGGCTTACTTGCAGGATACCATGAATATTGTGCAGTCCGATGTTTCGAATCTGGAGACCAATCTTGAAGCTACCTTAGAGCAGGAGAACAGTCTGTTGGAATCCTGGTCTATTGAACCTGTATCAGCGAATTTTGCGGAAAATAGCTATGATCTTCGAATCTCATTGACACCAAAGAATTATACGGATGCGACCAAGGCTTCCATTTTCTTTGGAAATCGAGAGTATCCTTTGACCCTGAATGGACATGCCTACGAGGGAACGGTGATTTTATCATTGGAGCAAAATTATGATGGAAATGTCACTGTGCTGTTTTCGGATGACCATAAGAAGGCGACAGAGGTGCTTTCGAGCTATGTAGGTCTTCAGACGCAGGTGAGAAATGTCTTGTCTGGAAGTCTTAGGAAAGCACCAATTTATAGGAATGGCGTGCTTAAGGCAGATTCCAGCGTGTTCTATGAGCTCAACGTCAATACCTGTTTCCTGTTTGATAATTTAGTCTATGTCATTCAGGTAGGCGAGGACGACGTCTATGGATATGATTTGATTGCAGACGAAGAGGTTGCACTTGTGGAGGATGAGGAAGGCAAGGGCTTTTTGAATCTTGGACATGACAAGAGCTATCATTTGGCTTCTGAGCGAGGGGATTTGTCAACAGGAACCTTTATCAGTGAAGTGGATGCAGATCAGCGTGTTCGTATCTTGCTACGAGCAACAACCGATAATGGATTTGCATTTGAATACGAGATGTTCCAGGGATATACAGACTTTGACGGTGAGGGATTTGCAGAGACGTTTTCTTTGTTTGAATCTCACTACAGACTGGTGGATCCATTGGGTGGACGCTGGTTAATTTTCTAGAGATAAGATAAAAAAAGGAATGAGCCGATTTTGCGGTTCATTCCTTTTTGTTTTGCAATTAATCGTTCTCAGCTTCCTTTGCAGAAAGAGGAAGTGTGAAGATGAATTCGGTACCAACGCCTTCGGTACTGATGACGTTGATGTTTTCGTTATGCGCCTGCATAATCTCTTTTACAATGGAAAGACCAAGTCCAGTTCCCTTCTTATCCTTGCCTCGCGAGAGGTCTGTCTTATAGAAACGATCCCAGATCTTTTTGATGCTATCTGCAGGAATACCAATTCCAGAATCTTTGACAGAGATAAATACCTTTTCATTTTTGATATCGGTCTCAATCTTGATGGACGAATCATGGTGCGAGAATTTGATGGCATTGTCAATGAGGTTGTATAGAACCTGCTGAATCTTTGTCATATCTCCGCGAACCAAAAGCTCGCGTCCTGTGAGCACCAAATCAAAGGTAATTCCCTTTTTGTTACAGGTACCTTCGAAGGTTCGAATGGTGGTCTTAATCATGCGGTTAATATCAAAATCCGCAATATCAAGCATAATTCCATGATGTCCAAAGCGATTCAAGTCCAAAAGGCTCTGGGTGAGTTTGTTGAGTCGCTCTGTCTCAAACAGAATGATGTTTAGATACTTGTCTTGCATCTCATGAGGAATGGTTCCGTCCAGAATGGCCTCTACGTAGCCTTTGATGGAGGTCAGAGGGGAACGGAAATCATGGGATACATTACTTACGAACTTACGCTGGTCTTCTTCTAGCATGGCAAGCTCCGAAGACATGTAGTTCAGTGTTTTTGCAAGGTAGCCAACTTCATCGTTGGTGTGTACTGGAATTTCCTGATCGAATTCTCCCTTGGCATAGCCAGTAGCAGCTTTGGTGATTTTTCGAATTGGCATATACACCAGTGTTGTAAAGAAAATCAGTACGATGAAGGAACATAAGAACACAATGCCTGCAGTTGCAGAGGAAATGTTCATGAAGCCGTTGCTGTACTTTAAGATGACGGACAATGGCTTGTGGATGATGACATAACCAAGGGTCTCATACTCTACGGTGATTGGAGCATAAACCGTCATGTAATCATCGCTAAAGTGGTCATAAAAATCTCCAATGGTGTAAAACTGATTGCCAAAATCGGTAATATCAAAGCCTTCAATGCGAGGCACCGCATCGGGTCCCTCATGGAGAATGGATGCACCAATGGACGGATCTGCAGAGTTGATTAGAATGCGTCCTTGCGTATCGGTAATCCATATCTCGGAGCTTAAAAATGCGCCAATGGTTTCCAATTCATTTTGAATGCCGTAGATAGAGTAAGAATTGTTGAAGTAGTTTACGGCATAGTTATTGGAAAGTACAATGGCCTCGCGATAAAGAGACTGGCTTTCGGTTTTTTCTATGTAGCTGTTAGTAAGCCGCTGCACGAGGGTGGTAAGAAAAAGGATAGCCACAATCCCGTACAAGAGATAACTTAAGAGCAGCTTTGGATAAAGCCGGTGTTTCATTCTTTTACCTCAAATCTGTAACCGATACCCCAAACAGTGCCGATTTCCCAAGCGTCCGTTCCGCTGATTTTTTCGCGGAGACGCTTTACATGCACGTCAACGGTTCTTGTATCTCCTGCATATTCATAGCCCCAGATATGATCCAAAAGCTGTTCCCTTGTAAATACCTGGTTTGGTGATGTTGCAAGGAAGTAAAGAAGCTCAATCTCCTTTGGCGGCATATCGACTGCATTCCCTTTGTAGATGACGGAGTAGTTGGAAAGGTTCACCGTGAGCTCTGGGAACTCTACACATTTTACATCTGCGGAAACAGTTTCCGCCTTGACTGGTTGGAAACGACGTAGTACAGCCTTAACACGTGCCACCAATTCCTTGGAATCAAATGGCTTCATAATGTAGTCGTCTGCGCCAAGCTCAAGACCAAGAACCTTATCAAAAATCTCGCCCTTGGCAGAGAGCATGATAATTGGAGTATTGGACTTGGTGCGAATCTCGCGACATACCTGATAGCCATCGATGCCTGGAAGCATAAGATCCAAAAGAATCAGGTTAGGGTCATAGGATTCAAACGCACGAAGGGCATCCTCTCCATCATTTACAATTTGAGTGTCATAGCACTCCTTGTTTAGGTACAGAGCGATGAGCTCTGCAATGTTGTTATCATCGTCTACGATGAGAATTTTTTGCTTTCCTGCCATGTTAATTCTTCTCCTAAAAATGATAGGGACTAGTTGAATTCTACGATGGTAACACCTGCGTCACCTTCTCCAAATTCTCCCAAGTGGTAATTCTTCACATTCTTCATGCGCTTTAGGTGGTTGTGCACTGCGGCGCGAAGCGCACCGGTTCCTTTTCCGTGTACCACGCGCACCTGTGGCAAATGTGCAATGTATGCGTCATCCAGATATTTATCAAGAAGTGCCATTGCCTCATCCACGGTTTTACCAATAAGGTTGATTTCTGTAGATACGCTTGCGGATTTGCCCATCTTAATCTTGCTGCTTCCGGAGCCACTCTTTCTTCCTGGAATCTGAAGTGCATCCTCATCGATAAGAATCAAATCGTTGATATTCACAAGAGAACGCAAGATTCCCATTTGTACATATAAGTCGCCCTTTTCATTTGGAAGTGAGTGAACGGTTCCCTTAAGATTCATAGAAAGAACCTTTACGGTATCACCGACACGTAGCTTGGTTGGGGCCTTATGTGCTTCTGAAGGCTTGGCCTTTGCCTGAGCGCGCTTTTGTGCCTCGGACATTTTATCACGAACAGCACTACGTTCCTTTTCCATTTTGCTGATTGGAGCAGTGCCTTGCCCATATTTGTTAAAGTTACGAATGGTTTCGTCTGCCAGCTCTTTGGCCTCGCGCAGGATGCGAGCGGCTTCTTCGTTGGCTTCACGTAAGATTCGCTCCTTGCTAGAGTCGATGGCTTCTGATTTCGTCTCGATGCGTGATTTTAAGGTTTCAATTTCGGCCTTGTAGCGGCTGATTTCTTCCTGTTCACGCTCTACTGTCTGGCGGCTTTGCTCTAAGCTTGCAAGTAGATCTTCAAATTCGATGTCCTTGCTGGTCATACGATTCTTGGCATCTTCAATGATATCGCCTTCCAGACCAAGTTTAGAAGAAATTGCAAAAGCATTACTTTTGCCTGGAATACCAATTAAGAGGCGGTAGGTTGGACTCAGTGTTTCCACGTTGAATTCGCAGCAGGCATTCTCGACACCTTCTGAGGTCAAAGCGTAGACCTTGAGCTCGCTGTAATGCGTGGTTGCCATAACGGTTGAGCCATAGTGGTGCAGGCGATGCAAAATGGAAATTGCAAGAGCAGCACCTTCGGTTGGATCGGTACCTGAACATAATTCGTCGAAGAGCACCAGGCTTTGGTTGTCTGCTTTATCCAGGATGCGGATAATGTTAGTCATGTGAGAAGAGAAGGTTGAGAGACTTTGCTCAATGCTCTGCTCGTCGCCAATGTCCGCGAATACTTCTTCAAAAATGGCAAGCTCCGAACGGTCTGCAGCTGGAATATGAAGGCCTGACTGTCCCATGAGGGTCAAGAGACCAACCGTCTTAAGAGATACGGTCTTACCACCCGTGTTTGGTCCTGTGATGATGAGCTGGCGATATTTGTCGCCAAGAATCACGTCGATTGGAACAACCTTCTTGGCATCCAAAAGAGGATGACGTCCCTGACGGATATGGATATAACCTCTTGTGTTAAAGGATGGCGCCATACCGTTGTAGTTTTTCGCAAGGCGTGCCTTGGCAAAAATGAAATCCAATTCTGCAAGGGCAGCATAATCGGCTGCAATGGCATCGCTTTGCAATGCTACCATATTGGAAAGGGAAGCGAGTATTTTTGCGATTTCCTCGTTCTCCTTGATTTCTAATTCACGAAGCTCATTGTTGAGATTCACGACAGCCATAGGCTCGATGAAGACGGTAGAGCCAGAGGAAGACTGGTCGTGCACCATGCCTGGCACAAAGGACTTTGAGTCAGATTTGACAGGAAGACAATATCTTCCGTCACGCATGGTAATGACAGCATCCTGCAGGTATCCGCGGGTTGTGGTGTTGTTCATCAGGGACGTCAGCTGTGCATGCACTTTTTCACTGACGCGATGCATGGACTTGCGGATGTGGTGAAGCTCTGGGCTTGCATCATCTGCAATTTCTTCCTCGGAAAGAATGCATCTTCTGATTTCTTCATGCAAAGGTGTCAGGGGCTCTAAGGATTGAAACAGTGGGGTGAGGGAATCATTCAATTCCTCCTCTCGTTCTGTTCGGTTATAGGCCTTGGCACGCTTGGCAACTGCCAATAACGAATTGATTTTTAATAACTCACTTGCATTTAAAGATGCACCAATTTCAAGTCGCTTCAGATATACATTGACGCTATGGATGCCACTAAAAGAGATGCCGTTGCTTCGATAGAGACGGCTTAAGGCATCGGCGGTATTTTTTTGTAATGTGTTTAACTCATCGAGATCCGTAATTGGAGCAAGAGAAAGGCATCGTTTTTGCACCTCTTCACAGGAAGCAAATTCTGCCAACTGCTCCAGAATTTTATGGAATTCTAGTGTGTCTAAAACTTTCTTATTCATAGCATAATCCTTTTTTCGTGTTAAACTCATTATACCTTGCGAAGTCTTGCTTGTAAAAGGGAAAAATGGTACAATTGCGATATATTGGAGGCTTTTCATGGCAGAAGAAATGACACCAAAAAGCGACTTTGTTCGCGAGAAAATTAAGGATAAACCAAAGAGCAAAAAGAAGCTGCTTTTGCACCTTTTATATATGGCATTGTGCGGTCTTGTATTTGGCCTTATGGTGACGTTGGTGCTTGTTATTTGTGTGCCACGCATTGTGAAGAAGGCAGGTGTGAATGGCACTGCGGCGACGGATCCAGAACTGACAGAGGTATACCCAACAGCTGGAACCGAAGTGGTTACTCCAGTGGAACACACCATTATCGAGTTTGAACAGTTGTCCATCGATGATTATCAGGTATTGCAGAATCAGATTTATGCCATTGGACAGGAGTGTAACAAATCCATTGTTTCGATTCTTGGCGTCAGCTCTGAGACCGATTTGTTTAATAAGCCATACGAGACATCTGGTGTTGGATCAGGGGTCATCATTCAGGATGCGGGAAGCCAGATTCTGATTTTGACAGAGTCGCGTATTGTTGCAGAGAAGCAGGATTTCTACGTAACCTTTGTGAATGGAGAGTCGTGCCCTGCAAGCATTATTGGACGTGATGTGAATACTGGTCTTGCAGTTCTTGCTGTAGAGAAGAAGGACATTGATCAGGATACCATTGGTCGCATTGGCATTGCTGTTATAAGCGATTTTAGCAATATGCATGTGGGAAGTATGGTAATTGCCATTGGAAGCCCACTTGGTGCACCATATTCTGTTTTGACTGGTAATGTGACCTCTGTCACGAATGAGGTGTCAGGTGTGGATCACAATTATGAAGTCCTTACCACAGATATTATTGGAACTAAGGACGGGTCAGGTGTTCTTATTAATACCAAGGGTGAGATTGTGGGATTTGTGATGCAGTCTCTTGCGTCGACAGAATCTGCGGGTACCATTACAGCAGTAAAAATCTCAGAGATTAAAACCATTATTAGCAAACTAAGCGAAGGAAAATCCGTTCCATACCTGGGCATGAAAGTGGCAACAGTCACTGCGCGTATGGAGGATAGTCAGGGCATTCCAAGAGGTGCTTACGTACGCTCTGTTGCCATGGATTCCCCAGCTATGAATTATGGACTCCAAAACGGAGATGTTATTGTGAAGATGAATGGGGAAATGGTTGGCTCTGCAGCAGTTTATAGTACAAGACTTATGGCTCTTGAACCGAACCAGACCATTAGCATAGTGGTCATGCGTAAGGGGGCCAATGGCTATTCTGAGATTAGCTACAAGATAACGGTGGGTGTTTTACAGTAATTTGATTTAGATAAGGATGGCAAGTAGGAATGAAGTATATTGAGAGTTTCCGTGAGGGAGATCGTATTCGTGAGGTGTTTCTTGTAAAGTCGAGAAGTACAGCGGTTAGCAAGAATGGAAAGCCATACGACAATGTGGTACTCCAGGATAAGACCGGAACTTTGGATGCTAAGATCTGGGATCTTAGCAATTCAGGAATTGAAGAGTTTGAGAAGTTTGATTATGTAGAAATCTCTGGTGAGATTACCAGCTTCCAGGGCAATCTCCAGTGTAAAATTGAAAGAGCACGTAAGGTGGGAGAGGGAGAGTATGATCCAGCTGATTATATTCCAGTTAGCTCCCGTGATATTAACGAGATGTTTGCAGAGCTCATGGCGCTTGTGGATACCATTAAGGAGCCCCATCTTCACCAGCTTCTTCACAACATTTTTGACAATGAAACTTTGGCAAAGAAATTCAAGAGACATTCCGCTGCAAAGAGTGTGCATCATGGATACTCAGGCGGACTTTTGGAGCATTCTTTGAGTGTTGCCAATAACTGCGACTACTTTGCAAAGCAGTATCCATTTTTGAATCGTGACCTTTTGGTGACTGCGGCAATTCTTCATGATATTGGAAAAATCAATGAATTGTCAGAGTTCCCGGAGAACGACTATACCGATGAGGGACAGCTTCTTGGTCATATCATCATTGGTGCTGAGTGGGTTGGATCTGCAGCGAAGAAAATTGATGGATTTCCACCAGTTCTTTTGCTGGAGCTTAGACACTGTATCTTGGCACACCACGGAGAGCTTGAGTATGGATCACCAAAGAAGCCAGCACTTGCAGAAGCACTTTGTCTTTCCTTTGCTGACAATATCGATGCCAAGATGGAGACCTTTAAAGAGGCGCTTGCAGGGGTTCCAGATGGAAGCCTTGAGTGGCAGGGATATAACCGTTTGTTAGAAACCAATATTCGTAGAACCAGCGATAACTAATACGTATGAATAAGAATGATCTTTTTGAA
>JAZQQA010000111.1:0-6467 GCA_045628825.1 Agathobacter sp.
TACACCTGAATGGTGGTACGACGAACGATTCCTCCCGTTGTGAACTTCTTGTCGGATCTAGCATCCACATAGTATTCTGTGTAAAAACGATAGTCGTCTGGATTCGAGTTCAACTGATAGCTACCAGAACCATGTGCTCCACCAGATGGCTGAATCACATCTGCCTTAACTGTCTCCTTCGCAGGCGCATATGGCACAAGCATACTTACACATATCATTGATATGAGAAACTTTTTTCCAAACTGCTTAAGTTTCATCACAATAATTTCCTCCAAAATCTACCTCTACGGTATATTCCCCCCGTTGGATCACAATCACATTATGACCTACCCTTTAGTGTAGCACAACCAGAGTCACTATGTAGTCACAAAATCAATCATTTTTCAAAAAAATCCAAAAAAAAGAGAATTCAAATCGAATTCTCTCATTCTATACAGATGCCCTTGTTAGCCAGCCCAAGGTCTTCTCTGCAAAGGAATACTGCGTCATATATTCCCCATGGAAAAGTTCTGTTTTCCCATGTAAATAGTCATAGTAATCGCAATCAATTTTCTCTACGTTCACACCAATATCGCCGCCGCTATGAACCAAAAGATCACTGAGTCCTAGCTCCTCAAAGGTGTTGTTAAGGTCCGAACGCAAATTACGAATATTGGACTCTTTTACTGCATCTTCATAAAAGGCTGCGGCAATTTCCTTGGTAGACACCGTTGCTCCGTTTCGATCAATCAAAAAAGCAAAAAGTTCTTTGGTTCGCTTATGCTTGAATTTGACAGGCACTCCATCGTGATATGCTTCAAAATTTCCAAAACAGATGACGCGCAGTCGTTGGTCTTCTTCCATAACTGGAAAACGAAGATGCTGTAGGGCCTTCGCCAGCTTCTCATCCGTAACTGGCTTCATGAGATAGGCACTGCAATATAGGTCATGGGCTTCCAGGGAATACTCTGAATACCCTGTACAAAAAACGATATTGGTTCTTGGATTGTAGCTTTGCAATTTCTCTGCCAGTTTAAGCCCTGTGACACCCTTGATATTAATATCCAAAAAAGCAATGTCTACTCTATTTTCCCCAGCAAAATCCATTGCCTCTTGCGCCTTTTGAAAGGAATACACCTGTGCATCAGGCAATGCTCTTTTGACGGTTGTTGTCTCTGCCGTAAGGACAAGTCTTTCATCATCTACGACAATTACATTCATTTTTCGTCCCCTTTCGGAATATGTATCGTTACCACGGTACCTCTTCCCACTTCACTTTGTATCATACAAGAGCCACTACAGATTAACTCTAGCCTCTTGGTTACATTCTCAATACCGACATGCGCTTTTCCATCTTCGCGCAATGCATTTACATCAAATCCAACTCCATCATCCTCTACAATAATCACGTAATCCTGCGCTGTCTCATAGGTTTTGATGGTTACGGTTCCAGCATCCTCTTTTGGTAAGATTCCATGCTTCACTGCGTTTTCAACAATCGGCTGAATCGTCAGGGATGGAAGTTCAAAATCCTTTGCCTCAATTTCATAGCGAACCTCTAGCATATCCTCAAAACGGATCTTTTCCAACCATAGATAAGTCTCTACATGCTCCAATTCTTTTTCAAAGGAGATGGTTCTCTCTTTTCCAAGGGAATCAAGGTTCACGCGCAAATAATCCGCAAAACGATTGACAACATCTCTCGCCTGGGTTGCATTTTGCATTTCGCACATGCTACTGATGGTAGTCAGCACATTGTATAAGAAATGCGGTTGCATCTGGGACAGCATAATCTGCGTCTTCCACTCTACAATCTCTTTTTCCTGTCGCTCAAGCATCAATCCTTTGTAGAGATCAATTCGAACGAATAATAGGAAAACCAAAATCGACATGAGCACATAGCTGATACATAAGCCATACATTTCGTCGATTACATTAAGCACAGAAAAAAGGATGATAAACAATACCGTCAGCACAGCATCCTGCCAATGCATAATCTTCCTATGTCGTATCACAAGAACAAGGACACAAAATAGGGCAAATTTGATCATAATTGCAAGGACCACATAGGCTGGAATACTATATACCTCACGTCCCATCTCAACATGGTACAGCGAAGGTATAAACAGCAAGATTGCATAGCCAATCGCTGTTACAACGCCCCACACAATCATCGTTGTATAGATATGCTTCGAAGCCTGATAGTTAAGTCCAGCCTCTTTGTACCTCGCCTTAATAATGGCATCCATATAATAATAAAAAATGACGGTACTAGCGTAATGAATGACATATTCCAAAATATAAATAAAGCGAAACGGCATAAGTCCATATTTGAGAAGGAAATCCTGTAAAAACATACTCCAAATCACAATACGCACCAAATGCACCAGAATGCTAATGCTTAAAAGGGAAATGAGTGGTGTTGTGGTCACAAACATCTTCTTTTGCCAAAGACACGTAAGAAGCACGATTGAAAGCAACAACACCATGGTTCCTTCCATGGCAATATTCACGCTAAGTTGTACTGTCATTACGATTCCTTCTCCCCTTATCCTTCTTAATTAAACCCAACGATTTTCTGGGCGATTTTATATGCAGTCACAGAAAGGGCTCTTCCACCGCGGCCTGGCATATTGGTAGTCTGACACATAAAGCCATAGCGGAGTTTTTTGTAGAGTTTCGTATCATAGCCCTTAATATAGCGCCACAGCTCCTTACGCATCTTTCGATGCTCTGGTGTATTACTCTTCATCATAAGTACGGTGGAAATAACAGTAATCATCTCCAAATAATTGAACATGTATTTGCGACACTTAGCATTTTTGATGTTCTCATAGTCATAGCCTTCCACCATGAGCTTATTGACACGCACCTGCTGGTCCATTCTGCTAATCATGACTTTTTCGTTCACTGACTGGTCATCGCGGCCAATATAGTAACGATAGAATGGCACATCGAGATAATACATAGTATTTACATATGGCATTGGATTGAAAACAAATAGATTATCTACATAAAAGGTATGCTTTGGAAGCTTCAACCCACAGTCTCTAAGAAGCTTGGTTCGATAGATGACCGAATGCATAAGGATATACTGGCCCTTTTTGAAGTGGCCGCAATCATCCCATCCAAAATATTGATTCTTCGGCAAATTGGAATAACGCATAACCTTCTTACGAGTTGCGCCCTCTTTGTCGTACACAAAGTTAGAGATTAACATATCAAGCTGCTTCGCGTCTTCAACGGATGATTTGAGCACCTGAAGAATCCTATCGTAGGCTTCCAAATCCACCCAGTCATCCGAATCCACAACCTTGAAGAAAATGCCAGATGCATGCAAAAGTCCTGTATTTACAGCTTCCCCGTGGCCACCGTTCTCCTGATGCACTGCCTTTATAATAGAAGGATGCTCCATGGCAAGTCGATCTGCAATTTCCGCTGTGTTATCCTTGACAGAACCATCATCAACAATGATGATTTCGATGTCTTCTCCACCATGCAATAAGGTCTCTACACAGTGTTCCATATATGCAGCACTATTGTAGCATGGTACTGCAAAACTAAGTAACTTCATATCTGAATCTCTCCTCCAAAGAAAGGCTCCGCACGCGATGTACGGAGCCTACATAGTTATAATACGCTAGTTGTCTTTATTCTTCAACTGATTCCTCAGTTTCTACAGGTGCAACAACAGGAGCTGCATTCTTTCTCTTCATATACTTCTTGATTGCAAGGAACTCAAGACAAGCAAGAAGAAGTGCGCAAATGACATCAACTGTAATAAGCATCTTAAGCCAAGCTGCCATACCGCCAACATTGGTGATTGCACGGCTGTTTGCAACTGTGTAAAGAATATTATGAGCGGAAGTACGTGCTGCTACAACATCAGATGCTGTTGGCTCACCAGCGAAGAATGGATGGTTAATTCCAATATCCATTGGTGAAAGCATGATATCTGTACCATTGTACATAGCCTGTGTAGCGTTCATGTATCCGTAGCCACCGAAGTAGTCGGTAAGAACCATACCATCAAATCCCCACTCACCACGAAGGATCTGCTTCTGGATTGGAGCATATGCACCACACCAGGTTGTACCAACATAGTTGAAGGAAGCCATAAGAGCGCCACAGATACCACTTTCTACAGAACCCTTAATTGCGATTTCGAATGCCTTTAAGTAGATTTCACGAGCAGCCTGCTCTGAAGTCCATGTACAAAGCATTGATGTACGGTTTGTTTCCTGGTCATTCAATGCAAAGTGCTTGAAGTATGGATATACCTTGTACTCATAAGCGCCCTTTGCTGCTTCAAGAGCCATGAGACCAGAGATCACACCGTCTTCTGAATAGTACTCGAAGTTACGTCCAGCAAATGCTGATCTATGAATGTTCATAGCTGGTGCATACCAACCAGATACGTTCATCTCATCTGCCATCTTTCCGATTCCAAGACCAAATGCCTTAGCAAGGTCAAGATTCCATGTAGCTGCAATCATGGTAGCTGCTGGATATCCGATGGATGAAGCACCAGTAAAGTTGTTGTTAATAGAAGCAGGACCATCACAGTCTGTTGTTCCTGGATCACCGACTGAAGCTACAGCTGGTGTTGAGTAACCACCATTTGCAACAAGCTTATCCATATCATCAACGGTAAGCTGATCAAGAAGTGAATCCCACTTTGGATCATCGTAAGCTACACCAACCATATCCTCAAGGGTTAAGCCATTCTTAGCACCAGTTGTAGGCATCTGTGCATTTGCATCCTGTACATAGCCCATAAAGAAGTTGCTCATATTGGTAAATGAAGCAAGCTGAGCATCTGTCATCTCATAGTTGGTTGGAGCTGCGGTAGCTTCTGCATAGTTTGCAAATCCATCCTTACGAGAAAGGTAAGTAACAATATCCTTATTGGTAGCATCCTGCATCTTGTTAGAAGCTACTTCAGCATCAGAAGTACGAGGATTGCTCTCGTTGTATACAACATCAGAAGCTACGGTATAAGTCTTAGCATCGATTACATTGTGCGCATCCTTATTTACAGAAAGTACATAGTCGCCAGCTTCAAGTACATAACAACCATTTCCACTCTCATCATAAGAAGCAAGCTCCTCTGCATTAATGCTAAAGCTGATTGTCTCAGAAGCACCTGGCTTAAGTTCCTTTGTCTTAGCAAAGGTTACAAGGTTAACTGCTGCTTTTTCAATACCACCATTGGTGTAAGGTGGGTTAGAATATACTTCAACAACATCCTTACCAGCAACATCACCAGTCTTGGTTACGGTTACATCAAAGGAAAGAACGCCATTTGACTCTGTAATATCACTCATCTCCTGAGAGAATGTGGTGTATGAAAGGCCATATCCAAATGGATACTGAACGATTGCATCGTAATCAAATACCATATTGCCAGCCTGTGCTTCCGCATAAGCGGTCTCATAGAACTTATAACCAACATAGATACCTTCTACATAGTTTACAAAGTTAGGTCTGGTTTCTGGTGAGAACTGTGAAGCCTCAACTACAAACTGCTCAGCGTTGGTGTATGTGAAGTTGCCAACATTGTTGTACCAAGGTGTCTTGGTAAGATCCTTTACATAAGTATCCACAAGTCTACCAGATGGATTTACCTTACCTGTTAAGATTTCACCAAGTGCCTCAAAACCAGTCTGTCCAGCACCTGCTGTCCAGATAGCTGCCTTGATAGATGGATACTCATCGATGAAGCCAAGCTCCATTGCATTTGCTGCATTGATTACAACAACGACATTGCTGTAATCTGCGGTAACCTTCTTAAGAAGTGCTTCCTCACGGTTGGTAAGCTCAAGATAATGCTTAGAAGCATCACGGTCGTCAGCGTACTCAGACATTCTAACACCTGTTGCGCCAAACATTCCTGATCCGTCATCGCTAAAGGAATCAGCACCATCATAAGACATTGGAAGGTCTGCACCCTCTCCACCAGAACGAGCAAATACTACGATTGCTGTATCAGAGAAATCCTTTGCTGACTCGAAAATTTCAGCTGCATTGTAATCATCCATAGATGGCTCTGGAATGGTCCAGTCCTGACCAAACATACCAATGGTTGGTCTTGTTGCCTTGAATGCTGTGTAGAAATCTACAAGATCCTTGTTTACTTCAAAACCAGCATCTGTAAGTGACTCAATAATATCTACCTTGTCATATGCATCTGAAGTTGATCCAGAACCAGTTCCACCATATACAGGATTGGTTGAAGACCATCCAAATACATTTACCTTACCAGCAGTCATTGGAAGGGATCCTTCATTCTTAAGAAGAACCATACCTTCTTCTGCGATATCAAGACAAGTAACCTGAGATTCCTTAATCGAATCATCGGTAATCTGTCCACCGCCTAAAGCAAGTGAAACAATTGTGTTCATTGGGCCAGTTACTACCATGTTAAGGGCAATAACAGTAATAAGTGCGAAGCCAATCCATGTCTCTGCACGGAATAACTTTTTCTT
>JAZQQA010000112.1:0-25158 GCA_045628825.1 Agathobacter sp.
GAAGTTGTACTTGAGTTAGTATAATTTGAATTTTGCTAAAGGAAATGGTCATCTAGGAAACTAGATGACCATTTTTTTTGTGCCCAAAATTATGCTTAGATTTGCGTTAGGCTGATTGAATTTGCAACAAGATGCTTGTAATTGCGCATTTGCGCTTGAATATGCGTGCATTGTGTTCGGCAATGTATACTAGTTATTTGCAGAAGTCGATATAATAACGATATAATATTATAAAGGTGGTATCTGTTGAAAACAGCATATGACAGGAGAAGAACTATGGGAGAATTTGATTTCGAAAAAGTAAAGAATCCTCTGTTTTTTGAAGAAAACAGAATGGAAGCGCATTCAGATCATGTGTGTTATTTGAATGATTATGAGGCCAAGTGTAGGGAGACAAGTTACCGCATCTCCTTAAATGGATTATGGAAATTTATGTATGCAGTGAATGAAGAGCAGGCATTGCCTGGCTTTGAAGCTTGTGACTATGATTGCAAGACATGGCAAGATATTCGCGTTCCAGCGCATTTGCAGATGGAAGGCTATGGAGTTCCACACTATACCAACACGGCATATCCTTGGGAGGGGACAGAGTTTATTCGTCCAGGAGAGATTCCAAGTAAGTTTAATCCAGTTGGAAGCTATGTGAAGTATTTTTGTCTACCAAAATCATGGAAGAAGCATCGCGTTTGTATTTCGTTCCAGGGAGTAGAAAGCGGATTTGCGCTATGGTGTAATGGACATTATGTAGGATATAGCGAAGATTCTTTTGATCCGTCTGAGTTTGAACTTACCGATTATCTAGTAGAAGGAGAAAACAAGCTGGCGGTCCGCGTATGGAAATGGACCAGTAGCAGCTGGTGTGAGGATCAGGACTTTTTCCGATTCTCAGGAATCTACCGAGACGTATATCTGTATGCAGTTCCAAGTGCGCATGTATGGGATGTGCAGGTAACTCCAACACTCGAGGATAGCTTTACAGCCGGCCAATTGCATATGCGCCTGAAGACAGAAGGGGTAGAAAAAATTGCAATTACACTATTCGATGGAGCGGTGAGAACGCCAGATTTGGGAGCGTATATGAGCGACTGTCCAAAACTTTGGACGAAGGAGATTCCTGTAAATGGAGCAGATGGCATATCGTGTGCCTTTGATGTGGAAAATCCAAAGCTTTGGAGTGCAGAAGAACCAACCCTCTATGTATTAAAAATTGAGGTGAAGGACGACCTTGGAAAAATAACAGAGATCATATATCAAAATGTTGGCTTTCGCCGTTTTGAGATGAAGAACGGCATCATGCAAATCAATGGAAAGCGTATTGTGTTCAATGGTGTAAATCGACATGAGTTTTCTTCTGTGTGCGGTCGAGTTCCGGTACGAGAAGAGGTGCTTCTGGATGTAATTACCATGAAACAGAATAACATCAATGCAATTCGTACGAGCCATTATCCAGATGATGCATTTTTGTATGAGCTTTGTGATATCTATGGTCTTTACATGATTGCAGAAAACAATATGGAAACCCACGGTACCTTTGAGGCTTATGAAAGAGGAAACTGCGACCTGGATTTTGTGCTGCCAAAGGACCACGAGGAATTTGAACCAATGCTTTTGGATCGCGTGAATTCTTTGTACCAGCAATACAAGAACCATCCAGCGATTGTTATCTGGTCTTGTGGCAATGAGTCCTTTGGTGGAAAAGTGATTTATGAAATGTCTAAGTTGTTTCATAAATTAGACCCAACGCGTCTGGTGCATTATGAGGGCATTGTCCATGACAGAACCTACAACGAGACCAGCGATATGGAAAGCCAGATGTATCCAAAGGTGTCAGAGATAGAAGCATTTTTGGCAGAACATCCAGAGAAGCCATTCATTTGCTGTGAATATACACATGCCATGGGGAATTCTTGTGGCGCTATGCACAAGTATACGGACTTGGCCATTCGTGAGCCACGCTACCAGGGCGGATTTATCTGGGACTATGTGGACCAGTCGATATATAAAAAAGATCGTTATGGTGAGTGGATCCTGGCATATGGTGGAGATTTTGGTGATCGACCAAACGATGGCAATTTTAGCGGAAATGGAATTGTGTATGGTGGGGAGAGAAAGCCTTCGCCAAAGATGCAGGAAGTGAAGTTTAACTACCAGACAATTTCAGTTGCATTTGCAGCAGATGCCGAGCAGTTTACGGTAAGCAATCGCAACCTGTTTGTGAGCACAGATATTTATAAGGCCTATGCTATATTACAGGCAGATGGAAAAGAAGTGCTCCGAGTCCCAATGGATCTTGCAGTAGAACCTTTGCGTCAGGAAAAATTTGCACTTCCTGAGGAAATCCTTGCATATCAAAAGCTTGCACGAGAGGCAAAAAAGGAGGATGCTCCAGAGTTTGCGATTACAATCAGTTTTGTAATAAAAGAGGACTGCCTATGGGCTAAAGCGGGACATGAGGTGGCTTTTGGCCAGATGGTATTCAAGAAGGAAAGAAAGCCATATGCCTGTGAGGAACCACTAGAAATTATCGATTGCCATAACAATCTTGGTGTGCGAGGCAACAATTTTTCGGCAATTTTTTCCAAGGTTCAGATGGGGCTTGTGTCGTATGTCTATGGTGGCGTAGAGATGCTACCAGTGTCATCACCACTGCCAAACTTCTGGCGTGCGCCTGTGGACAATGATCGTGGAAATCTTATGCCACAGCACTATGCGCAGTGGAAAATTGCAAGTATGTATTTGACGACCAAGAGTGAGTCGAGATTTGAGGACACAAAGCCACAAATCGAACAAAAAGAGCATAGCGTAGCCATTACCTATACCTATTATATGCCTACAACACCAAAGACCAGCTGCAAGCTGACCTATGAAGTATTTGGTGATGGTACGATTCTTGGAACCCTGGAGCAAGATCCAGTGAAGGAGCTTCTTGATATGCCAGAGTTTGGTGTGATGTTTAAGCTAGATGCAGATTATGACCATGTAGAGTGGTATGGACTTGGAGAGCAGGAGACGTATGCAGACCGAAAGCATGGCGGTAAGCTTGGGGTATACAAGAATTTGGTTGCAGATAATATGGCGAAATATCTCATGCCACAGGAGTGTGGAGCGAAATGTGACGTACGCTATGCAAAGGTCATGGACAAGAAGGGAAGAGGCATGCTTTTCTTTGGGGATGATATGATGTTCTCTGCTCTTCCATATACACCTCATGAGCTAGAAAATGCAGCTCATGAAAACGAGCTTCCAAAGGTACACTATACGGTGGTTCGCGTCGCTGATGGTCAGATGGGTATAGGTGGAGATGATAGCTGGGGGGCTCCAGTGCATCCAGAGTATCATCTGGATAGCGATAAGAAAAAGGTATTTTCTTTTGGATTCCGTGGCATCTAATCGCAATATATGGTAGAATAAAAGTGTATATAACCACAAAATGCACTAGATATGATGTTTTTTGTCATGTATCTGGGACAAAGGAATGTTAGAAGGAGAAGAAAAATGAAGCTTAGGGGAAAAATTGCATTAGCGGTTGTTGCATTAGTGTTTTTTATCATGTCCATGATTGCAGCAACGACCATAACAGTTAGCTTCCAGCAGGTTCTTGAAGTGGCAAAGAATAATATGGAAACCACTGCAGATATGACTGGAGAAGCCATCGGTAGCAAGATGGAGGGTTACCAGAATGCTACCATTATGGCAGGCCAGGAGGCGCTTCTTCTGGTAGGTGAGCTCCCAGATAAAAAGAGGGTGCTCAATGCGTTCGTGGAGACCTATGGTTTTACAAGTGGTAATGTGCTTTCACCAACTGGCGTAAGTTATCTGGACGGAACTGATTTTAGTGATCGCGATTATGTAAAGAAGGCTCTTGCTGGCATTCCAAATGTGTCAGATGTTACCTTGAGTAAATTGACAGGGACATACGGAGTTAGCGTTGCAGCACCTTTACAGTATGAAGGAAATGTTATTGGAGTCGTATATTTCCGTTTGGATTCCAATTTTTTGCAGGAAATCATTGAGTCCATGGAAATTGGCGCCACAGGATACGCCTTTATTATTGATGGCTCTGGTAATGTCATTGCACATCCAGACCCAGAGATGATTATGAATCCAGAAGCAGCACAGGGCATGGAAGATCAGCTTATGAACATCATGACCAACGAATGTGGCAACTTTAGCTTTGAGAATGATGATAAAAAAGTAATTTGTGGATTCTCTACCATTCCAAACACCAACGGTTGGAAAATCATCGTTGTAGAACCTCAGCATGACTATCAGACCTCGACCCAGGCAATTGTGGAGAAGGTGCTTCTTCTCGATGTTGTGGGTGTGATTATCGGAATTATTTTTGCAATTATTCTTGGCAATATTATTAGCAAACAGGCGGGACGTGTACAGCAGGCCTTAACTGCAGTTGCAGAAGGAGATTTCTCTGCTGAAATTCCTCATGTAAAGAAGAAGGACGAGCTTGGTAAATTGCAGAATGCTACTGCAGACCTGCAGCAGACCTTGTCCGGAATTATTGGGGAAGCCAATGGTGTCTTAGATGCCATGGCACATTATGATTTGACATCTTCAGACCTGCAGGAGTACCCGGGTGAATTTGCAACTTTAGCAGAATCTGTGAACCATATTAAGACAATTCTTGGAAGCCTGGTACGTGAAATTCAGGAATCCGCAGATTGCGTCAATGAAGGTGCAGGACAGCTTGCGTCAGCAACTAGCGTATTGTCGCAGGGCGCACTCTCACAGGCAAGCTCAATTGCACAGCTTGAAATGAGCATGCAGGATATTTCAGACAAGATTCACCATACCTCTGAAAATGGCCGTGTAGTAAACGGACAGCTTGGAGAACTGGATACAGAAATTAATGACAGCAATGCACAGATGAAAGAGCTTCGACTTGTGGTAGATGAAATTACAGCCATGACTACCGACATTAGTAAGATTGTAAGCACCATTGATTCCATTGCATTCCAGACCAATATTCTTGCACTCAACGCTTCTGTAGAAGCAGCAAGAGCGGGCGAGAGTGGAAAGGGATTTGCAGTCGTTGCAGAAGAGGTTCGCTCCCTTGCAGCAAAGAGTGCAGAATCATCTGCCGCAACAGCAGAGCTGATTGAGCGTTGCATCCGAGGAATTGATAATGCGAAGGAATGCGTAGACAAGACCTTTGGATCGCTTACTACTATCGTGGAAAATTCATCAACGATTTCAACCGCATTTGCGGATATTACAGCGGATACCGAGGAAGAGGCAGTAAAGGCTTCTGAGGTTCTCGAGGAAATTGGAAAGATTAGTGATGTTGTACAGTCAAACACTGCAATGGCAGAGGAAACTGCAGCATCGACAGAAGAGTTGTCTGGACAGGCAAGAAATCTTCAGGATTCCATCGGAAGATTCCGCGTATAAATGGCCAAGTAATTTGGAGGAGAAGCAATGCCAGTTTTTGATTTTAAAAGTACACCAGATGCAAAGCATGAAGCAGAGTGCACCTATCAGGTTTTTCGCTCGAATGAGGAAAAGCCTGATGCAGTGCACCCAATTATGGTTTTGGACAATAGCAATCGCCAGTGGAAGCACCATTCCACTGGCGTATTTACAAATCCAGTAAAACGCACAACCTTTGAGTTTGCAGAGGAAGACGGCACCATGGTGGCAGATATTCTGGAGTTGGATGCTCGTTTTGTGGCACTTTTAAAATGGCTGGGGGAAAATCATATCCATGTGCGTCTCTCAGGGGAAAATACAGAGCGCGGATATGCAGTATACAAGATCAAAGAGTATGCCTTTGGAAATGGAACGAAGCTCTCGGCAGAGGATGGTTTTCTTCAGTTCATGATTGACCGCCTTCTTGCAAGTAATGCGCCGGTAGAGGATGGGGAGGATAACGACCTGGACGAAGCTGGAGATGATATGAAGCTTACCAGTGTGCAAAGCATTACGGACTTTATTACCTGCGCAGGTAGAACCCTGCCAGAGAACATTCAGGTTTGGGCAAGACGTAATCTTGCAGTAGCAAAGAGCCATGAGGTGTCGCCAGAAGAACGTCGCCATGCACAGCGTGCCCTTTCCATTATGATGAATATCCAGTGGAAAAGTAATTACTTTGAATCCATTGATCCAGTAGAGGCAAGACGTATTTTGGATGAGGAACTTTACGGCATGGAGCGGGTAAAGCAAAGAATTATTGAGACTATCATCCAGATTAATCGTACCCACACATTGCCGGCCTATGGACTTCTTTTGTGTGGTCCAGCTGGAACTGGTAAATCACAGATTGCCTATGCGGTCGCAAGGATACTAAAGCTGCCATGGACAACCCTTGATATGAGCTCCATCAACGATCCAGAACAGCTAACGGGAAGCTCTCGTGTATATGCCAATGCAAAGCCTGGCATTATTATGGAAGCCTTCTCAATGAGCGGACAGTCCAATCTCGTATTTATCATCAATGAGCTCGATAAAGCCAACAATGGAAAGGGCAATGGAAATCCGGCTGATGTTCTACTAACCCTTCTAGATAACTTGGGATTTACAGATAATTATATGGAGTGTATGGTCCCAACCGTTGGCGTGTATCCAATTGCAACGGCCAATGACAAGAGCCAGATTTCTGCTCCGATTCTATCCCGTTTTGCGGTGATTGATATTCCAGATTACACACCAGAGGAAAAGAAGATTATCTTTTCAAAATTTGCCTTGCCGAAAATACTAAAGCGTATGGGCCTTCTAGAGAGCGAGTGTATTGTTACAGAGGATGGCCTTGATGCAGTGGTGGCTTGCTACGCAAATACCAGCGGAATTCGTGATTTGGAGCAGGCGGCAGAGCATATCGCAGCAAATGCTCTTTATCAGATCGAAGTCGATCATGTAAGCCAGGTGAAATTTGACCACGACATGGTAATGTCGCTTTTGGCATAATAGATTGCTTGTACTTGGAAAAATACAGAAAAAATATGGTTTTTCCTAGAAAATGGGGATATAATTCATACGTTTTGAAAAATAATAATAGGAATAGAAATAGGAGTTTGTTATGAAAGTATTTCGCCCAATGCTGTTTTCTTCTATGAAGACTTACAGCAAGCAGCAGTTCGTGAAGGACTTGGTATCCGGCGTAATTGTTGCAATTATTGCACTTCCACTTTCGATTGCCCTTGCCCTTGCATCTGGTGTTGGTCCAGAGCAGGGACTTTACACAGCAATCATTGCAGGATTTTTAATTTCTTTCTTCGGTGGTAGTACCGTACAGATTGCAGGTCCAACTGCAGCCTTTGCTACCATTGTTGCCGGAATCGTAGCAAAAAATGGAATGGAAGGACTTGCCCTTGCAACGGTAATGGCAGGTATCATCTTAATCATCATGGGACTTTGCAAATTTGGTTCTTTGATTAAGTTCATTCCTTACACCATTACCACAGGATTTACAGCGGGTATTGCAGTAACGATTGTGATTGGTCAGATTAAGGACTTCTGTGGACTTACCTTCCCTGCAGGAACCGTAACCATCGAGACCTCTGACAAGGTGCGCGCCATTATCGCCAACATCGGCACCATCAACTGGTGGGCAGTACTTGTCGGCGCAGTTTGTCTTGCAGTACTGATTGTATGGCCATATATTACCGCAAAGATTCCAGGATCTCTCATCGCAGTTATCGTAGGAATCCTTATGGTAAAACTGATGGATCTTCCAGTAAATACCATTGGTGATTTATACACCATTAGCGGAAAGCTTCCAAGCTTTGTTATGCCAGCATTTTCGTTTGACATGGTTCGTACTATGTTACCAAGTGCTTTTACTATCGCAGTACTTGCGGCCATTGAGTCACTTCTTTCTTGTGTAGTAGCAGATGGTATGGTGAACTCAAAGCATCGTTCGAATACAGAGTTGATTGCTCAGGGTATTGGTAATATGGGTTCTGCATTCTTTGGTGGTATTCCAGCAACTGGTGCCATTGCAAGAACAGCAGCCAACATTAATAATGGTGGTCGTACGCCAATTGCTGGTATGGTTCATGCCATTGTACTTACCGTTATCTTGGTTGTACTTATGCCATATGCAGCATGGATTCCAATGCCATGTATTGCAGCAATTCTTTTCATTGTTGCTTACAACATGTGCCAGTGGCGTCCATTTGTGAAGCTTTGTAAGACAGCTCCAAAGTCAGATATTTTTGTACTCGTACTTACCTTTGTTCTTACGGTTGCATTTGACCTTGTGGTAGCAATTGAGTTTGGTATGATTTGCGCATGTCTTCTCTTCATGAAGCGTATGAGTGATGAGTCCAACGTACAGGGCTGGCAGTATAAGAATGAAGATGAGACAGTAGATGAGGATAACCGTGATCTTGCAGATGTTCCACAGCATATTCGTGTATACGAGATTACTGGACCACTTTTCTTTGGTGCAGCAGAAGGACTTGCAGATATAAAGTTTAAGGATTTCACCAAGGTACTGGTTCTTCGTATGAGAAGTGTTCCGGCCATTGACATTACCGCGATGAATGCACTTGAAAACGTATTGGCAAGCTGTAAGAAGCATGGCATTACCCTTGTGCTTTCTCACGTGAATGAGCAGCCAATGAAGGTTATGAAGAAGACTGGATTTGTAGAAAGGGTTGGAGAAGAGAATTTCCAGCCAAATATTCAGGCTGCCCTTGCTTATGCAGCAGAATTAGCAAAAGATGAATAAATAATTTCTTTACATTAGACCTCTTAATATCTACAATTAAGGTATTAAGGGGTCTATTTTCGTACAATTTGCTTTGACATGGAAAACATGCAAAGACTAGGTATAGGAGTGATTGGTATGGAGGGGAAAGAATACGCATCATTGAATTGGGAATCCTATGTGGAACGTACAGCTGCCATTCGTCTGTTGTCGTCACCACAGATTGATAATTCCATGACAGCATCTTTTTATTATGAAAAACTCGTTCATAATTTTTCCGAGATTCGAGAATTATCAAAAGAGAATAGGGAACTGCTGGTAAAAGAGATATTTCCGCTTTTGCGCAGAGATGGAGGGCCGCTTGCGCCAGAAGTCGTAGAGCAGCTTCGTGAGTTTGAGCACGAGCTTCTTGATGCGTACAACATGGAAAATCTTGATTTGTCGCTTATGGCGGCATTGGCAGAACGTCTGCATGGGGATGCCCTCATGAAAGGCGATATGGCGTATATCATTGAGCAGTTAGATGCCAAAATCATGGTTTACTATGCCATTATGAATATGATGAGCCGTAGTAAAGAATGTGCGGAACTATGCGCAAGCTACCGAGCAAAGGCTAAGGAAGCAGGTAGGCAGCTTTATTCTTATTTGGATCCTACAAAGTTTGCAGCTCTGCCAGACTCTGCAAAAAGCATTGTTCTTGTCAATGCGCGCTATATTGCGGTGCTCTATGACAGGGAGCTTGGCGAACTGGCCAAAAGAGAGATGCTAGATTATATTCATCGCGCACTGGATTTGGAAAACAATGCCTTTTACAAGGAGCAGCTTCCAAACTATGATTGGGTATATCATAGAATGCGTAGCCTGGAATATGCGGGCCACATGACCGAATATGCCAATGAGAAGCAGCTGAACAAGGAGGAAGCTACCTATGTCTATGAGTGTATGGAAAATCTCTATACACTTTGGAAGGAGCATGACTACCTTCATGGTAAGATGACGGAAGCAGAGATACTGCTTATCCTCCATCGCTGTAAGTACTACGCAGGACTTTGCAGCAAGGCACAATACAAGGAAAAATTATTAGAAGTTTATGAGATGCGCAATATCAAGGACTATAATATCAGTTCCTTGTATATCAACCTTTTGTTACCTCAGGAGTTTCATCTTGTGCTAAAAGGGGATCACTTCCGAGAGAACGAGATTCAGCAGATTGAAGACTTTTACCATAATATCATAAGCTACATTATGCGTATGCCAAACTCAGGATCCCTGAGCTACATGATGGAGTACCTGACAGAGTACCAGAAAAACTTCCAGGGCATTGTAGGTGGAGACAGCTTTGAAGAGATGTGCTTAAACTGCATGGCTACCGTACATCCACCAACATATGTGCACAGCGTTATGACAGGAAAGCTGGCAAGGTTTTTTGCAGGTAATCTGCTGGAAAATGATCCGGCACTTTTTGTTGGAACTTTACCAGGATGTGATACCGTGGATGGGGTGATTGAGCATAGAAGAGAACTCATCGACTATGCATATCATTGCGGCATATGTCATGACATCGGAAAAATGCCACTTGTGGATACTGTCTTTATTTATGGCAGAAATCTGACAGAGGAAGAGTTTAAACTCATTAAGCTGCATCCAGAAATTGGTGCCTCCCTGCTTGCCAACAGACACCGCGTGTCTGCATATGCAGATGTGGCAAGAGGACATCACAGATGGTATAACAATGCATCGGGATATCCAAGCAATTTTGACACAAGAACCTCGCGATATAAGGTGTTTATTGATATTGTCAGCATGGCGGATTGCCTTGATGCAGCCACAGACGCAGTAGGACGAAGCTACACCTCGAGCAAGACCCTTGATATGTTTATTCAGGAGGTCAATCAGGTGAGTGGAACCCGATATGCACCATATTTTAAGTCCCTATTTGAGGATCCACTTTGCGTAGAGGAATTGGAATTCCTGCTAGATAAGGGACGAAAGAGAGTGTATTATGAGACTTTCCTTCGACTCAAGGATTTGAAGCTGCGAGCAGAAGAAGGATAAGCAAAATGCAAATGAAAAGCGAAAGAGACGAACAGAAATGTTGGTCTCTTTTTTGTTGCCAAAAAGGTCGGTACCAAGGTCCTAGACATAGTATACAATATTAATTAACACTTTTAATTAAAAGTGCCGAAAGTGTCAATCGTTAACGTTTTCACATTGACTTTGGAGGCAAAGGAAGTGATAATAAACATATAATTAGTTAATAAAATTAATTAACTTACGGGAGGGAAAATGATATGAAATTCTTTTTGGACAGTGCAAAGCTTGACGAGATTAAGTATGCATACAACACATTTGGTATTGATGGTGTAACCACCAACCCAAAGCACATCATGCTGAGTGGAAAGCCATTCATGACAGCAATTACTGATATTGCGAACTGGATCAAGGAAGAGGGCCTTGAGGGTGTTGATAAGTTCCCAGTATCTGTAGAAATCAATCCACATTTTGATAATACCGAAGATATGGTTGCTATGGCACGTAAGGTTGCTGCAATCAGCCCTAACTTCGTAATTAAGATTCCAGCAATCGAGCCAGGAATTGCAGCTGCAAGAATCCTTGAGAAGGAAGGCATCAGAACCAACGTTACCTTAATCTTCTCACCATCTGGCGCAATTTTACCAGCAAAGAATGGTTCACTTTTCGTATCTCCATTCATCGGATGGAAGGAGCAGAACGGTGAGGATTGCAGACAGTACATCCAGGATATCGTTGATATCTATGCAAACTATGGATTCCTTGGAAAGACACAGATTATCTGTGCAGCAATCAGAACTCCAAAGCAGATCGCTGACTGTGCAGTTGCTGGTGCAGACATCGTTACCTGTGGACTTGCAGTATATCAGGATATGATGAAGCACGCATACACCACACAGGGTCTTGGAATCTTCTGTGACGCTTGGGATAACACCGTTACCGAGTAAAAGCGATTGTTGGGCAAGGAGATAGATATATGAAAATCGGATTTATCGGACTCGGCATTATGGGCGAGTCAATGTGTGAAAATATCGTTAAGAAGCATGATGACACTGTATATGCATTTGACTTTGTACAGGAGAAGGTTGACCTTCTTGCATCAAAGGGCGCAGTTGCTTGTGCAAGCTCTGTAGAGCTTGCCGAGAAGGCGGATGTTATCATTTCCATGGTTCCAAAGTCAGAGCATTCACGCTCTGTATATGAGAGCATCTTGGGGGTTCTTGATGCATCTAAGACCTGTATCGACATGAGCACCATTGATCCAAGTGTATCTGTAGAGATTTCTGAAATGGTAAAGAAAACGGGTGCAGCTTTTGTTGATGCTCCTGTTGTTAAGTCTAAGCCAGCAGCAATCGCAGGAACTCTTGGCATCTATGTTGGTGGTGATGAGGCTACATATGAGAAGGTTCGTCCAATTCTCCTTTACATGGGTGAGAATGTAATTCGTATGGGTGACAATGGTAAGGGCCTTGTTATGAAGATTTGCCACAATGCTTTGGTTTCTCAGATTCAGAATGGTGTAAATGAGACCATCTCTCTTGCACAGGCCAATGGCATTTCGATTCCAGAGTTTGCAACTGCTATTTCTTATGGCGGTGGACAGAACTTCTACTTGGATGGCCAGGCACCAAAGCTTGAGGCTGAGGACTATACCACAGCATTCTCGATTGAGAACATGGCAAAGGATGTGAACATCTGTGTAGCACTTGCAAAGGAATGCGGCGTAAGCATGCCAGGTGAAGAAAATGCACAGCGTGTATATCAGACCGCACTTGACAAGGGAATGGCAAAGGAAGACTTCCGCGCAACCATTAAGGTCGTAAGAGGAAGATAAAGGAGTATAGAGATGCTCGAACGTTTGAATCAGGTCAATGATGTCAAAATCCTATCTGTTTTTGATGAGGCATTTAAGACCTATGGAAATATTGTAACAGGTTATGATTTTTCAGAGATGATCTCTTATATGGAAGCACATACGGATATTCCAGAATCAGGAAATGTCTATGTGGCTTCTGTTCCAGAGATGGAGGAGATTCCAGTAGTGCAAGAAGTGCAGGATTTCTTCTACGGAAGCATGCCAATTCAGGTGGGCTATTGTAACGGAAGAAATTCCACCTACAACGGCTTTGAATATCATAAGGGCAGCGAAATCAACGTTGCAGTTACAGACTTTATGTTGGTGCTTGGACATACTTGGCTGATTAAGGACAATACCTATCGCGTGGAGGATGCGCAGGTATTCTTCGTGCCAAAGGGGACAGCCATTGAGATGTTCCAGACCACACTTCATCTTTCTCCTTGCAAGGTGACAGATGAAGGCTTTAAGGGAGTAGTTATCCTTCCAAGAGGAACCAACACTCCACTTGAGAGAAAGCCTGAAAATGCAGAAGGTGAGGAAAGACTTTTGCTTCAGAGAAACAAATGGGTGCTTGCGCATCCAGAGCGTGAGCCACTGATGAAGCAGGGCGCTTTCCCAGGTCTTTTAGGAGAAAACAAGGAATTACATTACTAAATTGTAGGGGTGCAAGTAATGGAACTACGTATTGAGGGGCTTGGTTTTATACTAAGCAATGGCGGAAAGACAATCCTCTCTCACAAGGAGGGTGAGCCACTTTTGTTCGTCGGATGTGGCTGTGAGAGCGTGGATATGTACCGCGGAAACTTTAAAATCGAGGATTATGTAACAGAAAGAAGGGGACTTTCTGTTACAAATATCGAGAAAAAGGGACAGGGTGCTGTCGTGAACTTCCAGGATGAAATCGAGATGGTGATCGATGTAAATGGAAGTCTTGCAACATTAAAGCTGACCCAGAAAAATCCAAATATCAATCGTTTTTGGATGCGTACAGCATCTTCCGATGGCGAGCACATCTACGGTTGTGGAGAGCAGATGTCATACTTCGATTTGAAGGGAAGACATTTCCCTCTGTGGACCAGTGAGCCAGGCGTTGGAAGAGACAAGACCACTTATGTGACTTGGAGAAGTGATGTGGAGAATAAAGCAGGTGGTGATTATTACAACACCAATTTCCCACAGCCAACCTACGTATCCAGCGATAAATTCTACGTGCATGTGCAGACAACCGCATATGCAGATTTTGACTTCCGAAATGAAGCGTTTAATGAGCTTCAGGTATGGGAGGTTCCAAAGTTTATTCGCATCGAAGCTGCAGACAGCTTTGTAGAACTTTTGGAAAAAGAGACAGCTTTCCTTGGCAGACAGCCAGAGCTTCCAGAGTGGGTTTACAACGGACTTATCATTGGCGCACAGGGCGGCAACGAGAGATCCTTTGGAATTCTGGACAAGTCTTTGGAAAAGGGCATTAAGGTATCTGGACTTTGGTGCCAGGACTGGTGTGGAAAGCGCGTTACAAGCTTTGGAAAGAGATTACAGTGGGATTGGCATTTCCATGAAGAAATGTATCCAGGTCTTCCAGAGAAGATTGCAGAGATTCACGAAAAGGGCATTAAGTTCCTCGGCTATATCAATCCATATTTAGTAAAGGATGGAAAGCTTTACGAGGAAGGCAAAAAGCGTGATGTCTTCGCAAAGAAGAGCGATGGCTCTGAGTACTTGGTTGACTTTGGCGAGTTCTACTGTGGCGTCATTGATTTGACCAAGCCAGAAGCCTATGACTGGTTCAAGGATGAGGTAATCAAAAAGTACAGCATTGACATCGGAATCGATGGTTGGATGGCTGACTTTGGAGAGTATCTTCCTACCGATGATATCGTTCTTGCAAGTGGTGTAACACCAATGATAGAGCATAATCATTGGCCAGCCCTTTGGGCAAAATGTAATTACGATGCAGTTGCAGAAAGCGGAAAGCTTGGCGAGGTTGTCTACTTCATGAGAGCTGGTGGAATTGGTTCTCAGAAATACTGCACATTGCTTTGGGCAGGAGATCAGTGTGTAGACTTCTCAAGACATGATGGACTTTGCACCGTCATTTGCGCAGCTCTTTCTGCAGGTATGAGTGGATGTGGACTGAACCACAGTGATATCGGTGGATACACATCACTTTTTGACAACTGTAGAACCAAAGAGGTTTTCCTTCGTTGGGCAGAGATGGCAGCCTTTACACCTGTTATGAGAACACATGAGTGTAACAGACCAGACACCAACTTCCAGTACTACGATGATGAAGATTGTATGGAACAGCTTGCAAGACTTACAGATATTTACACCATGCTTTCTCCAGTGATTAAGGGACTGGTTAAGGAAAATGCAGAAAAAGGAACTCCAGTACAGCGTCCACTTTTCCTTCACAATGAAGGAGACGCGCGAAGCTATACAGAGCAGTTCGAATATCTCTTAGGACCAGACATTCTGGTAGCTCCAGTCTATACAGAAGGGGCAACCGAAAGAGAGGTCTACTTACCATCTGAGGATTGGGTACATCTTTGGACCGGAGAAGTCCTTGGTAAGGGAGATCACACGGTAGAAGCAAAGATGGGAGATACCCCAGTCTTCTACAAGAAGGGATCTAGCGTGGAAGCACTGATGGAAAGCATTCGTGCAAAACACGCAAGATAAATTACAGGTTACAAGTTGGTGGGGATACTAGCTTTGTAATAGATTCAATTTTTCATAATTCAAATTTGGAGGGTAAACAAATGAAAAAGAAGATTTTAAGTGCATTACTCGTAGCTGCTATGGCAGTGACAATGCTCGCAGGATGTGGCTCAAAGACACAGACAGTTAAGATTATCTGTGGATATGGTGCTGGTGGTACCGCTGACGCAATTGCTCGTCAGTATGCATTGGTTGCAAATCAGGTACAGTCTGATTACAACTTCGTAGTTGAGAACGTAACAGGTGGTGACGGATTCGTTGCTGCAACAACATTTGCTGAGGAGAAGGCTTCTACCAAGGATCTTCTCGTATTTGGATACGGACTTTGCTATCGTCATGACCTTGGAAAGGCATATGGCACAGAGGCAGTTGACTTTGATCGTAAGGCAATGAGACCAATCGGTACCGTTGATGACAGAACTTGGATCGTTTACACAACACCAGGTAGAACACTTCAGGAAATCTTAGATCAGTCTAAGAACGGCGGCATTAAGATGTCTGGTGGTAACCCACTTTCTGACTGTCACCTTGAGCTTGGTTCTATTATCGCTCTTGAGGGTGGTAAGGTTGATGTTGTTTCTGGTTACGAAGGTGGAGCTGAGCAGAAGAAGGGTCTTCTCGATGGCGAAGTAGATGTATTCGTAGGAACAACTCAGGCAGCTAAGGATGAAGTTGAAGCTGGTACACTGATTCCAATCCTTGCAATCTCTGACAAGGCATTCGAAGGCTTCGTAACTCCTTCAGGCGCTATCACAGTTCCAACTGTTGTTGGTTCAGCAAAGGCTCCAGAGCTTTCAGCTTCTATCGATTTCTCAAGCTGTATCCTTCCTGCAGGTGGAACACTTGCAACACATGCAGGTGCAGACGAAGCATTCTACAATGCAATGATGGATATCATGAAGCAGGTATGGGCTTCACCAGAGTATGCAGACTTCATCGAGTCTATTATGCTTAACAACTTCCAGGTATACGGCGATGATGCTCAGGCATTCATGGATGACGCTTGCCAGAAGTCACTTGCAGCATACGAGAACTTAAAGTAATTCATAGTTGTAAGACAACTTGAGGGGTTTGTCGGGGTGGCAAAGGCCACCCCGATAAATGATTATAGGAGTAATCATTATTAAAGGAAGTGAACCAATGAAAAAGTTTAAGTTAAAAAACTTTAAGATTAAAACATATTTATGGTCTGGAATTATCATGGGTATTGTTAGTGCAGTACTCCTTGCGATTATGCCATATCAGGTAAGAGTTCCAGCTTATGATTCAGGTGCTCCAAGCCCTAGAATCATCCCAGCAGCATGTCTTATTTTCATGCTTGTTTCATCTATCGTTCTGATTCTTCAGAGCTTAGTATTTAAGAAAGAAAAAGTAGTAGAGTTTGACTGGAAGAAGGAAGGCCCAATCATCCTTCTTGTCCTTGGAATGTGCTTATATGCAGCACTGATTATTTGGATTGGCTTTATTGCTGCTTCTATTATCATTTTTGGCGCAGTTCTTTTCTACTGTGGCGAAAGAAAACCATTGATTTACGTAATAACCTTCGCGGCGGCAATTGGAATTTTCTTCCTGTTTAAGTTTGTCTTCAATGTTTCGCTGCCATCGTTGTTCTTATAGAAGGGGGTAAAGAAATATGGGAGAATTACAGACAATCCTTGCGGCTGTGGGACAGGTGTTCACAGTCACAAATATGTTTATGATTTTAATCGGATTGGTACTTGGAATGGTTGTAGGATGTATTCCAGGACTTTCCGTTACACTTGGTATTATTCTTATGCTTCCACTTACCTACACCATGGAGGATCCTGCGACAGCAATCATCCTTCTTTTGGCAGTATACGTAGGTGGTATGTATGGTGGTTCAATTTCTGCAATTACCTTGAACACACCTGGTACAAACTCAGCAATTGCAACAACCTTTGATGGTTATCCACTTGCCAAGAAAGGTAAGGTTAAGAAGGCCCTTGATACTTCTCTTTTCTCATCTGTATTTGGTGGACTTTTCTCAGCAATTTTGCTTCTTGTTTGTGCAAGCTTTATTACCAAATTAGTTTCGAATTTTACATCTGTTGAGTATTTCTCAATGGGTATTCTTGGTATCTCGCTCATCGCTGGTGTATCTGGTGATTCTCTTCCAAAGAGTATCATTTCTGGTATGCTTGGACTTTTCATGGCATGTATTGGTCTTGACACCATTACTGGTGTTAGCCGTTTCTCACTTGGCCTTAAGCCACTGAGATATGGTATTAATATCGTTCCTGCCATGATCGCACTTATTGCGCTTATGCAGGTAGTGCAGAAGCTTTGCGAGTTCCGTGCATCTGGCGGAAAATTAGACGATGCCAATAAAATTGATAAAGAAGGACTTACTGGAAAAGAACGTCGTGGTATTCTTCCAGCAGTAATCCGTTCTTCAGCAATCGCATCTGTACTTGGCGCTATGCCTGGTGTAGGTGGTGGTGTTGCACAGTTCCTTTGCTACAATGAAGTTAGACGTACTTCAAAGCATCCAGAGCAGTTTGGTAAGGGATGTCTTGAAGGTATTGCTGCAGCAGAAGCAAGTAACAATGCCGTAGTTGGATCTGCTATGATTCCTATGTTAACGCTTGGTATTCCTGGTGATGGTGTAACCGCACTTCTTCTTGGTGCCTTCACCCTTCACGGCATTGTTCCAGGACCAACCATGTTCACAAAGCAGGGTGTTATGGCTTATACCATCATCCTTGGCTGCTTGATTGCCAACATTCTTTTGTTCCCAATCGGACTTGGAATGACAAGAGGCGTTGCAAAGATTGTACAGGTTAAGTACACAGCACTTGCTCCATTTATTATCATGTTCTGCTTTGCTGGATCTTTTGCAGCAACTGGAAATACAAAGGAGCTTATCCTTACAGCAGGAATTTTGGTATTTAGCTACATTCTTACCGTACTTGATATCTCCAATACACCACTTCTTCTTGGCATGATTTTGGAGCCAATTATGGAGAAAAACTTTGTAACCGCATCTATGGCACACGACAACAACTATAGCGTGTTCCTTACACGTCCAATTTCTCTTGTGATTTTAGTTTTGACCGTAATTCTTCTCATCTCTATGATGAAGGTTAATAAGAAGGTTGAAGAACTGAACAAGAAGCAGTTGGAGGAGATGACTGCAGGCCATGAGCAGATGGATGCAGAATAAATCAAATAAGAAAGAGGTAATACTATGAAATTTCAGGTCGTATACGTTCCAATTGGAGTAGGAACCTATCATATGGAGACCGCCCATGATCAGTTTGATCAGTCCGTGTCACTTCTTAAATCAATTTCAGATGAGGTTGTATGTCCAGAAGATATTCTTCTGACAGTGGATGCGCTGAGTGCATATCTTGACACGGTAGATCCAGACCTCGTAATTTTGCAGAATATTACTTTTGCCAATGCTGCATATGCAAGCGAAGTGCTTAAGAGATTTTCTTGCCCAATCTTGCTTTGGACCATTCGTGAACCAGTCATTGATGGTGGAAGACTTCGTAGCAATTCGCTGACAGGTGCATATTCTGCAGCCAATGCTATTTGTGCATTCCGTGGAGCAGGCAACTTTGAGCATATCTTTGGAGCGCCTTCTGAGGAGCGTGTTAAGACCGCAATCGCTGCAACTATGGATGCGGCAAAGGTAAAGGTTGCACTTACCACCCTTAAGATGTCTGCAATCGGACATACCCCTCAGGGCTTTGGCTTTGGTCGTGCCTTAGACGCAGAGCTTATGAGTAAGTTCGGTGTAACCTTAGAAGCCATTGAGGCAAGAGAACTTATCGAAAAGGCAAAGGCCTATACCGATGAAGAGTGTGCAGACGATCTTGCAGAGGCAAAGGCACAGGTTGTTGGACTGGATGCCATGCCAGAAAAGAACATTAAAGATTTTGCAAGACTTTACAAGGCTTACAAGACATATGTAACTGAGAACAAAATTGGAGCAATTTCTTCAAGATGCTGGCCAGATTTTTTCACTTCCTTTGGAACTCCAGTATGTATGGTATTGTCCCTTTTGAACGCAGTGAACGTTCCTGCAAGCTGTGAGGCAGATGTATATGGAGCACTTTCTATGTACATTGGAACCCAGTTCACTGGACAGTCTACCTTCTTTGGTGATCCAGTTGCTATGGATGAGAACGAAAGCTCAATTACCTTCTGGCACTGTGGAATGGCAGCATGCAATTTGGCTCGCTGTGACACCGGTGCACAGGTTGGCGTTCATCCAAATCGTAAGATTGGACCTGTTATGGACTTTGGTTGTAAGTCTTGTGAGGAAGCAACCATTTTCCGTGTAGGTAGAACGCCAGAAGGCAACTTCCGCTTCTTTATCGCTGAGGGTGAGGTTATGGATAAGCCAAAGCAGTTCAATGGCGCGTCTATCGTAGTAAAAACTGATGCTCCTGCAGATCATATTGTTTGCGACACAATTAAGAATGGATGGGAGCCACATTATGTGGTAATCTATAAGAAGATTGGCATGGAGCTTGAGAAACTCGGCAACATGCTTGGCGTAGAAGTTGTAAAATACTAGAATGAGAAGGCCGCTCTTACGTCAGTAGGAGTGGCCTTTTTTAGGAGTAGCCATGAAGTATAGAGGTATTAACTTAGGAAATGTAAAAATGAGTAATCGCTCGGCAGTTCTTCAGGTTCTAAATGACCAGGGAGCTACCTCGAGAAAGGATATTGCAGAGGCAGTAGGATTAACGCCTGCGACCGTAACTATGATTTGCAATGACCTATTGGAAGAGGGCATTATTCAGGAGATTGGCGAAGCGGAAGAGGAGAAGCGTGCGGGCCGCAAGAAGATTCTTGTGGATATTAATTATGCATACCGCAATATTCTTTGTATTTCTATTGAAGCCAATGAGACTACGGTATCCATTACAGATTTAGCAGGAAATGTCATTGGGGAGTGCGTTTTCGCTACGGATACAGAAGAGAGTCCAGCGCTCTTTTTACAGAAGGTTGCCAGTGAAAGCAAGAGCCTTATGAAAAAGCATAAGGTCGCAAAGGGCAAAATCTTAGGCGTTGGTGTGTCGGTTCCGGGAAAAGTAGATCGTGCGCATGGTGTAAGCGTGCAGTCTTACAGCGTATGGGATGAAGCGGTTTCGGTGAAGGAAATTTTGGAAAAGGAACTGGACCTTCCTGCCATTGTAGAAAACAATGTGAAGGCTTGGGCAGAGTCAGAAATCATTTTTGGCACAGGTCGACAGAAGGATCATCTGTTACTCATTAAGTGGGGACCTGGTGTTGGTGCGGCTATGATTATTGATAGTGAAATCTATCAAGGGGCCACAGGCTCTGCAGCAGAGATTGGACACAATATTACAGATCGCAATGGTCTTCTATGTAAGTGTGGAAAGAGAGGTTGCCTGGAAACTGTGATTTCAACCCATGCTATCATGCGAGCAATCAAAGACGCATATGAGGAAGATTCTATGCCAGGTCTTGCAGCGTGGCTTGCAGCAGGCAATGAAATGACCTACAAGAACACCAAAGAATGGGCTAGTATTCCAGACGCTTCGCTTCAAGCGATTATTGACGAGCGTATAGAGCATTTGGCGCATGGCGTTGCAAATACTGCAGAATTTGTGGACCCAGATCAGATTATTGTCTGTGGTTACTTGTTTGATGTGCCAGGATTCTTGGATCGTTTCAAGGAGATATTTAAGCTGTATCACAATTTTGAGAATACAGAGTTTATAAGTCGTAGCGAGTTGGCAGATACGGTAGCGCATATGGCACCACTGTCGCTTGTGATGAACGAGATGTTCTTCTAAAAAATAGGATATATCATATAATACATACAAAAAACGGACCATATGGTCCGTTTTTTTTAATATGTAAAATTAAGCTTGACTTATTTTATGTTAGTCCCTTCTGGGAACACCTCATATTTTTTCATGGCCTGGTACTCTCCAGGTGTGTAACCATAATATTTAGAAAAAACAGAAGTAAAATAGCTTTGGCTTGCGTAGCCTAGCGCAGAACTAATCTGTGCCAATGTGTAGTTGGACGACTCCATCAAGACTCTTGCCCGTCTTAGTCGCACGCGCTGAATGTAATCGTTGATGGTCGTATGGAAGTAGGCTTCAAATACTTCATACATTTTTTTCTTGGATAATCCGCAGAGCTTGGCCAAATCGTCGGCGGTGATTTTTTCGGCAATGTGGTCGTTGATGTAGCTCTCACACATACGACAGGCTTCTGGTAGATTGCTTCGCCCCGTGGCATCACGCACCAGATTACAGAATTGAAAGGAGGCTTCCATGCATAGAGTGAGGGCATCCGACAGATGCTTGACATTTTTGACCTTACTCATAGCATCATCAAAAACGAAGAAGCTTTTTCCGGCATCTGCACCAGAGGAAGTCGCGGCGCGGCTCATGAGCGTCAGAATAGGAATGGTAAAGTATTGCTGAAACTTATCGGGGCTGTCCAGATATTCGTTGGTAGCAAGATGTGCACTGTTCCAGATGCCCTCGATGGCATCTAGATTACCAAAGCAAATGGCAGCAACAATGTTGGATTCAAAAAGTCGTACGGATTCCATATCCACGGGAAGCGTGCGAGAGGTTGCCTGCTCCCTTGTGTTGAGTGGTACAGTGTCTGCAGGAACAGGACTATTGTCAGGCGCATCATACAGCCCTTTGGAAAAACTGCGTTGGATGATTTCCATAGGAAGAATATTATCCTGATGCAGTGAGAAGGACAGACTGGATAAGATGTTAGCAAAGCGCACAGAATCGCACTTCATAGATTGATTCAGAATGTGAAAAATGGCGAGCATCTCATTGTGGGTAAGTAAACGCCCGTAGTGGGAGCTTAGGCTCTCAAAAGATACAGGGTTTGGCCCAATTGGACCAACAAAAAGATACTGACTATTTGTAATTGGAATGAGCCCTATGATGAGTCCGAGCTCCAAATCGTGCATAAGTGGGAAATTTTCCTGCAAGGCACACTGCTTGTAGACATCAATCTCTTTTTTTGCCAAAGTCTGATTTAGGTAATGATGATAGGAATTTGGAACACAATATACAGTTTCTCCATTTTCTTCTAAGATAGAAAGTGGAATTTGTGATACAATAGAAATACGATCAATAGCTTGGACTAATCCATCAAAACTTATTCCTTGTGGCATGGCAATACTCCTTGCGAAACGATTGTTATATACTAAGATACAATAATTGTATCACGGGAAGGTGAGAAGATAAATATGGAATCGACTCTGAAGAGAACATGGGCAGAAATTGATTTGGATGCTCTAAAGCATAATTATACGATTCTAAAAAATCGCATGGGAGATGCCAAATTCGTTGGTGTGGTAAAGGCGGATGCCTATGGGCATGGTGCCATTCAAGTAAGTAAGACCCTGGAGGAGCTTGGCGCAGGATATCTGGCGGTGAGTAGCATTGATGAGGCAGCAGAGCTTCGTGTCAATGGCATCACGCTTCCAATCCTGATTCTTGGGCATACACCTAAGGAGCAGGTAGGAAAACTGATTGACCTTGATATTACCCAAGCAGTGACTTGTGAGGCCAAGGCCATTGAATATAGTGAAGAGGCCGCGAAGCTTGGAAAAACCCTTCGAATTCACATCAAGGTAGATACAGGAATGTCAAGACTTGGATATCTTGTGGAAGAAGAGCACTTTGAGACCGGGGTAAAAGGCATTGTGCATGCCTGCAGTTTACCGGGGCTTGAAGCAGAAGGCGTTTTTACCCACTTTGCCTTATCCGACGAAGAAGGAGATGAAGCTAAGGCTTATACGGACCATCAGTTTGATCTCTTTACGAGAGTGATTGCAGCAGTAGAAGAACAGATGGGGAAGAAATTTGCTCTTCGTCACTGTGCCAATACCGGTGCGGTTGCAAAATATCCAAAGACCTATCTTGATATGGTGCGTCCAGGATTGCTTCTTTATGGATACGGCGAATATGCAAAGCAGCTTGGCCTGCTTCCTGTTATGAGTCTTAAGACAACCATTAGCACCATTAAGATATATCCTGCCGGAACAGCAATTAGCTATGGTGGTATTTTTAAAACAGATAAGACGACACGCATTGGTGTCCTTCCTTATGGATATGCCGATGGATTTTTCCGCGCGCTATCCAACAAATGTCAGGTGATGACCAAGGCAGGACTTGCTCCACAGCGTGGTAAAATTTGTATGGACATGAGCATGATTGACATTACAGATATGCCTACCGTGGATGTGGGCTCCGAGGTGGAAATCTTTGGAAAACAGAATTCCTTAGATGAACTGGCAGGACTTGCGGGAACCATTCCTTATGAGTTGACTTGCGCAGTAAGTAAGCGTGTTCCAAGAATGTATATGCGGGATGGAAAAGTTGTGGAGAAGGAGCTTTTGCTTCGCATGTAGATGGATTTTACCTTGCACAAAATGTTGTTGTGTAAAGGATGTGGGTTTGGTAAAATAGTACTAATAATAAATACGTATTAGGGGGATTTTATGCAGAAAAAACAGTTTGGTATCCGAAAAAAACTCATGTTTTTTATTTTGCCACTTGTCATTCTAGCGCTGTTTACCATGAATATCATTGCCTATGTTGCGGCAAAAAATATTATTGAGAATCAGACGTTGGAGACCTTGGAAGGACAGGCTGCAAATAGTGCCAATCAGGTAGAGGCTTGGAAGAATGAGAATGTTGGAACCTTGCAGGCGGCCTTTGACACCATGGAAAAGCTTCATATGTCAGAAGAAGAGCTTTTGCAGTATGAGAAATTCTTCCTTGGCACCTACGAGGATTTCCCAAATGGTATCTATATTGTTACGGATGATGGACAGGTAGTAGATGCTTCTGGATGGGTTCCAGAGGATGATCCTCGTCAGACGGTATATTATGAACAAGGTAAGAAGGGCGATGGACGTCTGAATTTCGTTGATGTATATGTGGATGAATTCACAGGGGACTATGTCGTAACCGCGACGCAGAATTCAAAAACAGTCAATGGAAAGGGCGGTATTTACGCCGTTGATATTAGTCTTGGTATTTTGGCACAGGTGGTGTCTGAAATCGAGGTGGAAGGCGGTGGAGATGCCTTTATCGTTGATACCAGTACCAACACCATTTTGGCAAGTACCAATACAGAGCTTCTTGGAAAAACTGCAGAGGAGCTTGACGACACCTTCTATCTGAACGCAATCAATTTTGCAGTAGAAGGAAAGGAACCATATACTTCGATCCAGTCAGCGGATGGCACTTACATGGTAAGCTATGAGGAAGTTGAAGGCACTACATGGATGGTGCTTGCACGTGCCTTAGAGAAGAATGTATTTAGTAGAGTGAAGACACTTGGTATTGGTCTTTTTGGACTTGGAACTGCCAATGTTGTAATTCTTGGCATTGTCCTTATTATTTTGATCAATAAGATTACGGCTCCAATCCAGAAGCTTACTGACACCATTGTATCTGTTACAGAAGGTGACTTTACGGCTGAGGTAGAAGTAAAGGGTAACGATGAAGTAACGGTTATGGCAAGCAGCTTGCAGCGATTCATGGAGGTTATGCGTGGCACCATTGGTTCGATTATGAACATCTCTGATGTGATTAACAGACAGGCACAGGGTAGCAACGAGATCTCTGGAGACCTTCATGTATCTGCAACCGGCCAGGCCAATGCCATGGGACAGATGCGCGAGAATTTGGATGAACTTGTAGATTCCATTGGCGTAATTGCAGAAAATGCAACTACCCTTGCCCTAGTTGTATCTGATACCAGTGAGGCTGGTGAACAGGCCCTTATGAATATTGAAGAAACCATGATTGCTGCAGACCATGGACGTGCAAGCATGTCACAGGTAACAGAATCTATGGAAGGTATGAAGAGCAGCATGGATACTTTG
>JAZQQA010000113.1:0-7201 GCA_045628825.1 Agathobacter sp.
ATTGTTGGTGAGTTCATGAACTTGGTTTGCTTGGGCAGATTTATTGGTATGGTGCCTGATGTGAATACAATTGATAAGGTGTGATGTGACGAGGGCCTACGGATGTGGGCCCTTGGTTTATATGTGGAAATACGCAAAGACGAATGGTGTTGGAAGAAGCGATTGACAACGCGATGTATAGGTGATAATATGCAACAGTGCAATACGCATAAACGAATGGCGTTGAGCTATGCAATTTTCTGGCCCAACATTGTTTTATTGCTCACTCGCGTATGCTATAATGAGGAGGAGAAGAATGGTCAATAAGAAATACAAGGATAGATTGTTTTGCATGCTATTTGGCAGTGAGGAGTACAAGGAGAATATCTTGTCTCTTTACAATGCGTTGCGGGGGACAGAGCACGAGGATGTGGATGACATCGTTATTTATACGATTGATGATGTAATCTATATTGGAATGAAGAACGATGTTTCTGTTATGCTGGATAGTTATCTAAGTTTGTGGGAGCAGCAGAGCACGTTTAATCCAAATATGCCACTGCGTGGAATGATGTATTTTGGCAAGATGTATGACCGTTATATTACAGAGAACAAGCTTAATATCTATGGGAAGAAGTTGATTCCGATTCCTACACCGACCTATACAGTTTTTTATAATGGAGCGGCGGAGCAACCGAGCTGTGTGAAGCTTCGACTGACGAACTCTTTTATGCACCCAGATGAGTCGGGCGAGTTTGAGTGGACAGCAACGATGATTAACCTTAATGAAGGTAAGAATGACGCATTGTTAAAGTCGTGTCGTCCGCTACAGGAGTACATGATATTGATTGGCTTGATTCGCAAGTGTTCTGAGACTATGGAACTTGAGGAAGCTGTTGATGTGGCTGTGGAGCAGTGCATTGAGAGAGGTGTCCTCAAGGAGTTTTTGCTTAAGCATAAAGCGGAGGTAAAAGAGATGTGTTTGACGGAATTTGATGAGCAGGCTTTTGTAGAGGGAATTCGTGAGGAAGGTTATGAAGAGGGTTCATACAAAACTGCTATAAAAATATACCAAAAGCAAGGAAAAAGCAAAGAAGAAATTATTCAGATCTTGATGGATGAGTTTGAAATCGATGAAGACACAGCAATAGAGAAGTGTAGTCAGTATGCGCCTGATTTGTTCACCTGATTGAGAGGGACAAAATGACAATTAGTGAGAAAGTTTTTGAAACAATTAAAGACCGCGGCATGTCTCAGAAAGAACTCTCGAGACTGACTGGAATTGCGGAGAGCTCCATTAGTGATTGGAAGAGAAAGAAGACAAATCCTTCTTCTGAGAACTTGCTTAAGATTTGTAATGCGCTTGGAATGAAGCCAGATGAGCTTTTGTCGGGAACAGTAAGCGAGAGTACAAAGAGCAGAAATATGGATTACTATATTGTGAGTCCGGATTCCACTGAGGGCTTTTTGCTGGAGGCATATCAAAAGATGAGTGCGCGTGATCGTGGACGACTAGAGGGATATTTACATATGCTGTTGGAGCAGGCGGGGGAAGAATAGTGAGTATGGTATGCGATGTAGCAGAGAGGCTTGAGAATATGGGCCGTGTAGCAGGCAGAGCAGAAGGTAAGATAGAAGGCGAAGCAAAATTGGCAAGCTTGATTAGTAAGTTGCTCGCCGCGAAGAGATATGATGATATTGAAAAGGCGACAGTAGATGAGGCGGCCAGAAAGAGGTTTTATAAAGAGTTTGGAATTGCAGATTAGACAAACTGGCAGTGACCTTTTATAGTCTAGGATTCATGCATGGAAAGCATGATTCCTAGACAAGCAAGTAGCCACCCACTGTCTTCGAAAACATGAGCGGCTACTTATAGCTAAAATTCATTATTTCAGGCAACCGTCATCGGTAGCACCTTTTTTGTATTATTAGGATAACACCGGTGGCGGATGTAGTCAATGTGTTTTCCAAATTGAAGAAGTACACATTATAGGTTTGAAAGTGGGAGCGTTCAAATGGTATGCGATGTAGCAGAGAGGCTTGAGAATATGGGCCGTGTGGCAGGCAGAGCAGAAGGTAAAGCAGAAGAACGGATTCGGGCAATTCGGAATATGATTGCTTTGGGAATTGCAAAAGATCAAATCATTCAGTTGTATTCAGAAGAGGAATATGATAAGGCGGTCCAGTGAGTGGCGCTGAAGACCGCAACTGATACAACTTGCACATTCCAAAAATCCATGCTATATTGACCTCAAAGGAGGGCATGATGTATGAGCGGAATTACAGGCATTGGTTCAAGTGGCTATAGTGACTATGGTCGTTTTGCAACTGGAAAGAAAATTAACACTGCAGCAGATGGCGCGGCTGAGCTTTCCATTATCGAGAGCGAGAATCGTCAGATTGGCGGCATGAATGCGGGTACCAATAATATGGGTTCTGCAAAGGATGCCCTTAATATTGCGGATGGGGCATTGTCTGGTGTAACGGATATGCTTCAGCGCATGCGGGAGCTTGCGGTACAGGCTAAGAATGGAACTTATTCGGATTCTGACAAGCGTTCGATTCAGGGTGAGATTGATCAACTGAAGCAAGGCATTAGCCAGATGGCGGACCAGACAGAGTACAATGGCAAGAAGCTATTGGATGGATCTGAGACACAGTTTGATATGGTGGTGAATGCAGATGGAAGTGAGAAGGGATTTACGACGGTAAGTTCTACGCTTGAAGCGCTTGGTATTGCGGATTTTGATGTTACCAAGGATTTTAATCTTCAGACCATCGATGATGCCTTGGATAAGCTTTCTGAGGCGAGAGGCAAGATGGGTGCGCAGTATAATGCGTTTGATTATGCGCAGAGTTATAATGCGAATGCATCCTACAATCTGACTGGCGCAAAGAGTCGTATTGGCGATTTGGATTATCCAGAAGCGATTTCGGAGCAGAAGAAAAAGCAGACCATTCAGGAATATGCGCTTGCGATGCAACGTAAGAAGATGGAAGACGAAGCGCGCAAGATGAACATGTTTTTTATGTAAATGAAGTAAGAAGGGGCTAATAATGTGTGGGCCTGCGTAAAGCAGGCCCATAATTATAACAGCAAATACGCATACACGTATATTGTTGACATAAACATCTTGCGTATAGCAAGAGAACTCATTATGGAGGGCTGAGGGTGTACGCATATGATTCTGATATGGTGCAGCGCGCACAGAAGGTTGTTGGATGGATGTTTGATGCGGGAACTAATTTTTATAAGGTAGAGTTGCATCAGTTTTACCGACGGTTTCTAGATTCTCCCATTTCAAAACGTTTGGCGGTAGGGGATCCATTTCTTATTATGGGTCGTTCAGGACGAGAGTTAGCTTATGATTTAATGTGTGAGGCTGGGGGAGAAGTGGCATCGCCAGATTATATTACCTTGGATAGAAGTCGAGAGTTTTGGCTTGGTTGGTCTTTGGCATATTATCAGTGGCATAAGGGAATACCATACGCAATGATTACGAGCAATGTCGGTATCGAGACGTATCTGGAGATGTATGACAAGTATCATGAGATGGATGTGACGCAGTTTGTGGATGGCGTTGATGAACTGCGTAAAAGAGCGGAAGAATTCTAGAAACGAATGGAGAAAATATATGAACAACCAAAGCATCAGCGATTTACTTGCTGCCCTTGCAGCACAGAGTGAAAGAACACAAAGTGTTTTTCAAAGTGCAGCACTGGACACAGCAACCAGAAATGAATACTTACGTCAGGTGGAGCAGTACAAGAGCATGTATTGTTCCTTGGAGCAGATGAAGTCGTTGGCTGGCCAAGCGGATACCATTGCATCACTGGAAGAGAAGATGGTATCGCTTCTTACCGAGCACCTGGAGTTTGAGAAGTACTGCGAGAAGCAGTTCGAGAAGACCGTTTCCTGACCTACGAGTTCATGGGATGGTTTGCCTTCTTATGAAATAATACATATATAAAAGCAGGAGGTAGCGATATGAAGTTTCTTGGCAATTTATTATGGTTTATTTTTGGTGGTTTCGCCAGCGGTCTTGGCTGGCTGTTAGCAGGATGCTTATGGTGCATCACAATTATTGGAATTCCGATTGGCAGACAGTGCTTTAAGTTCGCAGGCCTTTCTTTCTGGCCATTTGGCAAAGAAATTGTCTATGGCGGAGGCGGGGTAAGCTTCATTGCCAACTTGATTTGGATCCTGGTATCTGGACTTCCTATGGCAATCGGGAACGCTTTGGTAGGATGCCTTTGGTGCATCACAATCATTGGAATTCCATTTGGAAAGCAGTTCTTCAAAATTGCGAAGTTGTCCTTGATGCCATTTGGTGCAAGCGTAGTATAGAAGGTGTGACGGGAGCCCTCGTGGCTCCCTATTTTGTTGGGGACCATATTGTCTATACAATAATCGTGACAAAAGAAAGATAACATAAAAACTTGAATAATAACATCACTGATGTTATTATGAATAAAAAATGTTATTGAGGCGATATTAATGAGAGAAAATGTTATCTGTGCCGCATTTGGTCTTGACTGTAAAATGGAAAAAACTGGGGTGAAGGGATTGGCGCTGTATATGACAGCGGGAAGGGAATTCTATCGAGCCAATATAGACGGGTTATCGTTTATGCTGGTGAAGCTTTCTTCTGATGATAGATTTGGAGCTATTGCGTTAAGTAAGCAGCTTGCCATTCTCGAGGAGATAATGGGATGCGAAGTTGCCTTCTGGTTTGAGCGACTAACCAAGCTTCAGCGAGATGCATTGCTTGAAAGACGCATTCCTTTTATTGCGGGTTCGGATCAAATTTATCTCCCATTTCTAGGATTAATGCTACGAAATAACCTTAAGGCGGTGCATAGTGTAGTGGCAGATAAGATGATGCCGGCTACGCAATGTCTGTTTTTATATCTGTTATATAATTATCCTCATAAATATGTCTTGAAAAAGCAGGCGGCGGCTGATCTGGGGTTAACAAGAACTTCAATCACACGTGCTTCTGAGCAGCTAAAAGCGATGGGCCTCATTATAGAGGAAAAACATGGTAAAGAAGTACATATGAAAACAGTTGCAGTAGGATATGAATTATATACGAAGGCTATGGAGTATCTTATTTCCCCAGTTCAAAAAAGGGTGTACGTGGAGCAAGTGGGAGATTTGAATAAATTGGTGACAGCAGGAGAGAGCGCGCTTAGCGAAGTGAGTTTATTGGGAGAACCGAAAATCACGATTCGTGCTGTTGATAAAGATGATGAGATAGTCAAAGACTTAAAGGAAGTAGATATAAAATGGCAGGAGAGTAGTGATACTGTCATGGTTGAACTGTGGAAGTATGATCCTCTGCTATTTGCAAGGAGAGGTATGGTGGATCCAGTTTCTCTGGCGATGTCGTTGTCGGATATTGACGACGAACGAGTTCAGAGTGAACTGAATAGATTCATGAAGGAGTATGAATGGTAGTTGGAATGGAATTGTTCCGCGAAAAGTTCAAAGGATTTGAGGATTGCTACACGGTGATAGGTGGTGCCGCTTGCGACATTCTTATGAGTGAAGCAGATATCGATTTTAGGCTTACGAAGGATATAGATATGATTCTTATCTTAGAGGATAGGAAAGAAGCGTTTTCAAAGACCTTTTGGAATTTTATAAAAGAGGGTGAGTATAGGTGTGGCTGGAAGAATAGTGACGATATGCATTTTTACCGCTTTACTGAGCCAAAAGCCGGATATCCCATCATGATAGAACTTTTTTCGCGGAAGCCGGGGTATCATTTGGATGTAGAAACAGGTATTATTCCTATACATATAGATGATGACACTTCAAGCCTTTCGGCCATTCTGCTTAATGAAGATTTTTACAATTTCATGTTGGAAGGCAGGAAGACGGTGGCGGGGGTTAGTGTTCTTGCTGAAAATTATATTATCCCGTTTAAGATGTATGCTTGGTTAGACTTGAAACATAGAAAGGCAGTTGGGGAGCATGTAAACGAGCGTGATCTAAAGAAGCATAAAAATGATGTATTCCGACTGCTTCAGATTGTGAATCCGGATGAGAAGATTAGAGTAGGTGGCCTTGTAAAAAATTGTATAGAAAGATTTCTTGCAGAGATTGAGGGGGAAGAAGTTCGAATCGAGCAACTAGGGCTTATGATAACGAAAGAGGAAGCAATCGAGATATTGCTGGGAATATACTTGTAGTGAAATTACGTTGGTGCAAGCGTAGTATAGAAAAATCGCCCTTTACATGGGAAAATGTGGTACAATACTTCATATGATGTATTCCAAGAGGGATACGGAAAGAAGGTTACCAATGATTCGACTTGGAGTAGTAGGAACAGGGCGTATTGCAGCTCGTTTTATAGCAGAATGCAAGGAAGTTCCGGTGGTGAGCTTAACTGCGATTTATAATCCACATCTTGGCAATGCGAGACATTTTGCCATGAAGAATGGTGTGGAGGAATCGGTGCAATTAACCGATGATATGCAAGGCTTTCTGGACAGTGTAGATGCTGTCTACATCGCAGCTCCTCACGAGTTTCATTATTCATATACCAAGCAGTTCTTAGAGGCTGGCAAGCATGTATTGTGCGAGAAGCCATTTGCCTTTTCGGTCGAGCAGGCAGCAGAGTTATTTGACCTGGCTTTGGAGAAGAAGGTCGTGTGCATGGAAGCCATTAAGACCGCAAGCTGCCCGGGTTTTGAGGGTCTCATTACCTTGGTGAAGAAGGGCGTAATTGGAAAAGTGCGTGATGTTGAGGCTTGCTTTTCCAGACTTTCGGCATGTGGTGGACGCGAGGCGTGGAGCCCATACGGCGGTAGTTTTACGGAGTTTGGTAGCTATCCACTTTTGCCAATCGTGAAGCTTCTTGGAACAGATAGCAGGGAGAGTTATATCTGGTCCTCACCGAATGTTGTGGGAACCGATGCATATACCAAGGCAGTGATTACTTTTCCAGATGCATCTGCGACGGTGAAGACGGGCCTTGGTGTGAAGTCAGAGGGATCGCTTACGATTTCGGGTGAGCGTGGATATATCGTGGCGCAGGCTCCATGGTGGCTGACAAGGCGTTTTGAAGTCCACCATGAGAATCCAGATCAGGTAGAGGTCTATGAGTTCCCATTTGAGGGCTCTGGTCTTCGCTACGAGATCATGACCTTTGCCAAGAAGATTGTGGCTTTTGGAAAAATGCAGGAGCGTTATGCTGGGGATGAGCATGAGGCG
>JAZQQA010000114.1:0-6659 GCA_045628825.1 Agathobacter sp.
GAAGACACAGGATGCTGTTCAGGAGTCATGGAAGATTTCTTATGTAACAGCTACTGAGTATTCTGTAGGAGATGCTACAAATATGTCTCAGGAGGCTTTGACTGATGATAGAGCTCAGTATTTAGGAGAACTTCTTCTGGCATCAGGAAGCCAGTCATCTGCAAACAGATTGGTAGGCATTATGCAGGCAGACGTTGAAAGCAAGGAGGTTGCCTATGAGGCGGCTGATGAAGCGCTTCAGACTGCAAATGATGCCGTAGAGAAAGCTGAGGAAGAATTAGCAAAAGCAGAAAATGCTAGAGATGCATTCCTTGCAGAGCAGACCGTAAATGGTTGGTATAAGGCAGGAGAAGTATTTGGATTCCCAGTATATTGGTATGGCGAGCACAAAGAGGCATCTGTATACGATCAGGCAGTAAAGGCAGCTCAGGACAAGCTTGATGCAGCAAAGGCTGAGAAGGAAAGACTTGAGAAAGTTGCAGTAGCACAGACTGTAATTAGAGATGTTGCTAAGATTGCAGATGATGCTGCAACAGCTGCATACAACGCAGCACATGTAGCATACATTGCAGCACAGATCAACACTGGTGTTAATGAAGTTATCGTAGCTGGTAGAAAGATTGATTTAACAATTGCTCAGGGACTTTATAGAGATGCTAAGGCTAAGGCAGATGCAGCAGCAGTTGCAGAAGAAGTAGCAGGCATTGCTCTTGAAAAGGCAGAAGCAGCAGAAGCAGCCGTAAAGGCACTCCTTAATAAGGCAAGTGTTGCGGCTGATGAACTTGCTAGACTTGAGAAGGAAGCAAGTGATGCAAAGGATGCCGCAGATGCTGCGGATGCAGTAGCAAAGAAGGCTAGACAGGATGCAGACGACGCTGATGCAACTTATAGAAGAGCACTTGCAGCTGCACAGGCTGAATATGAGAGAGCTCTTGCAGCAGCAGCTCCAGCGCCAGCAGCTCCAGCAGCAATCGTTCCTGAAGAGCCAGCAGTACTTGCTCCAGCTCCAGTTGCTCCAGTTCGTAGAACTCCAGTGGCTGATCAGGGTGTTGTTGAAGAAGTTGTAGAGCTTACCGAAGAGGCAGCTCCACTTGCAGCAGCTCCAGAAACTGAGAAGGAAGTAGCTCTTGGTGACGAGGATGTTCCACTTGCAGCAGGTGCAGCAAAGCACATTAACTGGTGGTGGTTATTACTTCTCCTTCTTATCCCTGGTGGATACGCAGTATACAAGAACACCCAGAAGGCTAAGGAAGAAGAGGAAGCATAAGATTAGGTTCCAACGTATATTCGTTCCCTATAAAGCAAATGGACCGGCTCCGTAAGGAGTCGGTCCATTTTATTTCCAAATAAACGAAGAGCGTGGTATAGAAAAAAGGGACAATATGAGCTATACTAATCTTGCTGGTAGTCTGAATAAAGGAGGAATATGCTTTTATGACTAGTGCACAAGCTTGGGATTATGCTATTGGTATGATTAAAGTCGATGGACTTGAACCAACTGCAGATTTTTTGGAATATATTGAGAAGGAAAAGCGCGGAGAAGTATCAATAGAAGATGCTAAGAGATTCCTTGATAAAAAATATAAAATGAAGGAGCAGGCAACTGCGTTGTCATAATAAAAATGGGCTGGTTCGTTTGAACCAGCCCATTACCTTTTTATCTTGCCATTACATCAATGACTTCGCCCACATACATGGTGTGGTAGTCGCCATCCTTGTAGAATTTTTCTGCAATATCCTGATCAATGAAGGCGTCTTCTGTAAGTTCAACTTCTGCCATCTTACGACACATGATTACGAAGTTGGCCTCGTCTGGATAAGGAATGCCATGACGGAAAGCAGGAGTAAGACCGGCCTTCTCGAATTTGTCCTCATCTCTTCCTGAATGTGCGCCACAGTAGTTCAGCGCATCTCGGTAATCTTCATTTAAGAATGAGACGGTGAAGAAATCACCTTCGTCAATAAATTTCTTAGTATATCTTGATTCACGGATAAAAATGAATGCGACATTTTTGTTCCAAAGAACACCCATACCACCCCAACTTACGGTCATGGTATTGTATTCGCTTTTGTTTCCTGCAGTAATGAGTGCCCACTCTTTTCCAATTTTAGTAAATGGGTTCATCTCCAGCGAGTCTAATGAAAAAGGTTGAAATACGTGCATCTCCTGCCTCCTGTATGATACTATTTTCCTATATTATAACTTTTTCAATTCCACCAAGCAATATGTTAGAATAAAAAAAGAAAAATGATAGATTTACCAGTTAAATCCTCAAAATCAAATGGAACATAAGAATGCAATGACGCATGCAATTTAGTTATTTGGTAATATACTAATGTGGATTATACAGAAATATAGAGGTGAAAAATGAGAAAATTATGTAGAGTATTAAGTGGTGCAACATTTATGATTACAGGAGCAATTCTTCAATCGATATATGCACCATTGCTTAATCCAGACACAATTAATAGATTTGGTTTATCAGAAGCGTTGGACCGAGTAGGCATGAGTGCTTTATTGACTATGGCGCTTGGTATTTTATTTGTGTTTTTAGGTGTGATTATTTTAATCATTGCGGCCTTTACTCCCGTAGCCGAAAAAGATTGTGCTGCTTCAGTAGGGACTAGCGATGAGATTGAAGATCTTTTGTAGAAGATAGAGTTTTTAATTTGAGGGGATTGCAGATGTTAGATTGGTCAAAAAGTGTCCTAAGTGAGAAAATGCAAAATGACAATGAGAGTTCGAGATGCGCTTGTATAGACCCAATTGGGAAGAAGACTTTGATTGATGCTTCAAAGTATGTGGTTCTTGATGTGGAAACGAATGGTCTGTCCGCAAAATCACATGATCTGCTATCACTTGCTATCTATAAGCCTGACACAGGCGCACTATTTCACAGATATTTTCCTCTTGAGTTAAATGACATAGTGCTAACTACTTGGGTTAATGGAATCACAGAGGAATTGCTTGTTGGCACGGAAGCGTTGACCCAAGAGGAAGTTGACAAAATAATAGAAGATTTTGATTTATATTCGCGCACAATATTAACCTATGGAGGCATAGACGAAAGGTTTCTTCGCCATTATTTTGAGCGACATCACCTACGAGGTTTTGAGCAACTTAGATTTTATAATTTTAAGCGAGATATTATTTCATCGCGATTTGCAGAAGGAAATATTACGAAAGATAATCTATGTAAGTTGTTTGGAATCGAGAATATAACAGAAGTTCATTCAGCCAATAATGATTGTGTATTGGAATGGAACCTGTTTGAAAAGCTTAATGGTCAACAGCTGTTAGTTACCAATAATAAGGTTTTCTTATTTGATTCGGACGATTACTATATTCCTGCAAGCTATATCTCAACATATAATAACTTCAAATATCATTTGAAATCGCTACCAAGAATTGCTGCTGGCTGCAGGCTTGAAGAGGTATTTGTCGTAAAAGGGGGCTACCTTAAGAAGTTTCAGACCAATATAAATGGAGTGGTAATCGAAAATCTAATAAACACGATGATAGGCGCAATGAAGGTTGATTCACGAGAGTTTCTTGCTAATAATAAAGGGAAATTAGCATATGTTGGAACGTTGGAGTCGAAGCGCGACGTAATTCCTGTTAGTTTTAGCAATGATGGTTTGGTCATAACTCACAGGCCGCAAGATAAGACGATTGAAAAAGAAGTAAATCTTTTTATTGAGGCATTGAGAAAAGATTTGATGCCGATGATTGAGTATATTAAAGCAGAAGTGTTCAAGGGAGAAGCAATCTTATCACAGGAATTGGTCGTTCATGAAGATAAGAAAATCTTAGCTTTGTGTGATTTGTCATCAGCAAGTTCTGTTCTTGAAATAAAGATGTCCAATTTTTGTGAACCTACGGTTTATAAGGAGCAAATCTTTTATGAGGCAAAAGGTCGCAAAGCATATTTGTTGCAAGTGAATTGGGATATGTTGCCAGATGAATTGCCCTTTTATATTACATCGTTAGATCTAGAGGAGTGTGAGCCATTTGAGGATGCAGAACAACATAGGCAGCGCACAGCAAAAGAAAAAATAGAAACAGACGAAATTGAGTTGGTACACTACTTTAACACATCGTCATCGGTAACGTTGAGATGTAAAAAGTGTGGAAATGAGTGGCGCTCAACTTATTATTCCGCGGTTAATCATAGACCATGTCCCGAATGTAAAAAAATCGAACCTAAAAAGAGAAAGGGTCCAGAACCACTTTCAGAGGAGGAAAAACTTCAGAAAAGAGCTGAAAAGTTTTGTGAAAAGGTTTATCTTGCGAGTGGAAAAACAATTCTTGCATCTGGTTATACAGGTGCAAAGGAAAAGGTTCATTTAAAGTGTAGGCAATGTGGAAAAGAATGGGATGCCCGCGCGGATCATGTGATGAGTCGCTGTTTCTGCCCGCGATGTAGGTAAGAAATGCAGGAGAAAGCGGAAGTGTCCGGATTATGGGCCATATGCATATGATATGATTAGTGCATGAGCGCTCGTGTTATGAGGTGCGGTAATCTCCCTAACTAGAAGTAGAAGGGAGGTGGTGCTATGACAGATTATGAAATGATTATGATTTTTCTTGGAGTTCTAGGAATAATGATTAGTTTTGGAGTTCTGTTACTAGCATTGCTTACCTATGTTATAAACAGACATAATAAGCGAAAATAAAAACAGCCCATCCTTATACTTTAGCGAGATCTGGATGGACTGTTTTGCCAATCTAGGGAGCTAACCCACCTTTGGGCGGGTGCTCTATTAATAAGTTTATTTTATGTCGCATTGGAGAGTTTGTCAAATCTTCTAGTAGATTTGCTTTTGTGAAAGGGAAAAAGTTAGCATTAGAGTGGCATCCAACTAAGAATGGAAGTCTGTTGCCTTCAGAAGTAACTGTAAGTAATAATAAAAAGGTGTGGTGGATATGCCATGCTTGTAATAATTCATGGGCAGCGACTATACGAGATAGAACTAACGGGCATGGGTGTCCAAAGAAGCATCGCCCTTTGGTGGAGAATGAGGTTTAATGGTCAATTATAAGATTACAATTGCGTATGACGGAACAAAATATAGAGGTTGGCAGGTCCTTGGAGACAGCGATTTGACAATCCAGGGGAAATTGCAGGATTTGCTAGGAAAATTGACAGGACAGCCAGTAGAGGTTATTGGAAGTGGAAGAACGGATGCAGGTGTGCATGCGGCTTGCCAGGTGGCGAATTTTCATGTAGACAATCAGTTTTCCAAGGAAGCAATTATGGAGGCGTTTGAGCGCTATCTTACAGAGGATATTGCTGTGACAAGCATAGAAGAGGTGGATGATCGTTTTCATGCCAGATACAATGCGGTATCAAAAACCTATCGTTATCGCATCCACAATGGAAAGACGAAGGATGTGTTTGCGCGTCGTTATGTCTACCATTATGAGCAACCACTGGATATGGATGCCATGCGTAAAGCAGCTTCTTATTTGCTTGGAACTCACGATTTTCGAAGCTTCTGTGGTAATAAGAAGATGAAGAAATCTACGGTTCGCACGATTACTGACATTACCATTTCAAAAGTGGGAGATGAGATTGTGCTGGATTATACAGGGGACGGATTCTTGCAGAATATGATTCGTATCCTGACAGGAACCTTGATTGAGGTAGGGGATGGAAGACGTGCTGCCACTGAAATACCAGAAATTCTTGCTGCCTTAGACCGTCAGGCTGCGGGCTATACAGCACCACCGCAAGGATTAATTTTGATGGGAGTTACCTATGACTAGATGGACAGTACAAGCGAAAAAGGCTGATTTCGCGGCATGGAGCGCGCGCTTTGGAATCGATCAGGTGACGGCACGCATTATTCGTAACCGTGATATTGTGGAGGAATCGGATGTGCAGAAGTATCTCTATGGAGGACTTTTGGATTTGCACGATCCTCACATGCTCCTTGATGTAGAGAAGCTTACGGATATTTTGGCTGAGAAGATTCGCTCTGGGAAAAGTATTCGTATTATTGGTGACTATGACATCGATGGTGTCATGTCGTCTTATATTTTAACAAAGGCCTTACGACGCTGCGGGGTGGAGCCAAGTGTCGTTATTCCAGACCGTATTGTGGATGGCTATGGACTGAATGTGCGCTTGGTGGAGTGCGCCCATGAGGAGGGCGTGGATACTATTTTGACCTGTGATAATGGTATCGCAGCCATTGACGAGATTGCCCTTGCAAAAGAGCTTGGAATGACAGTTCTTGTCACAGATCATCATGAGATTCCATTCTATGAAGAGAATGGGGTTCGTTACGAGAAAAAGAGCCAGGCAGATGCTGTGGTAAACGCGCATCAGAAGGATTGCCCATATCCGAATAAGAACCTTTGCGGGGCTGCAGTTGCTTGGAAAATGGTACAGGTTCTTTACGAGAAGCTGGGGATCCCAGCAGAGGAAGCCTATGACTTTCTGGAGAATGTGGCCTTTGCCACGGTTGGCGATATCATGAGCTTAACTGGGGAGAATCGTATTCTGGTAAAAGAAGGTTTAAAGCGTATTCATCACACCAGTAATCTTGGACTGCGTGCGTTGATTCGCCAGTGTGGCTTGGAGCCAGAGCAGATTAAGGCCTATCATTTTGGCTTCATTTTGGGACCATGTATCAATGCTACAGGTCGCCTT
>JAZQQA010000115.1:0-8470 GCA_045628825.1 Agathobacter sp.
GCTGGACCCTTCTTAGAATCCTTGTTAACAGTATATGGAGAAGTAGCTGCTGGGTTACCCCAAATTGATGAACATCCTGTTGCGTTAGAGATGAACATCTGCTCACCGAAGAGCTGGGTAATTAATCTAGCGTATGAAGTCTCTGCACAACCTGCACATGATCCTGAGAACTCAAGGAGTGGCTGGTTGAACTGTGATCCCTTAGGAGTAAGATCATTCATACCTGCATCTGTCTTCTTAGATACGTTTGCAACTAAGTAATCAAATACTGGCTGCTCTGCTGCCTGTGATTCCTGTGGAACCATCTGGATAGCTGCTGTTGGACATACAGTGATACACTCACCACATCCCATACAGTCAAGTGGAGTAACACTCATGGTGTACTTGTAAGCGCCAGCCTTTGGCTTCATATCTGCAACCTTGATGTTTGAAGGTGCAGCTGCAACTTCTGCATCAGAAAGAAGGAATGGACGAATTGTAGCATGTGAACATACAAATGCACACTGGTTACACTGGATACACTTCTCTGGATCCCATTCTGGAACCATAACAGCGGTACCACGCTTCTCATATGCAGAAGCACCAGTAGCAAACTGTCCGTCTACGCAATCTACGAATGCTGAAACTGGGAGGCTATCTCCATCCATCTTAGCGATTGGATCAAGGAGCTCGTTAACAAGCTTAACAACCTCTGGACGACCAGTTCTTGCTGCCTTAGGAGCATCTGCCTCTGGGTTAGCCCAAGAAGCTGGAACCTCTACTCTATGGATAGCATCTACACCAGCATCGATTGCCTTGTAGTTCATCTCAACGACAGCATCACCCTTCTTAGAGTAAGACTTCTTAGCAGCCTGCTTCATGAAGTCGATTGCTTCGTCGATTGGCATAACGTCAGCTAACTTGAAGAATGCAGACTGGAGAATTGTGTTAGTTCTCTTACCCATTCCGATTTCGATAGCCTTGTCAATAGCGTTAATTGTATAAAGCTGAATGTTGTTCTCAGCAATGTACTTCTTAGCTTCTGCATTTAAGTGCTCAGCTAATTCTTCATCTGACCACTGGCAGTTGATCATGAATACTCCGCCTGGCTTAACGTCCTGAACCATCTTCATACCCTGGATAACGTATGCTGGGTTGTGACAAGCAACGAAGTCTGCCTGGTTGATGTAGTATGGGCTTCTGATTGGAAGATCACCGAATCTCAAGTGAGAAATGGTAACACCACCAGTCTTCTTAGAGTCGTACTGGAAGTAAGCCTGAATATACTTATCTGTGTGGTCACCGATAATCTTGGTAGAGTTCTTGTTAGCACCTACAGTACCGTCTCCACCGAGACCCCAGAACTTACACTCCTTAGTTCCTGGAGCAGAAGTAATAGGAGCTGGCTTAACCTCTGGAAGTGAAAGTCCAGTAACATCATCCACAATACCGATTGTGAAACGAGCCTTTGGAGCATCCTTCTCGAGCTCTTTGTAAATAGCGAATACAGATGAAGGAGGAGTATCCTTTGATCCAAGTCCGTAACGTCCACCTACTAATACGATGTCGTTAAGTCCTGCTTCACGAAGTGTTGTAGCAACATCAAGGTAAAGTGGCTCACCAAGAGAACCTGGCTCCTTTGTTCTGTCGAGTACAGCGATCTGCTTAACAGTCTTTGGAAGAACCTTAAGGATTGCTTCTGAAGACCATGGACGGTATAAACGAACCTTAATAAGTCCGACCTTCTCGCCCTTAGCAGTTAAGTAATCAATTACTTCTTCTGCTACGTCATTGATAGAACCCATAGCAACGATTACGCGCTCTGCATCTGGAGCTCCGTAATAGTTGAATAAGTCATAGTTGGTACCAAGCTTAGCATTAACCATAGCCATGTACTTCTCAACAACTGCTGGAAGTGCATCATAAGCTGTGTTACATGCCTCACGATGCTGGAAGAAGATATCTCCATTCTCATGAGAACCACGAGCTGCTGGGTGGTTTGGATTAAGCGCATGTGCACGGAACTCTTCAACAGCGTCCATTGGGCACATTTCCTTAAGATCTGCATAATCCCACTTCTCGATCTTCTGGATTTCATGTGATGTACGGAATCCATCGAAGAAGTTGATGAATGGTACTTTTCCTTCAAGAGCTGCAAGATGAGCAACTGGAGAAAGGTCCATTACTTCCTGTGGGTTGGTCTCACATAACATAGCGAAACCTGTCTGACGACAAGCATATACGTCACTGTGATCACCAAAAATGTTAAGTGCATGTGAAGATACGGTACGTGCAGATACATCGAATACACAAGGTAACTGCTCACCAGCGATCTTGTACATGTTAGGGATCATAAGTAAAAGTCCCTGTGAAGCGGTAAATGTAGTTGTAAGTGCACCAGTTGCTAATGAACCGTGTACTGTACCAGCTGCACCTGCTTCTGATTCCATCTCGACAACCTTAACGGTCTTGCCAAAGATGTTCTCTCTTCCTTCTGCTGACCACTGATCAACGAAGTCAGCCATTGGGCTGGAAGGTGTAATAGGATAGATACCAGCAACTTCTGTGTAGGCATAAGCTACATGAGCGGCAGCGGTATTTCCATCCATAGACTGTTTTGCTCTAGGCATATTTCATTCCTCCTTATAGATACAAAGCCTACCAATAGGCTCAGTGTTAGTAACATTTTACCACTTAAATTCCAAGGTGTAAAGGAAACTACTCCTCTGTTTTCTGTTCAAAATCAAATACAAGATATTTCTGCTCAAACTCCGCAACAGAAATCGCTCTGTCGCATAAATATCCCTGCGCTTTTTGGAAACCATGGTCAATCAGATACTGCTCCTGCTCCTCCGTTTCCACGCCCTCAAAAATGATATCGTGACCCGAAAGCTCAACCAGTTTTCCGATTTGTCCTAAGAGTTCTCTGTCCACATCCTTGTCAAAACGATCGATGAAAACCTTATCCATTTTAACCACATCGGCAGGGATATCAGAAAGCATGGAAAGGGACGAATATCCCGTACCAAAATCGTCCACCGCAACACGGAAGCCTCTACGGCGAAGTTCCGTCATGCAGTCTTTAAGCACTTTTTTATTCCGAACCAGAACGCTTTCTGTTACCTCAATTTCCATACAGGCTGCAGGCACGCGATACTTGGAGAAAATCACCTGAATGCGGTTCAGGAAATCCTTTCCATCGCCCTCGAAATGCTTCCCCGAAAAATTCGTGGATATGACCATATTTCTTCGGCCTTCCTGTATCCACTTTTCCTGGAGCCGCAAAGTCTCCTCGAACATGTAATAATCAAGCTCCGTGATATAGCCAATCTGCTCAATTGGATTAAGGAAAAGGGTTGGGGAAAGCACATCTCCCTCAACATTTTTCCAGCGCACCAGCGCCTCTGCACCGTAAACCTCACGACTGCCCACAAAAAACTTTGGCTGCAGATATAGCAAAAAGTCCCGACGATACAAGCTTTCATAAAACTGTGCAATAATCCTTTGATCTGCAAGCTTCTTCCTGCGCATGCTAGGCTCAAACCAACGAATTCCGCTACGATTGTTCTTTGCGTCGCGCCATGCCAGATTGGCATTTTCAAAGGCCTGCTCCACATCCACATTGGACTGCTCGATGAAATAAACTCCCGCAGTAATGCCCATACCGCCATTTGGATACTGCGCACTTTGCACCTCAGAAAAGCGCTGGTGCTGTGCCTCAATCTTCTTCATCAAGTTTTCCCGGTTCACATCCATAGAAAAGATCAAGAAGAAATCGGAATACAAATGGCATCCAACACAGTAGAAATCCTGACTTTTTATATCCTCGGCAAAAAGGCGAAGCGCCTCATCTCCAACCTGATAACCATAGTTCTCATTCACATAACCGAAGTTATTGAAATCCATATATTCTAAGGCGTAGACACGATTTGGAGGCATTTCTGCCAGCAAAAAGCGCACACTTTCCTTAAATGCCGAAAAATTGTACAAACCTGTCAACTGGTCTGTAGACTTAAGTTCCCGTATTCTTGACTTATTTTTTCGTGCACCATAGCGCAAGGAAACAAAAATCGAAATGGTACGAGATAGTTCTTCAAAGGAACGAATCTCCACCTTTGAAAACGCCTCTTTCCCACTTTTTGCAAGGAAATACAATTGTCCCTCTTTATCTCCGTCATAGGAGAAGGCACACGCACTGATTAATCGTTCCTCATATACATCTTGCGCATCCTCGGTTTTTGCATAGTGCATGAAAACCGGACGAACCACAGTGTACATTTTTCCATTCTCATGGATTTCTGGAACCAGCTCATCTCTTGGAAAAATCTGTTCCTTGTATGCACTGGCATTGATGCCCGCACAGTTCGTAAGCAGCAGGTCCCCGTTCTTGTTACACTCGCATATTGCAATCAATTCCAAGTCGAAGTGGCTGATAATGCGGTCCAAAAGCATATTAAGCGAACCATCAAAGTCTCTCGCATGGGTCAGAAGGCTATAGCCAAAATTAAGGAATTCTCTTTCCTTTTCGCCCAATTCCTCCTGGCGCTCATCAAAGTCGCGCAGTGCTGCTGGCACACTATTCCTGCTTCCTCTTTTGGTTGCCACAGCAAATCCATTCTTTCCACTCTTTTTCGCGCGATACATGGCCTGATCCGCTTTATCATAAAGAGCGGCCAGGTCTTCTCCATCCTTTCCGTAAAAAGCAAGACCTACAGAAATTGACACAACCTGTGTTGTATCACTACCTGAATACTCACGCTTTACCTGTTCACAAAGCATTCTCGCCTTTTCCTTTGCAAACTCAGGCGTCGCATCCTTCATAAGAACCAAAAATTCATCGCCACCTACACGACCGACGATATCATCACTTCGAAACTGCTTATGAATTGCATTTGCCACATCGCAAATGACAGTATCTCCAAAGGTATGTCCGAAGTTATCATTGATTCCTTTGAAATTATCGATATCGATAAGAAACAGTACATGCATTCCTTCCTTTTGCTCAGAAAGCACTCTTTGCACTGCATTCATGGTTTCCATTTTATTCAAAAGCTTGGTCAAAGGATCCTTACGAACCTCATCCTGAAGCGCTCGGTCAAGCTCAATGCTATAACCACGTCCGATGACACGAGTTACAACGCCATCTTCGTCTGAAAGACTGCGGTAGAACACGCGATACCAGGTATAACGTGGCTCTACATCCTGTGGACCAAGATAAACACGATAGTCCATGCTACCTGTCGTCTCACTCTTGGCAGCTTCACGGATGGTACGGATAAACAAATCGCGGTCCAAGGGATGAATGAATAGCACCGCTTCATCAAATGGAATATAGTGATCCTCCACCTCTCTTCCAAGCACCTGTCTTGCAACACGTCTTGAATAAAGGCTGGTCCACTCTACCACATCAATATCAAAAGAAACCTCTTGGGTCACATCCTCAAGGATCTCATACTGCGTACGTGTAACCTGTAACTGATGCTCGGCATTCTTTTGCGCATCGATATTCCAGGCCACAAGCTGCAAATAATCATATCCTTCCCCAGATTCCAGGTAGGAGCACTGCATTTTCACCCAATTTACGCTCTTCTTTCCACGTCCACGCAAACGGATCTGTACTTCCTTTTCCCCCTTTTCCTTGGCAACCGTTTCGATGGTATTAAAAAGAAGAGCAAAATCTCTTGAATACACAACACGTTCCAAACGGGTACGGTCTGACAGCCAGGTCTTTCGAATATGCATAATTTTGCAAAATGCATCGTTCACCCAATCAATTTTCCAATTGTCCCCATATGCGAAAACTGCAAGCCCTACAGGCAAATCCAGTTCCCCAACCAATTTCTCGCTATACATCGCTACCTCACAATATGCACAATTATAAATATTATATCATTTGCCACTTTCATTTCCAACCGAACTTCTATGTATTTTCTCCCCTAGAATCCCATAAAACACTTGCAAAATGGAATTTTTAAGGTAAAATAGACACGATTGCATATTAATAGGAAATAGAACCAATATAGAAAGGGCTTTATATGATTAGTGCAAATAATATTACCCTTAGACTTGGCAAGAAAGCTTTGTTTGAGGATGTTAACATTAAGTTTACCGAAGGAAACTGCTATGGTTTGATTGGTGCTAACGGTGCCGGAAAATCAACCTTCCTTAAGATTTTATCAGGACAGCTTGAGCCAACCAGCGGTGACATTGTCATCACTCCAGGCCAGCGTCTTTCTTTCTTACAGCAGGATCACTTCAAATATGATGAATTCACCGTTCTTGATACTGTAATCATGGGCAACAAGCGCCTTTACGATATCATGAAGGAAAAGGATGCCATCTACATGAAGGAAGACTTTTCTGACGAGGATGGTGTTCGTGCTGCAGAGCTTGAGTCTGAATTTGCGGATATGGACGGTTGGAACGCAGAAAGTGATGCCGCTACTCTTTTAAACGGACTTGGAGTTCCAACAGAAGAACACTACACTTTGATGGCTGATCTTCCTGGTGCAACCAAGGTCAAGGTACTCCTTGCACAGGCACTTTTTGGTAACCCAGATATTCTGCTTCTCGACGAGCCTACCAACCACTTGGATTTGGACGCAATTGCATGGCTTGAGGAGTTCTTAATCAACTTTGAGAACACCGTAATCGTTGTATCCCATGACCGTTACTTCCTCAACAAGGTATGTACCAGCATTGCAGATATGGACTACGGTAAGATTCAGCTCTACGCAGGTAACTACGACTTCTGGTATGAGTCTTCACAGCTTCTTGTTCGTCAGATGAAGGAAGCTAATAAGAAAAAGGAAGAAAAGATTAAGGAGTTACAGGAGTTCATTCAGAAGTTCTCTGCTAACGCTTCTAAGTCTAAGCAGGCAACCTCTCGTAAGCGTGCTCTTGAAAAGATTCAGCTTGATGAGATTCGTCCTTCCAGCCGTAAGTACCCATACATCGATTTCCGTCCAGAGCGTTCTATCGGTAACGATGTTCTCTTTGTAGAGGGTATCTCAAAGACCATCGATGGTGTAAAGGTTCTTGATAATGTTTCCTTTACCGTGAACCACGAAGACAAGATTGCATTCGTTGGTGGTAACGAGCTTGCCAAAACTACTTTATTCAAGATTCTTGCTGGAGAATTAGAGCCAGACGAAGGAAGCTACAAGTGGGGCGTAACCACCAGTCAGTCTTACTTCCCTAAGGACAACACCGCAATCTTCGATACCGATGATTTGATTGTAGATTGGCTTACTACATTCTCTGAGATTAAGGATGCCACTTATGTACGTGGATTCCTTGGAAGAATGCTTTTCGCTGGTGAAGACGGTGTCAAGAAGATGCGCGTTCTTTCCGGAGGAGAGAAGGTTCGTGTACTTCTCTCTCGTATGATGATTATGGGTTCTAACGTTCTTATGTTCGACGAGCCTACTGACCACTTAGACATGGAAAGTATTACCGCTCTTAACAACGGTATGATTAAGTTCCCTGGTGTTATCCTCTTCTCTTGTCGTGACCACCAGGTAGTACAGACCACTGCAAACCGAATCATTGAGTTCCTTCCAGACGGAACCTTCATCGATAAGGTATCTACCTATGATGATTACCTTGAGAGCGATGCAATGGCTCGTAAGCGTCAGGTATACAACGTAAGTGAGGACGAGGAGAACGAGGACTAATTCTCACCCTTTTTCCTTTATAACCATATAGAAAAAGAGCACGCATTATGCGTGCTCTTTGTGCTTTCCTTCTAGAATTGTGAGGAGAAGATATCTCCTGTCATATTGTTGTAGGTATAAGTACCTGCGCTTCCATAGGTTGCAGACTTCTTAGTCTCGTAATCTGCATAGCTCTTAATTCCAGCAGCCTTTACTGCAGTTGCATAGGCAAAGGATCCGTTACCATTAAAGAGGCTCTTCACCTTACTCATATCTGAGCCCTTAAACTTCTCCTCATCAATCTTAAGCATATCGGTCTTCTCATCAATCGAGATGCCAATAGCCTTCAGCGCACTCTGGCTCATTGATGTACTTCGAACCATAGAAGCTGTCGCACTCTTGATATTTGAAGTTTCACTCTTATCCGCTGCAGAAATTAAGCTGTTATAATCTTCTACAAAATTCTTTACAGCAGAATAAATCTTATCGGTATCCATCTGGCCATTCTTCTCCTTGAATGGAGATGCACCAGTGCTCTTATACAAAGCCTGTGCAGATGCAACCAAATCGTCAGATGCTGCTTCGATACCCGCAAGTGTCTTAGCAGAATCCTTTGAAGTTGCTGAAGACTTCTTGGTCTCAGCTGCCTTTCCTACACCTGTCTCATCTAATCCCTGCGAATAGTAAGATTTCAACAATTTTCCGTATGAACCAGTCTTGATCATACTATAATCGCCAAGATTAATATTATACAAAGAGTTATTTGAACGTCCGCCGTTCAAACTACTAAGTAATGTGCTCATTGAACTTGAGTCATATCCAGATAATCTCATAAG
>JAZQQA010000116.1:0-5404 GCA_045628825.1 Agathobacter sp.
CAACGATGTCCGCATATACCTTTGGGAAAAGATATCCCACACCCGTATGCACGGCAAAATGCTTGCCACAAGAACTACAATTGTAAATATAACCAGTTCCCATACATATCCCCCTAAACAAAAAGCCCTCTGGCCTCACAACGAAAACCAAGAGAGCTCAGCCACTACACCTTTTTAATCAAAAACATATTTAACTCAGATTCTGACAATTCATATACTCTTTTGCCCACTGAATCCGCATACTCAATCGCCCTCTTCATATCATATGGGAAAGATTCTCTTATATATGGATTTCTATGATACAGGTGCCTTAATTTCTTCAAAAGAATATTTAGCATATAATTGTCTCGCCTCCAATCCATCTAACACAATTGTATAAGCATAATTTCGCGATAAAGCAGATGTCGCAAAAGGTTTGGCCCCAAGTTCATTTATATAGTGCTCATACAGCCTATTATTCGTAGGATGTCCAACAACAACTCCTTGGAACCCTGCCTTTATAGAAGCCTCTAGAGCTATTGCAAATAAATGCCCACCTACTCCGTAATACCTTTTCTCTTGAGTCTTTTGCAAATTATTATTTGGGCTTGCAACTGCCCAGTGTAATATCGTGACATTGGCTTGATAATCATTCTCAATTGCGCACAAACCTTGAAATACCGATGGACTCTCTTCTAAAACCAACGCATAAATCTCGTACTTCTTATATAGCTTTGCCCAATTTACATACCACCCTGATTTTTTGGTAAAACCTTTTAATATCCTCTCATCCTCGATTCTGTACGCAAGCGTTTCTAACTGACTTCCCGTAGCATCTTCGAGACATGCTGTTAGCTTGTCAATCTCAATTGACAACTTTCCTCTTTTCAAATATTTCCTCCTTCATTATAACACACGAAGCAACGCCCTAAAAGTCTCACTTCCATGTATTCTTTTTCTAAACAAATGTGAAAAAACGGCGGAATCGCCTAAAAATGTATAACAAGAATAAAAAAGAAATGTGTCTGCCCTGCAGACAAAGAGCATCATACACCCCAACATATCATAATTCAAGTATATAAAGCCAAAATATGTTACAATAACCTCAAACCACCAAAGGAGGCCATCATGACCAATACAATCAATGAACTCATGACCCGCAAATCGGTCCGCGTCTTCACAGACGAACCAATCACTGCAGAAGAAAAAGAGCAAATTTTACTCGCTGCTGTCAATGCACCAACCGCAGGCAACCAGCAGCTCTACACCATCATAGATGTCACTGACCAAGCCCTCAAAGACGCCCTCGTCACAACCTGTGACAACCAGCCATTTATCGCAGAAGCACAGATGGTACTCATCTTTGTTGCAGACTGCCGCAAGTGGTACGAAGGCTTCCGAGACAACAATTGTCAGCCACGCCACCCAGGCGTAGGAGACCTGCTGCTCGCCGTATCAGACACCAACATTGCAGCACAGAACGCCGTAACTGCTGCGGAAAGCCTCGGCATTGGAAGCTGCTACATTGGAGATATTATGGAAAACTGCGAGAAGCAGCGCGAGCTCCTGCATCTCCCAAAATACACCTTCCCAGCAGCCATGATTGTATTTGGACGGCCAACCGAGCAGCAAAAAGAGCGTCCAAAACCAGAGCGTGCACCACTTGACGCGATTGTAAGTCAGAACACTTACCCAGATATGGACAGCACATATCGCGAGCGCCTCTTCTCCTATAAGGCAACCGCCAAGAGCTACCCTGACTGGATGCAAGCCTTCTGCGACCGCAAATATAACTCTGATTTTGCGCAGGAGATGACACGCTCTGTCGCTCAGTATCTCAAGGATTTCACAGAGTAGACCACTTGGAAAAATGATAGAACGGTGCGCCGCAAGGCGCACAACAAAAAATGCGCTAAGCTGTAAAAACTTAGCGCATTTCCTTTAATCAATCCAATCAAAATCTCCACCGGTAATCGCCAAAGAAAGAAGCGCATCCATTTTCTCAACTTCCTCTCTCCCGCGAACTACCTGAATTAGCTTGGCGTGCTCTACTACAGTAGGCACCTCATCATCCGGTCCCAGCTCCATATCAGGCTCCTCCCCACAATATGGACAAACAATCGCTGGACCAACCGTCAACGATAAAAATCTATTTGAACAATCACTGCACTCATAGAACCCACAAAGTTCCGTGCCATCTGGTACATAAAACATAATTTATTCTCCTATCGCTAATCATCTGGATGCTGCTCTCCAATGAGAACCCCATTTGCATCATAGAATCCTCCGTTATTATAGCACAAGGAATACAAGAGACCAACCTTATACCCCTCATTAGGCAAGGACAAATGCGATTCTATCTCTTACCTACGCTTTAGCAGCATTTCCTGCCATAGCGCATTCACCGCGCATTCGTGGAGATGAATTTCTCCAAATAACATAAAAAAATGATTCCTTACCGCCGACACAAGCATTATGGCATTGAGAAAGAGAATTTGTCGGCAAATAATAGAATGATGAGCCTGCTCTACCTAAATCATGCTCCACGCAACGCTTATCGCATGGGATATCGCCTCAAATCGGAAGAATCGTCGGCAAGGGCACCTTCCCAGGCGCTCCTTACCTAACACGGAAGATATATGCGCGCAAGGCATCATTTCCGCATGATTACTTAACCAGCAAGAATGGATTCTCCCTACTGTTAACCAAAAAAAGAGGCGCTACCAGCGCCTCCTTCCCTAAATCATTTCATACTGCATCAACTCATATTTAAGCTGACAACCCTCATAAATCTCTGCCGGCAACAAAGCTCGCGCAACCAGCTTCAAATCGGATGACTCAATATCCGTTCTTCTCAGATTCGCGTAGTCTCCATCAATCGCAACCACTTCATAAAACCATGTCTCCATCGAAATCCTCCCATCCTACACCGGTGTCCCCACCTCGATCAAATTGCCATCCGGGTCATAGAAGCGCACCACCTTCTGCCCCCAACTTTGCTCCATCAGCCGATTCACATACACAATATCAAAGCCAGAATTCTCAAGTCGTTCCACGAAGCCCTCGATATCACGCTCCTCAAAGTACAACTCAGTCATATTGTTGCGCGGCACCAACTCTGCGCCAAGGAACTCTTTCCAGATGCGCGCATCCTGAAGCACCAAGCCCTCAGACATAATCACATTGCCATCCTGGTCCAGAATCACCTGAAGCCCAAAGATGTCACGGTAAAAAGCGATAGAACGCTCCATATCGCTCACCGCAATCAGCACATTTTTCAATCTCATATCTACTCATCCTCTACCGGAAAACCATTGTACATCATCTCGTTCCACCGCGCATTGGTCGCTTCCATCTCTTTCTTCGCCATAATGCGATTGCGGTCAGCCAAAATTGCAAGCATCTCATCCACAATTTCCTCAAGCGGCAACTTCTTGTAATGAGACAAATACCCAAGCATCCGGTTCGCAGTCCAATCCGTATTCAAATTACGCGAAATCTGATCACAAAACTCCTCCGGATATCCTCGATCCAAGAGCTCATGATACAGCTTCATACTCACTTCTGTTCTAGGCTTCATAGCTAATCCCCTTTATGCCTTCAGACAATTAAGCGGAACAACATAAACCCCATCTTCTCGTCTATATGCCGCACCTACCGCCGTTAGCACCATTAAGAAACTCGGTTTTGTTCCTTCTACATTAGACTGCAGTTTCAAGAGATTTTTAGCACCTTCTTCAATTAACTTCTCTCCCCCGAGTTTGATTTCAACGGCTCCCCAATTACCGTTTTCAAGATGCACAACGGCATCGCATTCTAGCCCTGAGCTATCGCGATAATGTAATACAGTTCCATCAATCGCATCTGCATATATTTTCAAATCACGAACTGCCAAATCTTCAAAAAATAAGCCAAAACTCTCTAAGTCATTCATCAAGTCCGCCGGTGATATTCCTAAGGCTGCGGTTGCAATAGAAGTATCTACAAAATGCCTTGTAGGCGTTGATCTAACAACGGTTTTACTTCGTAGTTTAGGGCACCATGCCTCTATATCCTCAATAATAAACAAGTCCTCAAGGGCTTCAATATAATCATCGACTGTCTTTGTATCCATTGTCCGATTATTTTTTTCAATGATATCATTCCGAATGGTCTGAATTGAGGCTTCCGTTGAAATATTTCTCGCATAACTCCGCAAAACCATCTTCATTACATCTGGTTTCTTACTTCGAAACTTTTCATTATCGCTATACTCAAAATTAAACAGTCCTGTATAATAGTTCTTCGTTACTTCTACCGCAACCTCTTCTGGTGCTGTTACTGCCATTGGCCATCCACCTCTGCAAATCAAAAAGGCGATTTTATCCAGCGTCATATCTCTGTTCACATCATATAGAGCTATATCACTCTTAAATAACTCCTCCAGGGAAACTAATCCGTTGGACTCTCCCGACTCATACAAACTCATAGAGCGCATAAGCAATTTTACAATACGCCCAGCACCAGAATGAAAGATTCTACTTTTATCCTCTGGTGTCGTGCTTCCTGTAAGCAAAAATTGGCCAAATCCTGGATTCTCATCAGCATAGGCTCGAAGCTCATCCCACAGTTCAGGTACAGTCTGCCATTCATCTATCACCCTTGTTTTTTCCCCTTCAATTACAGCCGCAGGATTCATAGACGCAATTTTGATTGCTGTAGCAGTGTTTAAGCGAAGTTCACTTTTTGCATATCTTAGCGCCGTTGTAGTTTTTCCACAGAATTTTGGTCCTACAACTACGACTACTGCTGACGATGCCAACTTCTTTTCCAATTTCTTTTCTACAACCCGCTCTAAATAATTGTGCATATACTACCACCTTGTTAATGCTTTATCACTAGCATAATCATACTGTTATTATAGCATTTCGTCAACAAAATTCCCAAACTTGTAGACATCTCATTCCCAAACTTGTAGATATTTCACTCCTAAACTTGTAGATGTTTCACTCCCAAATATGTCGCTCTTTAATCCCAACTCTTCCACACGTCCGGCTGATAGCCAATCGTCGACTTCTTACCATTTCTCACAATCGGAGTCTTAATCACAGAGGGATTCTCAAGAACCTTCTCCAGCTTATCCTCCTCCGCAATGTAGCGAATAAGCGCAAGCGTGTCCTGATCCTTGCCCTCCCAATTAATCATAGCCTCGAGGCCGCCGTTTGCCTGAGCCACAGAAGTAAACTCCCCCTTGCTCATGCCCTTATCCTTCATATCGATAAACTGATACTTAATGCCACGCTCCTTAAAATAGCGCTCTGCCTTCTTCGTATCATTGCACTTCTTTGTGCCAAAAATCTGAATATTCATATATGTCCCCTCTTAATCAAAACACCTCAGGATTCACATAACGGTTGCGCGCCTTCGTAGCATCACCATACTGAAT
>JAZQQA010000117.1:0-2706 GCA_045628825.1 Agathobacter sp.
GCGTTGCTTCCGCCATGCTAAGCCCATAGGTCAATGCGCTAACCGCACCTGCACAGAAGGCATCCCCTGCACCTGTTGTGTCCTTCAGTGTCACCTTACGTGGCGGACAGATGCCCTGCTCTCCAGCGGCTGATGCATATACAGCGCCCTGATCACCCATGGTTACAATCATGGATTTCATCTGCGAGCGCTCAATATTGCGGGATAGAATTTCTACCATCTCTTCTGGCGTCTTATCCTCGTATTCATCGGCGAAGAATACACCAGCCTCTAACTGATTGCAGATAAGGCAATCAAACTGCTGCAACAAATCGCGGCGCTCCACGCCAATGTTCATATTGCTGATTGCCGCATACACAGGAATGTTATGGGTCTTTGCCAAGGCCAATACCTTTTTCACAATCGCACGCTCAGTATCTGCCTCCACAATGACAGAATCTGCTTCTGCAAAAATCTCATCCCCATGGTCTTCCAAAATCGAAAGAATTGGCATCAGGTCTGGACGCTGTGAAATGGATCCAGCCAGGTCTCCCTTTTCATCAAAAACTGCAAGCCAGGTACCCATACCCTGTGGCACCTTGCGAATAAACTCGGTATTTACCTTGTGGTTGTTCAGTTTATGCACGACCTCGTCAGCAAGACCAGTCTCGTCCACAATGCTGACAAAGGTTGGTCGAAGTTCCATATTGGCGATGTCTTCTACGATGTTACGGCACACGCCACCATGGATATATTTGACGGTGCCTGCGTTACGACCATCTGGGATATAATCCGACTCAGGAAAGCCCTTGATGTCTACAAAAACTGCACCGATAACGACGATTCCATATTTCTTCATGTACTACCTCTTTTCCCTTGCAAATATTTCCCCATTGTTATCTACTATTTTAGTCCCAAGCACCTAGAAACGCAAGGTTCTCTATGCTATAATAGGCCCATGATTTTCGAGACACATGCACATTATGACGATGAAAAATTTCATGAAGATAGAGAGAATTTGCTCCTTGCCGTAAGAGACGCAGGCGTGTATCCAATCATCAATGTCGGAGCCAGTCTTCGCACTTCCCAGAACTCTTTAGATCTGGCGGAGAAATACGATTTTATCTATGCCGCTGTGGGCGTTCACCCAGATGAAGTAGAAGAGCTTTCGGAGGAAGGAATGGCTTGGCTTGAACAGGCCTGCAACTTGCCAAAAGCCATAGCTGTTGGCGAAATCGGCTTGGACTACTACTGGCACAAGGAAGAAGCGCATCACAAGCTACAGCAGGAATGGTTCACACGCCAGATGCAGCTGGCAAAGGAGAAGAAGCTTCCAATCATTGTCCACTCCAGAGATGCCTGCGAGGATACCCTTCGTGTCATGCGAGAATTTCACGCTGAAGATTTGGACGGCATCATTCACTGTTTCTCTTACTCTCCTGAGATTGCAAGGGAGTATGTGAAAATGGGATTCATGATTGGCGTAGGAGGCGTTGTCACTTTTAGCAATGCCAAGAAGCTCGTAGAAGTCGTAGACGCGATTCCACTGGAGCACATCGTAGTGGAAACCGATTGTCCTTATCTTGCCCCAGTTCCAAACCGCGGCAAACGCAACGACTCTAGAAACATCCGCTATGTCATCGACAAAATTGCTGAAATCAAGGGCGTAACACCGGAAGAGGTGGAGCGCATTACGGAAGAAAACGGATACAAGGTATACGCAAAGATTCCACGATAAACAATCATTTTTTAAAGGAGAAAACATGGACGAATTATTAGAAATGTTCCCAACCAAGGAAGCCTTCGACGCTTTCTGGGCAGAAAATTATACAGAGCTTACCTATGACGATGTAAAAAAAGCATATGAGGACTTTGTAAAGAGTGTAGACAAGCACATCTTCCTTGAGGATTATGAAGCAGGCGGATGTATCTCAAGAAGCGATTTCATGGCCAACCTCAACGACGATGCACTTTTTGCATTCCAGGATGGTCTGACAGAAGCATTTTACGACAAAAATCCAGATGCCTATGAGATGGCATTTGCCTTATACGAGATCAGCCAGATGGAAGGCAAGCCAGAACTGAACACTGCTACCATTTTCAACGAAGAATATCAGCGCTTGTACCAGGAATTCCTGTTACAGCTCTTTGATACCTTCTGGAGCTAGGAGGTCCCATGGCATATCTTGGTAATCCATCGGGCACCATAGCGGTGCTTCAAAAGTACGGCTTCAATTTCCAGAAGAAATTCGGCCAGAACTTCTTAATCGACAGCAACATTCTAGAGGGAATCATCGAATCTGCAGGCGTAACCAAGGATGACTTTGTCCTGGAAATCGGTCCTGGTATCGGTACCCTTACCCAGTATCTGTGCGAAAACGCCAGAGAAGTGGTTGCAGTAGAAATTGATACGAACCTAATTCCAATTCTGGCAGATACCCTGTCAGAATATAACAACGTAGAAGTCATTAACGAAGATATCCTAAAAGTAGATATCGCAAAGCTGGCGCAGGAGCGAAATGGTGGCAAGCCAATCAAGGTTGTTGCCAATCTGCCATACTACATCACAACCCCAATCATTATGGGACTCTTCGAAAGCCATGTACCAATTGATTCCATTACCATCATGGTACAGAAGGAAGTGGCTGATCGTATGCAAGAAGGTCCTGGTAGCAAGGAATACGGCGCATTATCACTGGCCGTTCAGTATTATGCCAAGCCAGAAAT
>JAZQQA010000118.1:0-5983 GCA_045628825.1 Agathobacter sp.
CTCCTTTTCAATACCGGAAGCCTTTCCCTCTACATCCACTGCATGGATGAGAAATTCATCGCAGTAAGCCGCCAGTTTGTCAAGAAAAGCCAGCTCAACCACCTCATCGGTAAAGTTCTGCCAACGATCGGTAACAATATAGTAAGAGCCATCCTTTTTCCGGCAGGCCAGATCTAAAACCAAATGCTCCTTGCCTACTGCTGCCACAAGCTTATCCAAACGCTCATAGTCCACTTTCCCTTGGGAGAACACATAGGAAGTTACAATGACATGGCTTGCGCCTGCATCTAGAAATTCTCTGGCGTTATCCGCTGTAATGCCGCCTCCCACCTGAAGTCCCCCAGGATATGCATGAAGCGCCAGCATGGCCTGAGCCTTAGTTGCTTCATAGAACTCTGTGCCTTCTTTGTTGAGGAGAATGATATGTCCTCCACGAATACCCTTCGATGCATATAGCTTTGCAAAAAAGTCCCCGTCCTGCTCTGCCACAAAATTCTCTTTCGCAACGCTACCTGCGTCGCGAAGGCTGCTTCCCACAATCTGTTTTACTTTTCCGTTGTGAATATCAATACATGGACGAAATTCCATACTACTTCTGTTCTCCTGCTGTTCTTGGTGGGTTTACTCTCCGGAACTTGACTGCCATCTCGGGAGTCACCTCTGGACAATCCTCATCGAAGGTAATTGGTGTTTCCCTCAACAACTTCAATTCTTCTTCTGTAAACGTCAATTCTTCAAGCGTCACTTCTTCGATTTCAATTATATCTTCCGTAGTAAATCCCCCTTTCAAAATCCGTTGCATACCGAGCAGAAATTAACCGAGTAACATCTATTTCGCTACCATCTGTCCCTTCATGCTTTCGCTGTGTATACACCACAAACAAAATATCTCTGCTTCCAACCTTACCAATAATTATATCCTGTTTTTGAATATAGGCCACAGTCTTTGCCGAAGCATCGCCAATTACATTATAGCGATCTTCGTATGTACTGTGTTTATCATCATACACTTCAATTCTATCATAATCCCAAAAGATTTGGGCGGCTTTTTTTAGGGAAATCCCATGCTTGGCAATATTCTGCTGATTTTTTACAACGTCATATTCGAACCACATGTCGTTAAAGGAGAATCTTATAATCTGATTATGTTCCATACTATTTCCTCTACATCGGCATGGTGTACATAGCACGAATTAAAAGTGGCGACGTGCAGTAATTACGATAACCTGCAAACGCTCCGTTGCTTGGATTGCACACGCCTACTCCATAAGACGAGATGTAAAGAGGATAGTTTCCATATCCCGTATATGAGTTTCTGAACCAGCATCTGCCGTCCCAACCCATGCCAATCCAAAGGGCATTGGCGCGGTTCACACAGGCATAGTATTCGTCCGTTGGACCATTTGCAGTCATTCCAGAGATTGGCACGGTTTCTGCGTATCCATCCAGGTTCATATCCCAGAACCAGTTCCAACTATTGCCCGCATAGTAGCGGTAAAAATCCCTTACATCTGGCACAAACATATAGTCTTCTGTATAATTTGGTGCCCCAATCGTTGCTGCTGTCAGTCTTCCGCCATAACCCATATCGTCACGGAAGCAAGGGCACTGCTCATTTGGACTGTAGTTATAGTAAACACCACTATAGGTATAATTCACCGTTGTGTTCGTAGTTTTAAGTCCGGTCAAATCCACCTGGTTGGCATCATTTAGGTTTGCTCTCACATGAGAGGTACTCCAGTTGGCAGTATCTCCAAAGCGCATTCCACCATTTCCAGAAGGAGTCATAGCAACAAATAATGCCCCTTCATTGCTGTTATTATCGGTTGCATAGCTTGTGGTTACACAAGCAAAATACTGGTAAGCGCCAAGGCAATAGCGATACTCCATGGTTCCTGGTACAATCGCCTGCCATACGGCATAAAGCACAACCTCATCTCCATCCTCTGTAGCCAGATTCATGACAGATTCTTCATTCAACCACTGGGAGCCATTGTAGGAACGATCCCTCGCATTCAAAGAATTCTGCACACTGACCGCACCTGCGTCGGTGCTCCAGCCTTGGAAGGAATAGCCAGGTCTTGCAAATGCATTTCGTGGAAGCTGATAAGTCTCATCATAGATAGCCTCCATGCTTGCCATCTGGCCGCTTGTTCCACCATTTTCCGCAAAACGGATGGTGTAATGAATTGGACTCCACTTGGCATAAAGAGTGATGTCCTTGCTACTTGTCATCACAGTTTCTGCAGTATACAAAGTTCCACTTCCATCAGCTGCTGTAAACCAACCGCCAAACACATATCCCGTTCTTTCTGGAACTGGAAGTTCTCCGATTGCTGCATCAAAGAAGACCTCTACACTTCCTGGATTGCAATTTCCAGGAGTTGCATCCAGATAAATAGTGTATGGTTTTGCAGAAAATACTGGAGTTAAGACCATATCATGGTCTGGTTGAAGAGAAGTAAAAGTATCTCCTGAGTTCTCCCCAGTCGTCCCTAGTTCTTTCCATCCTTCAAAACCATAGCCATTTTTGCTTGGTGCAGGGGCTTCATTTTCTTCTAGGTCTGCCGCAAGGAAATGATCCAAGCCACTGGTCTGCTCATCCAGTTCTACGGCGACTTCATAGACATGAAATTCCTGTGTGACTAAGTTTCCATTTACATCCACTGCTGCAAGAAAATAATCACCTTTTGTTTCAAGTTCCTGCTGCATAGTAAAATACTGCACCTTGCTTGAAGATGGCGCATTCTCTTGCAACAAGGCATCCACACCAACATAGGAATTTCCATCAGTCCCCAGGAAAATAACCGCCTCTGTTTCAGGATTCATTGTTCCAATATACGCACCCGCGACACCATCGCCAAGATCCTCTGCCTGAAGTGTCACCATCACTTTTCCACTTGATGTAATCTCTGTCGTCACAGACACTTCTGGTGCAATATCATCCACATAGCGCGCCACAAAAGTTGCATCCGCTTCCACAAAGGATGCTGACAACTCCTTGCCATCCTTCCACCAACCGGCAAAATGATAGCCCTCCTTCTCGGTTCTTGGAATAACGCCATCTCCATCAAGACGTTCCAGTGCAAATCCTTCTCCACGATTTACCACCGTAACCTCTATCGGAAGGCTCTCCTCCCAGGTCTCCTCCATGAGGTAGACCTGGCACAAGCCAAGACTCGCACGTGCTTTTGCGCCATGACTACCGGAAATCTCTTTGCTTTCCACAAACAATCCTGTTTTCCCTGCGCCACATACATCAAAGCGAGTATTCTCTTGAAGCAACGAGAGCGCGCGCAACTGCGCCTTATAACTTCCTGCTCCCTGCTTTCTTCCAAGAATTGCCTCCATGCGATCAATGGACGCCTGACTTCCGCCAATGCGATTGGTGTTTTCCTCATTCCACTCCTGCAACTCTGGAAGGGCATGTGTACTTCGTTTTTGCACCTTCCCCACCGGATTGTTTACAGGACTAGTATGTAAAAAAAGGCGTTCCACTACGACACGCAGTCCTTCCATGTTCCATGCTTTCTGCTGCTCTGTTTCCACACTTCTATCAATTGCTACAACAACTGCCTCTCCAGCTTCCCTCTGCCCTGGCACCAACACCTGATACAGGCGGTGCATTTTAAGTCCCATGCAGCCACACATAAGCGTTAATCCTAGTATTCCACCAAGCCACACAAGTGGATACTTGGGGCATTTCTTCATCCATTTCATCACGTTCACTCCATTTATTCATTCATATAATCCAACTGGCGAAGCACCATGTGCTCCCCTTCCATATACTCCGCGTAAAAATGATTGGTATTCTCATCATAGAAAATGCGACAATCTCCGCACTGCTCCCAAAGGGATGCAATGGCACCCGATACGGTTCCATCCCCAATGCCAGAAATATCTTCGTTGCCAATGACCTGCTGTAAAGCGGCAAGGCTAGATTCAATCTGGGCCAGAGTCATGGTGCCATTCACCTGGAAGGAGTTCCAATCCTGTGTCAAAGCGTCGATTCTTCGATTGATTTCCTCGTCGCTTTCCACACGATTTGTTGTCTCTGTCTGTAAAGCCAGCTTTAAATCATCAATTTCCTTAAGCATGCTGTTCACCGACAGATTCATTCCCTCCTGATAGGTCAAAAAGGCGGTAATATCAAGCTTCTGCTCGACCTTTCCATCCAGGTTCTCAAGACGGTTATGCACATTCGTCAGGTCGCGAGAAGAAGTATTTTTCATCTCCTCCAGTGTCATCTGATTCTTTGAAATAGCCTCTGATAAGTCACTGTCGGTCTGACCCAATTTCTTAAGCTCCTTGTCATAATCCTCTAGGGCCTTCCACAAGCCGCCCTCATAATTTTGGAAGATGGTCTCCATACGATTTCCAATTTCAGCCTTCACCGCACGCATCTCCTCTTCCATCTGGGCATTGCGACTTTCGTAATCGCTACGGAAATCGGTTAATTCCTTCTCCATTTTTCCAAGCATCACGAGAAGCTTCTCGTTTCCAGAGCCATTCTCTCCACTCTTTGCTTCTACCTTGCTCAAATCACTTTTCATGCCTGCAATTTCCCTTGCAATTGCCTCCTGATAGGTTGCAAGATCCGCCTTATCCAGCTTTTGCTCCTCAAGAGCTGCTACCTCTTCCTTCATTCCAGCAAGAAGCTCACGCACCTCCCCGGCAAAATGATTGTATTTTTCCTTCAATTTTTCCAACTGCTCAGCGGTTAGTGAGCCATCCTTTTCCATAAGCGCCAAATCGTTTTGCATAAGGGTAAGCTCTAAGTTCATTTCGCGCTCATACTCGGTCACCATGGCTTCAATACTCTTCTGTCCATCGGACTCCAAGGCCCCAACTGTGGAAGCCTTTACATTTCTTCCTCTTCCAAGTAGGAAAAATGCCAATAAAACAACTAGCAAAATTGCTAATAAAATCCCGATATTTCTTTTATTTTTCATAGTTTTCTCCTTTTTCATTCATGTTTTTTAAAATGGACCTTTCGCCGTGTTGACACTCCCCTTTTTTTCTGATATTTTAGTTGGAAATACATATATTATTTAAAAATCACATATATATAAGAAAGAGAGGAATAACAAGAATGGGTACTATTATCGGCGAAGGAATTACATTTGATGACGTGCTCTTGGTCCCTCAGTATTCTGAGGTAACACCTAATATGGTTGAGCTTAAAACACATCTTACCAAGAAGATTGTCCTCAACATTCCAATGATGAGTGCTGCTATGGATACTGTTACAGAATCCAAGATGGCAATCGCTATGGCAAGACAGGGTGGTATCGGTATCATCCACAAGAATATGTCAATCGAGGCACAGGCTGATGAAGTAGACAAGGTTAAGAGATCTGAGAATGGTGTCATTACCGATCCATTTTTCCTTTCTCCAGAACATACATTAAAGGATGCTGACGAGCTCATGGGCAAGTTCAAGATCTCTGGTGTTCCAATCACTGAGGATGGCAAGCTTGTAGGTATCATCACCAACCGTGATCTTAAGTTTGAAACTGATTTCACTAAGAAGATTAAGGAATCAATGACTTCAGAAGGTCTTGTAACCGCTGAAGAAGGAATTACTCTTGAAGAAGCTAAGAAGATTCTTGCAGCTGCAAGAAAGGAAAAGCTTCCAATCGTTGATAAGGATATGAACCTTAAGGGTCTTATCACCATTAAGGATATTGAGAAGCAGATTAAGTACCCATTATCTGCTAAGGATGCACAGGGACGCCTTCTCTGTGGTGCTGGTGTTGGTATCACTGCCAACATGATGGATCGTGTAGATGCCCTTGTTAAGGCTCACGTAGATGTTATCGTTGTTGACTCAGCACATGGTCACTCACGTAACATTCTTGAAGCTGTTAAGAAGATCAAGGCTGCTTACCCAGACCTTCAGGTAATCGCTGGTAACATCGCAACTGGTGAAGCAACCAGAGCACTTATCGAAGCTGGTGCTGATGCAGTTAAGGTTGGTATC
>JAZQQA010000119.1:0-3512 GCA_045628825.1 Agathobacter sp.
GTTATATTTACAATTGTAGTTCTTGTGGCAAGCATTTTGCCGTGCATACGGGTGTGGGATATCTTTTCCCAAAGGTATATGCGGACATCGTTGCAGATATTCAGGATGGTGGATATGGCGAGAACTGGAAGAATGCTTTTACGCGTGCGCCATACATGGCAATCGATGCGTCAAGCGAAGTCTACATCTGTGGTACGTGCGGTTACTGGGAAGAGGCGCCTGTATTGGCGTTGTATTCTCCAAAGGATCCAGAGACGCTTAAGTCATTGGATTATCATGGAAAGACGGTGGACGAGTGGGGACTTGTGCCATATGTGATGCCGTCTGATTTGAAGGAGCGGTATCGTTTTGTGAAGAACTATAGACATGTGTGTCCAAGCTGCAATAAGCAGATGCACAAGGCGAAGGATGAGGAACTGGAGAAGTTGACTTGCCCACACTGTGATGGGGAAGCGATGCGTGAAGAGTACACAATGAAGTGGGATTAAAAATATTATTTTTCCAAGGAGGAACAGAAAATGCAGGAAGTATATGAATTTTTAAAGAAGTGCGGAACCTATTATTTGGCTACTGTTGATGGGGATCAGCCTAGAGTAAGACCTTTCGGAACGATTGATGTGTTCGAGGGCAAGCTTTATATCCAGACTGGCAAAGTGAAGGATGTGTCTAAGCAGATTCAGGCAAATCCAAAGGTAGAGATTTGTGCTTTTGGTGAAGGTCAGTGGGTGCGTGTGGCTGGTAAGCTTGTACGCGATGATCGAGTGGAGGCTAAGGCTCATATGCTTGATGCTTATCCGAATCTTAAGGCCATGTATTCGGCTGAGGATGACAACACAGAAGTGTTATACTTCGAGGATGCGGTTGCAACCTTTGCTTCTTTCGGGGGCGAACCTAAGGTTGTGAAATTCTAATATTACTAGCTATTTTGAACCTCTGCCACCGTGTGGCAGAGGTTTTTCTTGCATTTTTTTGCATAAGAGTGTATTATCCTCTCTGCAGATTAAGAAAACATTTCATTATTATCATATCTTATTTTCTTGACCAATTCGGTCGTAAATCTCGCAAAGAATTATCATTTTTATAAGGAGGACTATATGTCAAACAATGAACAATTGAATACTATTTATCCAGAAGGGTATGAGTTTAATCTCAGTGATTTTGCTCTTTTCTTGTCGGTAATGCGATATGAGGAAGCATTTAAGTGTGTTTTGAGTATTATACTTGATGAGCCTGATGTTGAAATGGAAAGTGTGCACGTGGAAAATGTTCTGTTAAATAAGTCAGGCATGCGCGCAATTCGCCTAGATGCTTGGGGTAAAACAAGTGACGGTAGGCACATTGATATGGAAATGGAGAATACGGCAGATGGCTCAGAAATAACAAAACGGGCACGATATTATCAGAGTCTCATCGATAGCCCAATACTGAAATCTGGGAAGAAAACTAAGTATAAACTGCTTCCACCAACAATTATCATTTTTATTACGCAGGAGGATATTTTTGGAAAGGACTTAGCGCGATACACTTTTAAGGAGAAGTGTGAGGAAATTGAGGACCTATGGTTAGATGATGGAACTACGAAGATTTTCCTAAATATGACCAGTAAAAATGGTTCCAAGGAGTTAGTTTCTTTGCTACAATATATGAAACAGAGCAATCTTGACAATGATGAGATTGCAGTGAAGGATGATCGTATCCTTCGGTTAGACAAAATTGTGCGTGAAGTAAAAGAATCCGAGGAATGGGAGGAAGTACAGATGACAATTTATGATTTGGGAATCGAAAAAGGAATTGAGCAAGGAATCGAAAAGGAAAGAATTTCGATGATTGAAACAATGCTCTCTGATGGTCGATCAATTGAAGAGATTGCGGAAATCACCCATGAATCCGAGGAAGCAATTAAAAAGATTAAGGATGCAATGGCAGAAAAAGTATAGCTATGATAAGACAAATTATGCGTGATCCACTTTTTCTGGCACAGAAGTCAGAACCTGCAACAGAGGCAGATGCTGCGGTTGTGCAGGATTTGTTGGATACATTAAGGGCCAACCTTGACCATTGTGTCGGGATGGCCGCCAATATGATTGGCGTGAAAAAGAATATTATTGTTGTGGCGGCAGGACCATTTCAGTTTGCTATGATCAATGCTGTGATTACAAAGAAATCAGGGGCGTTCCAGACAGAAGAGGGCTGCCTTTCACTAGACGGGGTGAGACCTTGCACCCGCTACCAGGAGATTGAGGTGGATTATCTAGATGCAAATTGGAAGAAGCAGCACGGAAAGTACACAGGTTGGACGGCGCAGCTTATTCAGCATGAGCTCGATCATGTGGCAGGAATCGTGATATAGCAGAGTTGAAAAAACATTTGTATGGGAATATAATATAGGAGTAAAGGACTATATTTGGAGCGGTATAAGATATGAACTTGAAGGAGAACATACAAATCTTCCTCCTGCTTTTGGGCGGATGCATATGCTTTTTCTCTGGCGTTTTCTCTTTGATTGTGGAATACAAGCAGGCAGCGCGCAAAAGAGGATTGCTTGTGATTGAATTTTCGACGGCGCTATTGTTGTTTGCGGATGCTATGATGCATATATTTAGAGGCAATACGATGACGATTGCGTATTGGATGGTAAGAATCTGTAGTTTCTTGCTCTTTTTCCTTTTGTATGTGGAATTCATGGGCTTCAATGTCTATGTGCATTCCTTCAATGAGAAGAAGGGAAAACAGATGACTACCTGGGGTATGATTGTCAACGTGGTGGCTTTGCTTGGCATCCTGTTTTTGGTTGTTTCCCATTTTACTGGCTGGGTCTATTACTTTGACAGTGCGAACCGCTATCAGCGTGGACCTTTATTTGGTGTGACTTATGTGGCTCCACTTGTGATTTTGTCGGTTACCTTTGTTCTTGTGCTGATTTATCGTAAGTCTATGCCTCTTTTGGTGTTTGCATCGGCGATTATTTTTACGGTGCTTACCTTGGTTAGTTCGGTATTTCAGGCCTTTTTTCAGGGCTCGGTTGTCTTCAATTTGACTCTTGGAATTTCGGCAATTACGTTATTTGCCTTGTCGCTTTTGGACCAGAATATGTATCTGGAGACCATTGCGTACACAGATCGCATGGTGGGACTTCCAAATTCCTACGGTTACTTAAGAGAGCTTGGTAAGCTTTGCGAGAAAAAGGAGATTACCAAGTACGATGCCTTTTATTTCGATGTAACCAATATGGGGCTTTTGAATCGAAAATACGGCAGTCGCGTGGGAGATTTCGTCTTACTTTCCTTCGCCAAGACCTTGCGTGAAAACCACTTGGAAAGCGATGAGATTATGGGCCGTTTGGGAGGCAACTATTTTGTTGCAGTGACCAAGAAGGCCAATACCAATATGTTCTTGCATGCACTTAGAGGAATCGATATTTCTCTTGAACCTGTGGGAATTCCGGCTTCTGTTCATGTGTCAGCTGTTGCGGGCGTCTATCAGATCGAGGATGAGAATTGTACCCCTGACCA
>JAZQQA010000120.1:0-3270 GCA_045628825.1 Agathobacter sp.
TATTACTGTTGAAATGCATGTATCTTAGGCAAGGGACGAAATCGCATTAACCCTTGCCGAGAAGTGCGGAAAGCCCATGGGCGTCTTGATGGTGTTCCAGGGATGCAACTAAAAAAGAGCCCGCCTTCAAAGAAGACGAGCTCAATGATTCAATAAAAAGTTGTACGTAATTTCGCTATCCCAAAATATAGCGCATCCACCTACATGTAATAGAATCGCAAATTCTCAGACAGCAAGTCTGAAATCTCACCACCGGCCTGCTCATACTTGGTGTAGAGTGCCTGGAAGCGGGATACCTTCTTGCCATTCTCAACCTCAAGCTTATGGAATGCATTCTGATAAGCAGGGCTAGAAGATAGGGATTCGCGAATCTCACGTGAGAATGGACAATAGCTAACGAGGAATCCTCTGGTAAGCCTGTTCAGTCTAAGACTTCCCTGAGACTCATACTTAAGCCACATTACATAATCTGCAACAAAGACCTCACGGTAATTGTTGCGATGATGTTTTAATACCATGCCAAGCTTTTCCTTAGCCTCGGTAGAAAGTTCCTTGTTCTTGCGATAGAACTGAAGATAGTCGCAATACTCAGAAGTAAGGGACTTGTCACGAATATCGTTCCATCGCATGCCTTGAATCTTACGGCAAATCTCCCAGCGATAGCGGCCGACGGTCTCTATCATCTGATCTTCCATATTGCTTGCAGTAAGAATTGGGAAGATGAAACGGGCTGGGGTATCATTCTTAACACTTGCAGTTTCTTGCCACATCATGGCACGGGTTCCAACGCCAGGCATAAGGATAATGTCTGGGAGAATTTCGTGCATCATCCACTCCTGATTCATGCCACGTGAACTATCAGAGTAGCCAATTTCGCGGTAGAAGACAGAGTAATCGATCTGTCTGATCTTGTTGATGCTGGCCTCAATGCTTGAAGCGGTAAGCGCCATCTTCTCAACGGTATTAATGATGTCATCCTGAATTAAGAATGGGCAGAAGGTGGTAACGCGTCCGTAAGTGACACGATGTCCACTCTGGAACATATTCTGAATTTCAAATTCAACCTTTTTTGCAGGGTCCTTTTTATAGGCTTTCATCTGCTCGTCGGTAATTTCACCAGTACGCTTTGCCTCTGCCAAATATCCCTTGAAGTCCAAATCAAACTCATTACGACTTGGCTCGGCTTCGCCTCGATAAATCTTACGTAGCCATTCATAGATGGTGTAGATGTGAGAAGATTGGAACAAATCCAATGATTCTGTCAGTCGAAGCAGGGTATTAGCGTTTTCCATTCCACACAATTCGCAGTCAATAAAACCGAAATTAAAGAACATGGATAGAATAGGAGAGAGCGCCTCTTCTGATTCCTGCGAACGTAAAAATGCTTTGGCATAGGCTTCATAGAAGGTCTTGCCTAGAGATTTACGAAGACGACGAAGCTCATCAGAAGTATCTGACCAATCTGGCATCTCTTTAAATGCAGTAAGTTCACCCTTGAAGGCGCGAATCTGGGTCTTGTCGAAGCCTGCGTATTCCAAAATGGTGGAGACAGTATCTTCCTTGTCGAGGCTGATACGCTCTTCCTGAGACTTGTTAGAAACAATTCTACCGTTGGCGCTGGCAGTACATTCTTCCAGAAGGTATTTATCGTATAAATCCAGCTCCTTCATAGTGTCAAGAAGCTCTAAAAGCTTGGCCTTGCACTGTGCTACATGGTCTGGAAATTCTGCTTCTGTAATCGCAAGACGCAAGTAGAGATGGAAGATGTCATCCTCCTTGTCACTTGCGATAATCTCGCGGTTGTAGCGCAAATAGGTAGCGAGCTCTTCGATTCCCTGGGTGACGCGTCGCATCTGTGCGGAGCATTCCATAATAGAACCAACGCAAAGAGCATCGTCCTGAATCATGAGCTGCATATATGGCTTCAAATGCTTGGTAACGATGTTTGTGCTACTTGCGATTTCCCAATCATCTGCCTTGTGGGCAATGGAAATTGGCTCAAAACGCTCAATCTTATCAAATGATTCCTCACGTACCACAAAGTCGGCACAAAGGCCAAGGTATGCGTCATAGAAGCTTTCTGCGGACTGATGTAAGAGTGTGCATTTTTTGAGTAGTGATCCGTAGAGGGAGAGCATTTCGTGACGCTGCAAAAGCGCAGTACGAAGGAAGATAGGACGGAAATTTTCATGGGCTTTTAACATAGCGTGCAAGTCTTGCGCATTTTTGCACGGAATTGCAATGAGGGAGGTATCTTCCTTAGCGATATAGTCGCAAGAAAACCACTCATTCTCAAGAATTCCAATAATAGAATTTGGCCCCATTTCAACCTCGGCCATGTGGAATTTACGAACCACAGAGCCTTCTTGAATAAGGTACCATTCCATTACTTTATCCTGTTGTTTGACTACGGTATTGCCCTTTTTGACCTGTATAATATTCATCCCAACACACCTCTCTCCTTATAAGTATACTATAAATAGATGCAAAATCAATTAAGCAAATATACTTATAAAGGGTATAAGTAAATTGTATAGTTAAAATAGTGACAATGGTTGATTTTGCGCCGGTTTTTGGGATATAATCACTTCAATCATATACAGCATGAAAGCATTTACAAAGAAAAGGAGAATCACACATGTACACTTTAGATGATATCAAGAGCGTAGATCCTGAAGTAGCACAGGCTATCTGTGACGAGTTTGATCGTCAGAACAGCCATATCGAGCTGATTGCTTCAGAAAACTGGGTAAGTCCAGCAGTTATGTCTGCTATGGGCTCTATCCTTACAAATAAATATGCAGAGGGATACCCAGGAAAGAGATATTACGGTGGATGCGAGTGCGTTGACGTAGTAGAAGAGCTTGCTCGCGAGCGTGCAAAGAAGTTGTTTGGATGTGAGTATGTAAATGTACAGCCACATTCAGGTGCACAGGCAAATATGGCAGTACAGTTCGCAATCTTAAAACCAGGGGATACTGTAATGGGTATGAATCTTGATCATGGCGGACATTTAACACACGGAAGCCCAGTAAACTTCTCTGGAACCTATTTCAACATTGTTCCTTATGGTGTAAATGATGAAGGATTCATCGATTATGATGAGGTTATGAGAATTGCAATGGAGTGCAAACCAAAGATGATTATCGCAGGTGCATCTGCTTATGCTAGAACCATTGATTTCAAGAGATTTAGAGAAATCGCTGATGAGGTTGGCGCAGTTCTCATGGTGGATATGGCTCATATTGCAGGTCTTGTTGCTGCAGGACT
>JAZQQA010000121.1:0-21748 GCA_045628825.1 Agathobacter sp.
AGACCAGTCAAACGACTGGTCTTTTATATTTTCTTCATCATAGATTTGCTATTTCGGCATATATTGAATCCATTCCTTGCCTTGCCGACATTCCCGCCACTTCTGGCACATAGCATCCTGCTTTTGGCGCCTTGTGGAGCATTATTTAGGTAGAGCAGGCATGCAATTTCACTACTTGCCGACAGGCCTTCCAACCCAATTGTCTAAAAACCTATTCTGTCGGCAAAGAGTGATTTCACAATTCTCCTTGGAGAATAATGGTCACACAGTTTAAGATGAATCACACTTTATTGCTTGTAAAACGCACAATTCCTAGGCAAAGAATGAAATGACACCTCCCCTTGCCGATTCCCATAGTATAATCCGATTTACCTAGGGAAATAATTGTAAAAAGAATAGCAATCGCTACAACATCGTTTATTATTCACTATATTTTCGCAAAAAAAGAGACCTATCAAACTGATAGACCTCTCTCATCCATATGATTCAATAATTAGCTTTGTTGTACAGCCTGTACCTCTTCTATCGCTAAGTGAAGAAGTGAAGCAACTTCTTCAACACTGTGCCCATCCGAAAGAAGGGTAGAAATAATCTCCGTCGTTCTTTCTGCTTTTCCTTCCGCTTTGACCACATCAGAAATCAAGATATAATCTTCATCACCCACTTCGTTCACCTCCTCGCTGATTTGCGTAGCACCATATGTCATATAGACTTCTATGTGCCACATAACATCAAATAATACATTTTTCTCTTCATTTGTAATTATAGCATCTGCAACCAGTTTTTCCAATCCGATTTTCACCTGATTGCGATATTCGAGAATCTCTTGTGCAGCATTGTGGCGTTCCTCTTTCAGTCTCTCAACATCTTCTGCTGACTTTACTGTCGCGTCTCGCTCATCCCTAAGGCGTCTAATCTTCTTTCCCAACTGCACCTGCTGAAATGGCACCAGCAAAAACTGATTTTTTTGAATCAACACTTCCACCGAATCAGCTGCAGACACGCAAGGAATCTTATAGCGCGTTACGTTTCCATCTGGAAGCATCAATCTAACCGAAATCTCTTTATGGTTATTCGCACCACTTAGGAATATGACTGCTTGCTGTGGCATTTTAATATCCAACTCGAAATCAGATACCGTTTTACCATCAACTAGCGCATGCACCTCTCGTATGGTATCCTTCACCGCATACTCATACATGCGAATTGCCATGCAATCCCTTTCCAACTGAAACTCTAGATGGTATTTGCAATCCTCAATCTGTAAGAGCATATCCATATATTTTGCATGCTCTGTTTCATCACCCTGAAGTTCTCGATTGAGATAAGTCACTTCAGCTGTCTCCGCATGATTCTTCCCAAAGATGGAATTGATAGAAATAATCACCAATCTCGGACAAGTCTCATACAGATACTTGATTCGTTCATCATAAAACCCCATGAACGTCCTCCTTCTTATAAAATTGATAGTTTTGCGAAATTATGGTCGAATTGACCGAGATTCATAAGACATGATGCCAAAGATATGAAAAAAGAATAACATCGCAGACGAGATGTTACACCCATTGTGCTACACTTGTCAAGCGTGAATAGAAAAAGCTTACCAGGACAAATAACGAAAAACAGCCACACTCCTGCTACGGAATGCGGCTGCTAACCTACATCTCTTCTATTAACTTCCCAATCACCAGATACCTATGGTCGCCGTCCCCTCTAATACAAGTCGACAGCACCAGATACTTATCCGATTCTCCAAACTCTACGCCTCGATCATGGCTTCTACTATCCTTTTCCTTTTTCCCAAGCAGCTCCACGAAATGATGGATTCCCTGCTCATCAAAAGAACTATATTCATCCAGCAGATAATCATCTGTATGGACGGATGTCTTAATGATCTGATAGGTGAGCTTCTCATCTGGCGTATACACATAGATGTATTCGTGTTCCTCAAAGAAGGCTTCCTCATAGAAATCTTTTAGGCTACCGAACATCGTGCAATCCAGCATGTTGTGGCCATAAAGAATCGTTGCAAAATCGGAAAAGTCCATGGACTGTGGCATATTGCTGTAGATACATCCAGGCTTTCCTTCGCTGCCATCGAGATTGTGTGTGAGATAATAATCACGCTCTAAGGAACTCTGCAAAATAGGATAGCTGATATCCATATCCTGCAAATAAATCCAGGCATATACATCACTGTTCATCTCCCATATCGCATCAAAATCAACCTCGGTTCCATTGTCTATGGAAACCACATGCGTTACAGGTCCCTCCGTTTCTGGGACACGCTCTTCTGTCTCACTCTGCTCTGTGGTTTCCTCGATGGGGTCTATTGTTTCCTCCGCAATAAAGGAGTCATATAGTTTCTGTTGCCTTTGACTGCGCGTTTGGTGCTGAATCAACAGAATACTTGCCAAAAGGATAAACATGATTCCAATTGCAATCGGAGCATTCGCTATGAACTTGTCTTTGAGTTTACATAAACATCCTTTTATCCTTTGCAGCCACGCAATCATGATTTCCTTCATTGTTCCCTCTATTGCCGAAAAGACCCCCACCAGACACCTGATGGGGCTCCTAATTATCAAACGTATACTATCTCATTGTAGCTCTCTTTTTAAAGATTCCATATCCTACCATAGAAACTCCAAGGAGCATCATTGCATATAACCATGTCAAATCGTCACCTGTCTTTGGTGATCTTGAATTTGTATCATACACGATTACATAGTCAGAGAAATGAGGAATCACGAACTGTAATCCATTCTCTGTATACTTGGTTTTGTATCTTTCCACCTTACCATCTGGAGCAATATACTCTACATGATAATTCTTTGGATTGGTTCCGCTTACTGGAGTAAATGCAACCGTAACGGTAATGGTACCACCCTGGAAGTCATGAAGTCTTGTGCCATTGCTCAATGCATAAGCATCAAAAACTGCTGCTACATTCTTATTCTTGAGTGCTTCCTGCTGAGATGCATTTAATCTTGTAACCTCATTGTTATCAACACAAAGTCTAAGATCTGTTCCCTCTGTCTGAGCAAGAAGTCCGTTTAATGCCAACTTATCAAGTTTTAAGGTTGCGTTTGTAAGCTTAACGTCAACGGTATCAATATTGTTAGATAAATCATTGACGGTAGCTGTTAAGGTAGCAAGTGTTGACTTTGATACGACAGCTGCCTTTACATTTGCTGCAGATACATCGATAGATACATTCTTTGCATCACCAAGCTGAGAAAGTGTACCAGCCGTAATCTCACTTACAGTTGCTGTATTGTTTGCAATAGCAGCCTCAACATGTACGGTATCTTCACCAGTTACTGGAACTGTATAGTTAGAGTTGGATGGTGCAGGTGTGTTGTCACTTGGTGTTGATGGTGCTGGATCTGGTGTTGGTGTTGAACCACCATCGCCTGAACCGCCGTCTCCCGAGTCGCCACCTGTTACGGTAACTGCGCATGTTGCTGTATGACTACCATCTGTTGTTGTAACAGTAATGGTCGCTGTACCTGCGGACTTTGCGGTCACCACACCGGCATCACTTACGGTTGCTACTGATGTATTATCTGATGTCCATGCAACTGCCTTGTTTGTCGCATCAGCAGGTGCTACTGTTGCTGTAAGTGTCTCGGTTCCATCTATTGCTAAGGTTGTTGATGTCTTATTAAGTGTTACGCCTGTTACTGCCACTGTGGTTGGTGCTGCACCACCCACAAAATTACCAGAAGCATCAAGTGTTCCCAAGTCATACACAGCATAAATTAGTATACTACCATCCTTTTTCATTGCATCATACATCACACCGTTTATATTAAATTTAGTCGGATTAGCACCATCCCCTAGATAAACGAGTCGTCCATATTGCTTACCTTCAGTATATGATCCATCCATCGCAGCCCAAAGATTGCCATCTTTATCTGGATAAGAATTTTTACCTGCAGGAATCCCTACCCCATCCGGTCCATAACATTGATAGTTCATCACGACCAAACGGTCGGTTCCACGCACTCCACAGGACGCATAATTATCTGAATAATTTTGAACGGGTTGATTATCGATAAAATACCTATTTGGAGTAGTTCCCAGCGTTACGCTTGATGGAAAATCCAATGTAAGATTTAAAATCCTTTCAGTATCTGCATGTGTTGTTAAACTGTTCATTGGCAATAATGTGATTACCATCGCCAACACAAGAACTACACTAAATAGTCTCTTCTTGATTCCCTTCTTGAATATTGTTTCTTTCATTTGTAAAATCCTCCTCACTTGAGTTTTCTATCATCACTTGCCTATCAGCAAGATAAAGACCTTCCATTAACTAATTTTTCAAAACACAAAATGCACCAAGAACTAACAAACATCCAGCAATATTACTCGCTACACATTTGTTAATTCTTGATGCTTTATCCAAAAGCTATATTCTTTTCTAAAAAAGGACAAACTCCTAGCGCACGCGCCAAGCCAAGCCAAGCCAAGCCAAGCCAAGCCAAGCCAAGCCATTATGTTTTTCCATATTAAATTTGTCAACATTTAATCTTTCAAACATAATTCTGTCCTTGATACACTAGTACTTTTTGTCTATCACTATAGTATCATATATGTTTGTAGTTTTCTAGGTATTTTTACCTATTTTATTTTCCACTCAACTCTATTCAATTCCCACCAAGGTATCTCCCTGATACACCAGCTTCATACGGATGTCACATTCTCCATCAAAAAGTTTCTGTAGGAATAAGCGGTCTCCCTCCCAGAGATTCAGATCAAGAATCTCAGATTTAGGAATCCAGTGCAATTCTCCCTCGTTACAAGGAATTAGCTCGCCTGTATAGCCTGTGGCTGTAAAGAGATACATATCCTCGACGCCCCAGGTATCGGAGTCAAAGGTAACAATGCCACGAAGCTTGTAATCCGTAAGGGTAAGTCCTGTCTCTTCCTTGACTTCACGAAGGACACAATCTTCTGGGCTTTCCCCTTCTTCAAAGTGGCCACCAACACCAATCCATTTTCCCTCATTTGCATCCTCTTCCTTTTTATTGCGAAGGAGCATGAGGTAGCAATCGTCTTTTTCTATGTAGCACAAGGTTGTGTTGACTATCATTTTAGGAACTCCTTATACTCTGCAATCGGAATTGGCTTGGAATACTTATAGCCCTGCAAATAGTCTGATTTGCATTCCTCGCACAGTTTCTCGTGGTCTTCGTTCTCCACGCCCTCGAAGAGGACCTTGAAGCCAAGATCGTGGAAAGCCTCTGAGAAGTGCTTTAAGGTATAGCTGACCATATCGTCCTTCTCACCATAGAGTAAAAGTGATCGGTCGAACTTAATAATGTCAAGCTTCGTACGAATGAGGCGCTCGAAGTTCGAGTAGCCTGTTCCGAAGTCGTCCAGATAGAAGCAGATGCCATGCATACGCAGGGTCTTAATTCGCTCTTCCACCATCTGGAAGTCCGAATCTGTCTGTGACTCTGTGAGCTCAATGGCAATTTTTTCATATGGAATCTCGTTGCGTTCAATAATTGCAAGCACCTCGTCGCAGAAGCTTGCGCTATGCAGTTCTGATACTGCAAAATTGACAGATACACGGTCAAACTCGTAGCCCTCACGCAAGAGACGATGCACTGCCATACATGCTTTGTTCAGGATAATCATGCTGAGGCTGTGAATATAACCATAGCGCTCTGCCAATGGAATAAATTCATCTGGGAACACGAATCCAATCTCTGGAAGATGCATACGCATCAGCACTTCTGCCGTATCAAAGCGACCTGTCTTCATGTTGTACACTGGCTGACAATAGGCAAGAACTCGCGGATCATTTAAATCATTGATATTCTTAATGTCTACAAGCTGATGAAGAATCTTCTGACTTTTTCTAACATCCTCCAATTCCTTATCTGTCATGAAATGGACAGACCCATAAGACAATTGCGCAAAACCTGCCTCTACAATGCGATACAAGGAATCAAATCCTTCGACTACTTTTTGATCATGCATAACCAGAATTTTAAAAGGAATCTGGAACTTAGAATAATACTTTTGGAACTCTCCATCTACCATCCCTTGAACGCCAGCCCTCACGTCCCCATAGTTGTCGTCACGGATGGCCAGCAAATACACGCCTCGACCGATGTAAAACAAAGAAGTATTCTTGAAGGTCCGATACCATACCGAATGAATGGCATTGCCAAGCTCCTTTGGCACACGCTGATGTTCGTCCAGCTTCAGCTGCATCGCAGCATAGGTCATCTTATATCCACGCTTTGTCACATGATTCAAGAAACTCTCCATTGCCTCAGGTCCTAAAGCGCCAGTCGTCATGTCGTATGGCTTTGTGTGCACCATGACAAAGACTACAATCATCGGAAGGATAAAAGTGATGGTTGTGTAGCTGTTGCTTGCCTGCAGACTCTCCGAAACAAGGATAACAAGTGCAAGAGCCCCTGTAAGAAGAAGCGTCTTACGCAATTGCTTGATCATATTGTTTACACTAAAAATCAGCATACATGCCATCAATGTTAGCGCACAGAAATAGGTCACTGCAAATGGATTAAACGCAACATTGTTGACCCAAAGCCCATCCCTATAATAGAAGGCGTAACCTAGAAATGGTCCAAGAATGTCAGCCACCACACATATGGTAGTCACAAAATAGATGCCGTGACTTACAAGCGCCCGCATATGAATGTTCATGCTAAGCAGATTGCGGGTGTACAGCACAAAAATAACCAGTGCCATCATAAGAAAGACATGGTATAACTCGCGGAACAAAATAATCAAGTAAATCTGGTCCGGCGCATTCTCGCAGACATAGGCAAAAGCGATATTTGCCACACATGCACCACTTACCAGCCACAAGGCTCTTTTATAATATTTGAAATCGATATCCTCCGTATAGTACAGGGACATGGAAATGATTAAGAGCAGACTCAGTCCAATCAGTAATGCAATCACATCTCCCGTATACGTATAGGTCGCAATCAGTTGCTGCGTTGTCATAGAATATGTTACTCCTTACGGCCATTTTCTTATAAGCGAAAATGCGCCCTATTCCCTCTCATATTACTACCATTCCACGTACTTATGCAAGGTTTTTGTAGGCAATTCGTACTATTTGTTTTCTGTAGAAAAAAGCCTACAAATGTGGTATATATTTTAGTAATCACATTTTATAGGAAGTAACAGAAATTGATCGATCACAATCACCAGAAAAAAATAGCACTTATCAATGATATGACTGGCTTTGGCCGCTGTTCCATTGCGGTGCAGCTTCCGATTATCTCCATGCTGAAGGTGCAGTGCTGTGCACTCCCGACCTCTGTGTTTAGTAATCACACGGGCTTTCCACAGTTCCATTACTATGACTACACAGACCACATCCCAGCATATGTCGATAACTGGGAAAAGCTAGGCCTGGAATTCAAGGGAATCTGCACTGGCTTTTTGGGTTCTGCCAAGCAGATTGAGCTCGTAAGTGACTTTATAAGACGCTTCCGTACCAAAGATACCATCGTGGTCATTGACCCTGTCATGGGCGACTATGGCAAGGCCTATCCAACCTACACCGAGGAGATGTGCGCCAATATGATTAATCTTGCGCGCCTTGCTGACATCGTTACACCGAATGTCACAGAGGCCTGCATTTTAACGGGTACCAAGTACAAGGAGCACTGGACCACCAAGGAACTAATCACTTTGGCCCGCGCTGTCAGCGATATCGGCCCAGGCAAGGTTGTCATCACTGGTATCCCACAGAAGACCTATTTATCAAACCTCTGCTATGAGCGAAAAATGATAGATGGTGAGACTACGGAAGAATATGCTATGATTAAGACCCACAAGGTCGGCAATTCCCGTTCCGGCACCGGAGACATCTTCACTGCAATCGTAGCTGCAGACGCTGTCAACCATGTCGCATTTAAGGACTCGGTATATAAGGCTTCCCGTTTTATCAAGCGATGCATCATTCGCTCAATGGAGCTTGATCTTCCACTCACCGATGGTGTTTGCTTCGAAGAATTGCTCTATACATTGAAATAGGAGCTTCGAATAGAAAGGATTACAATCATGACAAAAGGAATGACTATTTTATATAAGGTATACGATAATCTCTATGTGAACCTTACCAATCGCTGCCCTTGCAGCTGCACCTTCTGCCTGCGTCAGACCAAGGATACCATCGATGCAGATGGACATCCAGCAGACATGGAGGAGCGCACCCTATGGCTTGAGCACGAACCAAGTGTTGCAGAAGTCATCGCTGAGTTTGACAACTTCGATATGAAGGAATACAAGGAAGTCGTTTTCTGTGGCTACGGTGAGCCAACCGAACGCATCGATGATCTCCTTCAGATCGCCCGTTTTGTTAAGGACACCTTCCATATGCCAATCCGTATCAACACCAATGGACTTGGCAATTTGGTCAACGGTCGCGACATTACCCCAGAGCTTCAGGGACTCATTGATACCGTTTCCATCAGCCTAAACACGCCAAATAAGGATCGTTACCTTGAACTTGTCAGAAGCAAGTTCGGCGAACCATCCTTTGATGCCATGCTCTCCTTCGCAAAGGAAGCAAAGCAGTATGTTCCTAAGGTTGTTCTCACCACGGTTGACACAACTCTTACCAAAGAGGAAGAGGCACAGTGCCAGGCAATCTGTGAGGAACTTGGCGTCACCTATCGCATCCGTCCTTGGGAGGATTAATACATGAAAAAAGTAAGAGCTATTATCATCGCTTTTGTTCTACTGATGATTGTGCTCTACGGTACCAACGCTTACATCAACGATTTCTATGTCGCACTTGATACCGCAGTTGCTGCAAGCGAAAGTAATGATAAAATTACAGTAACCCAATATAATGACGCATATATCTTTGCCCCAACAGATGAAGCTTCCATTGTTGGTGGATTCATCTTCTATCCTGGTGGCAAAGTCGAAGACCGTGCTTATGCGCCACTGATGCAGGAGATGGCAGAAAATGGATATGTCTGTGTGCTTCCACACTTAAACCTCAATCTGGCTTTTCTGGAAATCAATGCTGCAAATCATGGCTACAAGGAACTCTATCCTTCCATTACCCACTGGTACATCGGTGGACATTCTCTTGGTGGCGTTGGTGCAAGCACCTACCTTGCCAAGCATGTGGATGACTTTGATGGGCTTGTACTTCTTGCAAGCTACACCACCAAGGATCTTTCTGATACCAACTTAAAGGTGGTATCCATCTATGGAACAGAGGATTTAGTTCTTCGCAAGGACCAATATGAAAAGGCCAAGGAACATCTTCCATCCAATGCCGTCGAATACATCATCGATGGTGGCAACCACGCATACTTTGGCACCTATGGTGCACAAAAGGGCGACGGAGAAGCTCTCATTTCCAATGAGGAGCAGATTGCTACCTGTGTCGACTATATCACCAATACATTTGCACACTAAAAAAGGCCGCTACTCAAGTAGCGGTCTTTCTTCTGTCTATACATATCTTGCTTCAAATTCCTCAAGTGTAAGTGGCTTGCTAAAGTAGAAGCCTTGAATCATCTTGATATTCTTTTCCTTAATCATATTGTACTGAGCGGTGTTCTCTACACCTTCGGTACAGATAGACAATTGCAAGGTCTTTGCAAGCTCAGCCACCATCTTTACGAAAGCCTCTGAGAAATCATCCTCTGCAATATGCTCAATAAAGCAACGGTCAATTTTGATGATATCAATTGGGAGCTCACGGATGTGATTCAGTGAAGAATAACCTGTACCAAAATCATCAAGGGCGGCACGAATGCCCAATGCCTTAAGCTGGCTTAGGATATGCTTCATACGCTCCATATCATTGATTGCAAGAGACTCTGTTACCTCCAGAGTTAGGTTCTTTGGATTGATTCTTGTCTCTTCGATCACATTCTTTACCTTACGCACAATGTCATTCTGCAACAGCTGTACAACTGACAGATTGACGTTGACCTTGTACTCAGGATGTCCCATCTCATTCCAGTAGCGGCATCTCTTGGCTGCCTCCATAAGGACATAATCTCCGATTGGGTTAATGAGTCCCAGATATTCTGCAAGTGGAATGAAATCCACTGGTGAGATAAATCCAAGTTCTGAAGAATTCCATCTTACCAAAGCTTCTGCTCCCACGCATGGATCTCCTGGCTTTGAGATATCTACGATTGGCTGATAATATACCTCGAACTCCTTGCAAGCCTCAAGGGTTGCCTTTCGCATATTCTTTTCCATATCCAGTCTACGATGTGCCATGCCTTCATCATGTCCATTGTAATACTCGATACGATTCTTTCCTTCTCTCTTGGCAGAAAAGAGTGCCATGTCTGCCTTTCGAATCAGGTCTTCTACCGTATTTCCGTCGGATGGGAAGCTTACAATACCCATACTCATGGTACAGTAGTAATCCTCTCCCTTCAGAAGCCAAGGATTGGTAAACATATCCTTGATATCCTGACAGACGCGCTCCAGAGAATGCTTTTTCACATCTGGAATGACAATAATGAACTCATCGCCACCCATACGATAGCAGTTGCCTGTCACGCCTTCAATTCTCTGAAGGCCGTGAGAAATCGCCTTAAGAAGGGCATCTCCATACTGATGGCCCAAGCCCTCATTGATATGCTTAAAGTCATCCAAATCGATATAAAGTAGCGCCCCTTCGCTGTTCTCAAGACTTGCACTACGAATATAATGATCCAAATCCTGCTCCAGCTTCATGCGGTTATAAAGCCCCGTCAAGAAGTCGTTGTTGGCCTGCATCTCAATCTTCTTCTGGTAGATCTTCTTGTCCGTAATGTCGTAAATTGTACACAGAATTACTTGTCTACCATCTACCCAGTTGATTAAGACCTTATGGATATCCATCCACTTGTCTTCCTCAGGGGAATAGATTTCTTCAAAAGAATTGCCTTTATAAACCTCTCCATCTGGATAGAGCAAATCATTGATTTTTCCAGCTGTAATGGTATTGGAAAAGAGCTGCTCAAACTTCTGATTCTTATACAGAAGCTGCTTGCTTTCTGGATCCAATACATAGATACCGCAACCCATGTTCTCTAGGATTGCTTCTAGGCTGGCATAGCTTCCTGCCAATGAATTCTTGGCAATACGACGCGAAAGAATACTTTGCACAATACGCTTCACGCCATTGATAAAATCAATATCCCTAGTCTCCCAGACACGACTTGCCTGGATTTCATAGAAGCACAGATACATCTGCACCTTATCATTCACTTCGATTGGCTGGAAAATTGCCGCTGTGGCACCCAGTTTCTCAAAGAAACGGTCAAATAATGGTGGAAAGATGGAATCTGAGGAAATCAGATATGGCTTTCCTGTAAAGAATGGAATCTCCTCTCTTGGAACATTTTGGAATTCCTGTATATGATACCATTCCTTGCGGGTTGCATATTCACACACCATCTCAACGTTCTGCCCATTTGCGCCTTCACGCATCAGACAGCCTGCAGAAATGCCAAGGCATTCACAGGTCAGCTTTAGGATATCATCTACAATCTTGCCAAATCCATTTTCGGAATCAAGCATGGCAAGAATCTGTGTCATCGTCTCTGAACGGCCAAGCTGCTCTGCAATAGACTGCTTTGCTGCAACGCTTTCCTGCATTGCCTCTTCTGCGACAATCTCATCCATTTTGACAGCAAAGAGCATATTCGAAAAATACTCAAGGAATTCAATAGAGCGATAGAACTGCGCCTCCGTGGTGGTCATGATTCCCTCTGGCAATTCTTCTTCACCTGTCAAATAGTCCTCGATGATTGCGGTTGCACACCACATGACCTGACTCTTCTCATCCAAGTCAGTAGACACGCCACACATCTTGATGAAAGGAACATCAAAGGTCTCCTCTGCCATATGCTCCACAGTACTGTTGCTAAGGCGCATAAGGAGTGTCATGTAAGAAGCCTGATTTACATACTTGTGAAGGAAATCGCGCTCTGCATCACTTCCATAGTGGCCAGTCAATACGCCTTCCTCAGAACCAATACAGGCCAAATATATTCTGTTTGCGTGGCAGAACTGCTCCTGAAACTTCTGCAGTAATGCTACATCAATTAATCCCGTATCTCGGTTATCCTTACGCTCCGTATATGGCATGCGCTACCTCTTTCGTCCAATAATTAGTAAATAATACTCTCCCTTTTTCTGCATCAACGTCTCCTGCAGAAGGGTAAACTCGCTATGAAGTCGTAATTGCTTTTTCACAAAGCCCATCTCGCTGGTGTACATGAGGATAATACCATCCGCTGTCATCAGTGGTCCCACATGGTCAAAGAACTGGGCATACAGCGCTTCCATCTCCTCTTTCGTCTTCTTACCACGAATTGGCATATTGGTAATGAACTCGTCGAAGAGGTAGTCGTGCTTAAAGTCGAAGAAGTCTCGATGGATAAAATTGATTGGAACCTCTGCGTTTGCAGCGTTCTCTCTGCCTTTTTCCACGGCTTCTCCAAAGATATCTGTTGCATAAATCTCACGGGCATGCACCGCCTTGGTGCGCTCAATGAGCATGGTTCCTACTCCACAGAATGGATCCATAATCTGGGCATCTTCCTTAAGATAAGGCTTTGCCAGCTCAGCAATCAAAGCCGCTGTGCTTGGATGAATCGATGCCGCAATGGACTGGGTTCTATAGTCAAATCGATGGTCTGGAAGGCTCATGCACTTCACACATGGAAAAATCTTGCCTTCCCGGTTGGCGATTAGTCGAAGTTCTACTTCGTAGGCCTTGGTGGAATTGATGAGCATACCGCCTGTCAGACGCTCCAACTCAGAAACCAACTTCTTGGTAAAAGCGCTACGCTCCTCCAGCGTCATCTGGTTCTTACACTCCACACGTAACATAAATGGATCAGCCTCCGCATGAAGGCTCTTTAACAGTTCTACCAGATTGCTCTCTGCCAAAGCCTTGGCCAGGCTCTTTGGTTCTGGCTCAAGAAGTCCCTTCACATTTAGAGGGAAAAGAATCTCACGGTAGAGGCGGTTTTCCATCAGTTTTCCAAGGTCCTCTGTCTTTACCAGGACACCCAATGGATGTACGCTAGCCTCAAGTGGCTCTAAGCTTCTCTTCACAATCTCGCGATGGGTCTGATTGGTTGTAAGCAAAAAGGATTGTTTGCCTTTCATCTGCCAAGTGTGTCTCTTGGCATCCTCGTATTGTAACAAGAGGTCTCGCAGAGCGCGAAGCTCCTCTTCGATGTGTTTGCGATTTTCTTCTATGATTTCCGCTGCCTGAAGTGATGCAATGCGCATCTTAATGGCTTCTACATATGGGGCCGCATCTAGACTGGCCAGTGCGATAAGATAAGAACTCTTTACAAAAAGAGTTTGCTCAGATAAATATCCCTGCCACAATGCCTCTACTGCTGGCTGATACGCAATGTCTCCTAGAAGAAGGGCTGCATTTTTGCGTGTCTTGGCATCTTCTGCGCACAAAAAAGAAAGCCACAAGTCCTCTTCCTGTGACACAAGGCTACATAGACGATGTGCTGCTACTTCGTCCTTTACAAGCTTTCGCAGTTCGCTCAAATTGGTGCGGATATTCTGTTGTTGTTCTAGCTCTTTAATTATTTTCTCCATACAAAATAATTGTACCATATTGCCTTTGATTGGCAAGAAAAAAAGAGGAAACGCTTTCGCATTTCCTCTTACTATTTGCAAGAATATTCCTATCCCGCTGGAAACTACATAATCTCGTGAACCCAGCCCTCTGGTCCTTCGATTTTGCCCATCTGGATACCTGTCAAAGTCTCGTAAAGCTTCTTGGTATTTGCACCCATTTCTTCCATTCCGCTTGGGAAACAAATCTCTTCACCATGGTCAACGACCTTACCTACTGGAGAGATAACTGCTGCTGTACCGCAAAGACCGCACTCAGCAAAATCCTTAAGCTCTGAGAGCTTTACTTCTCTGTGCTCAACGGTCATGCCACAGTACTTCTCAGCAACAACCATAAGTGAACGACGTGTAATGGATGGAAGGATAGAATCTGACTTAGGAGTTACGAACTTGCCATCCTTTGTGATGAAGATGAAGTTGGCTCCACCTGTCTCCTCAACATAAGTTCTTGTACCTGGATCAAGATACATATTCTCATCGTATCCCTGATTATGCGCATCTACAATTGCATGTAAACTCATAGCATAGTTAAGACCAGCCTTGATATGTCCAGTTCCATGTGGTGCTGCACGGTCAAAGTCAGATACGCGAATGGTAAGTGGCTTAGCACCGCCCTTGAAGTAAGGACCTACTGGTGTAACAAAGATACGGAACTGATACTCAGCACCTGGCTTAACACCGATAACTGGGTTGGTTGCCATCATATATGGACGGATGTAAAGTGTTGCGCCTGATCCAAAAGGTGGAACCCAAGCTGCATTCGCCTTAACAACCTCTTCCACTGCTTTTACAAATCTGTCTACTGGGAATACAGGCATCTCGAGTCTCTCACAAGAGTCCTTCATACGCTCAGCATTTAAGTCTGGACGGAAGCATACGATCTTGCCATCTTCTGTAGTGTATGCCTTGAGTCCTTCAAAACAGGTCTGTGCGTACTGGAATACACCAGCACACTCGCTTAAGGTAACGGTTGCATCTGTTGTAATCTCACCGTCATCCCACTTTCCATCTTTGTAGTTTGAAACATAACGATAATCAGCTACCATGTAGCCAAATCCAAGGTTAGCCCAATCGAGATTTTTCTTCTCCATGATTCTTCCTCCTCGCATGAAAAATTACGTTTTCTCAATAAAAAATATAGTTTGATTCTAGTACTTTCTAAACCGTTTGTCTATAAAACAAAAGCACTTTGCCCATTGTTATTTTTTATAACTATTATAACCAATGTTTAGAGCAAAGTGCTTTTACTATAACTTATAGATTGTATTACATCATTACGCCTGATTTTTCTTTGCTATGCTCAATCATCTCATTCAGCTTCGCAAATGGCTTCTTAAGGAATACACCAATCAGCATGAATACCAATGCAAAAATGGCAAGAATACCAAGATTATACCAGTACTCACTGCGGTAGATTCCACCAACACAAGCCTTAAGCGCATTCATACTGTATACGAATGGCAAAAGCTTATAGACTGCCTGGTAAGCAGCTGGAAGCACTTCGATTGGGAAGGTACATCCTGCACCTGCTACCTGAATAACCATGATGACAACAGCGATTGCCTGTCCTACGTTTCCAAAGGCCACTGTCAAAGAGTACATAATCATCATGAAGGTAAAACTGATCACAGATGCTGCAAACCAGAACTTCACTGGATGCACGCACTGGATTCCTACAAAGAGCAAATCTCCAAGAACCGTAATCAAAGCCTGCGCCTGGCTAATCAGATAGAAGGTGATAAATCTTCCATAGAAAGCTTCATGCTCTCTCACATCCTCAAGTCCGTGGCGCTTCACCTTAACCTTGATTAAGGCAACCATAATGAGGGCTCCTACCCAAAGTGCCAAGGTGGTATAGAATGGTGCCATGGCCGAGCCATAGCCTTCGATTTCATACATAATCTGGGTATCCATAACCACTGGCGAGGTCACATACTCTGCAATGAGTTCCGGATCTGCAGATAAGGCATCTGCGATTTCACGGTAGGCTTCATCATTCACAAGCTCTTCCAATCCATCAATGATTTCTTCTAACTTCTCCTGAAGTTCTAATACATAGCCTCTACTTTCTGTAAAGCTTGCCTGCGCATTGTCTAAGGTGTCTCCATATGACTGGAGTGCCATAGACGCGTCGATGAAATTGTCATCCATTTTAAGCAAGGTGCGCTGTGCTTCCTGAAGTGCGCCCTGTACCTTGGATACGCTGTCGTTGATTTCTGGAGTAATATTGTTGAAACCACGACGGAGGGATGCAATATCATTATACATACCTTCAATTTCAACATTGACTTCTTTCGCCAAGTTCTCCAGTTTCGCATTGGAAGCATCCTGGTCTTTTTTCAGTTGGTCCACATGATCATTAAAGTTACCATAGTGTTCCTTTAAGGAAGCTAAATTAGGATCACCCGGATTGGTCACTTCCAATACCGTAATAATGGCATCCATTGCTTTTTGAATGCTCTCAACCATTGGCGTGATATCTGGTCCCTTACCTCCGAGATCCGGAATCAAATCAGGCAGCTGTTCCAAAGTCTTTTGCAAGGTCTTTAACTTCTGTTCTGCCAAATCAAGGGTGATATTAAGCGCAGTCATGGTCGTGCTGGCTGCCTGTGCGCCTGCGGTAACGGTTCCTTCCATGCCAGAGATACCAACCACACTGCTATCAATGATTTTTTCCAAATCAGGAAGCATGTTCTTGGATGTCTTAACAATATTACCTGTCGAGTCTGTAATCAAAATACAGCCATCCATGATGCCAACAGCTGTATCCAAGTCTTCATCAATGATTTTCATCTCATCAATGAGCATGGTTACAAGATCCTTGTCCTCTGCATCTGCATCGCCAGAGATTACACTGCTGGTCTTAGAGAATACTTCTGCAATGGCACTGACAAACGCAGTATTTACCGACTGCTGCACAGTATTCTTTACCTTGCCTGTAATCTTGGTTGCAATGGCGTTCTTCTTACTATTCTCATAGTATTCAAGCTGTGGATGCTCTGGATTTCCACTTAGGAAACTGATCATATCCATAGTGAATTCTTCTGGCATCACAAGGGCTGCGTAGTACTCACCCGAATATACGCCAGCCAGCGCAGCGTCCTTGGTCTCTGGGAATACCCAGCCAATGGTATCGTTGCTTTCTAGGTTCTCTACCACCTTATCACCAATGCTTACAGATACTTTTCCAATTGTCACTCCCGTATCTTCGGAAAAGACTGCAATCTGCATCTGCGAGGTGGCACTTGGGCCATATGGATCCCAGTTGGAAAGAATGTTAAACCATGCATAAAGCGCTGGAATAATGGAAAGGCCCATGACAATCACAAGGGCAACAACATTGGTCGAAAGACGCTTCGCATCTAATAAAAATACACGGAGGATATTCTTCATTATGCTTCTCCTCCTTCCTCAGTCTCGTCACTTGCTGTCTCTTCTGCGCCCTTTGTATCCTGCGCATCTGTCTTATCGCCACCCTTACGCTTTGCGCGTCTTGCGACTACGGCTGCAGCCTTTTCTGTAGCGAGTTCTTTCATCTCTTCGCGTCGCTCCTGCTTTTCCTTTTCACGGGTCTCCACACGCTCTTCAATCTTCTCGGAAACCGCAATCACGCGCTCCTCTACGGCATCAACATCCATGAGGCTCTCGATTTTCTCCTCACGGCCGTTGATTTCATTCATTTTTTCCTGAAGCTTATAATCATTATATTCTACCAGTATCAAATAAATGGCAATTGCAAAAAGGCTTACAATCCAAAGCACCAAAAAGATTGGTTTTGAACTGTTGGTAATAAACATAAGCGCTAAGAATACAAGCGGAATAATCCAAAGTAGAATGATTCCCGTCTTAATCTTCTTTTGGCTTTGCTCATGCTGCCCCTTCTCATATTCCATCAGGCGGTCATATAACTCTTGTACATCGCGTTCTTCTGCCATATGCCACCTCCTATAACATTTCCGTATCTTCCATTCGCTCTTCGATGAAGTGATTTACACCGATGAATGGAATACGGATTACAAGTCCAATTACAAGTGCTGCTACACAGAATAATCCAAGCTGTAGTAAGCACAATGAGTATCTGTTCTGATACATACCTCCGATACATTCACGCATTGCATCGATTGCATATGGGAATGGGAAGAAGATGTATACTGCACGGAAAAATGATGGCAAAGCTTCAATCGGATAGGTTCCGCCTGAGCCCGCAATCTGAATAACCATGACAACAACGGCCAAAGCCTTACCAATATCTCCAAAGGCAATGGTAAGAGAATATACAAGCAACGAGAAAGTCAAGCTTGTAAAACATGCAGCAATACAAAATTCCAACGGATAGAGACACTGAATCTTAAAAATAAAGATATTACCAAGAGCGATAATCAGTGCCTGAATCTGTGACATAAAGAAGAAAATCAAATATCTTCCAAGGAAAAGTTCCCAAGGCTTTGGATCCACCAAGCCCGCCTTTGGCGCATGAACCTTTAGGAGTGATACCAAAATGGTCATACCTACCCAAATCGCAAGTGTGGTATAGAATGGTGCTACACCAGAGCCATAATTTTTAATTGAGTAGATGTAGTTCTCCGATACCTGAACTGGCTCTGAAAAGAACTCGCCAAGCGTCTCAGGATCTCCTGATAGCAGATTGATAATAATCTGTGTCTGCTGCTCTACGTTGGCGGCATGGAGTTCATCCAGGACTTCAGTTAACTGCTCATGGGTCTTTACTACAACCGTTTGCAGCTCCAGCATTGTCATATTGGCAGCATCAATGGTCTTGTTAAGGCCCGTTAAAATCTGGTTGGCACTGGTCATTGTTTTGCTCAGCGAAACCAGGATATCACTGGTTGCAGACAGGGTGTCCTGCATACTATCAAGCATTGCATTGACCTGTGGAACCAGCTGATTGTCATACATATCTTTAAGCTGTGCCAAGGTCTTCGCATAGGAATCTACCGCATTCTTAGCTTCTTCCATTGCAATACCTGCAAGCTTTTCTGATAACTCCGGAGTCATATCACCAATGGATTCTGATACCGAGTTAAGTAGTTTGACAATAGCTTCTATCTGAGCCTTGGTTACAGGATCAACACCACCTGCCATCGCTTCCAAGTCGCCAATCATATCTGTGCAATCATTTTGAATTGCAACCATATCCTCTGCAATCGCCTTCGCATCCTTCTCGAAATCATATTTCTTTAAGATCTCGTTGATATTGTTAAGGCGCGTTCCCATGCTCGACATTGCGGTATCAATGTCTTTGCTATATTGATTAAAGTCTGCCTGATTCTGGGCCAAGCTCTTTTTTGCATCCGCAATTTTGATTGTGCCTTCGTTGACCTTTTTCTGGCTACTGTTTAGATTCTTATTGGCATCGTTTGTGATGTTCTCTACATGCTCATTGCCAGCCACAAACTCGTCAATCATGGTCTCATAGCGACCCAAATCATCATTGACCTTTTCTAGCTTGCCGATGAACTCTGTAACTGCATCCTCCTCTTCCAGTTCTTCTGCTGCTACATTGGCTTCTTCAAAAACCTGCTCCGTAACTGCTTTAATGAACTGCTTATTGATGCTCTGCTGTACCGTTCCTACTGCAGTGTCGGTAATCTTGGTTGCAATGGCATTTTTCTTACCATTGACATAATAGGTGATGTGAGGATTCTCAATATTGTCCATGATTCCATGGTACATACTGTAGGTAAAATCCTTCTCAACCACCAGCGACGCATAATATTTTCCGGTATTCACACCATCCACTGCTTCTTCGTCTGAATCAAGAAATACCCAACCGATAGAATCCTTATGAGACAGCTCCTCTACCAGGTCTTCTCCCATGTTGAGGAATTCCCCGTCATCGTTGACCCAACCTTCATCCATGTTGGCTACTGCAATCTGTAAATTGCCCGTATTTCCATATGGATCCCAGTTGGCGTAAATATTAAACCATGCATATAAAGCTGGCAAAAGCAGAAGTCCACCTGCTACTACCAGTGCAAAGAAATTCGTAAATAATCCATGCAAGTCTCGCTTAAATATTGTCAAAATATTACGCATATTCCTTGTGCTCCTTTTCCATATCATTCCAAAATAATATTATAGCACTTTTGACCTAGTATATACCAATAAAAACCTAAGAAAAACTATTAAAAAACCATAAATTCGAAATCAGTTTCCGAATTACAAAAAACACCCCCGCAAGCTCCTACTTGCGAGGGTTTCGAAAAGCCAAAGTACACATGTGCATGGCAATAGGACCGTCCCCACTTACAGCGCAAAGAATGCTGTTACCGCATCCTTCATAGAATCCATGTCTGCGCTTCCCATAAGCTCACGGGTAGAGTGCATCGCAAGGATTGGAATTCCCACGTCAACTGTCTTTACTGGAAGAAGTGCTGATGCGATGGCACCAAGTGTGCTTCCACCACGAAGATCCGAACGATTTACGAATCTCTGGTATGGAATCTTCTTGCTATCACAAATCTGGCAAAGAATCGCAATCGCTTTTGCATCTGTAGCATAGGTCTGTCCACATGCCTCCTTAATGCAGAAGCCTGAACCCATAACTGGGTGGTTGGTAATATCCATTTTGCCTGTCTTATTTGGATGAAGGGCATGAGCCACGTCTACAGAAAGAAGCATCGCATCATAGATTGCTGCTTCAATTTCATCATCGGTAAGTCCAAGGCACGCCAAGATACGCTTTACCATGTCATGCAAGAAAATGGATGCTGCGCCCTGCTTACTTCCACTTCCCACCTCCTCATGGTCGAAAAGCGCAATGAGGTTGATTCCTGTATCCCTCTTTCCATCAATCACAGCAGATAAAAGTGCTGAAATCGAGGTCTGATTGTCCAGTCTTGGAGAAGAAATCATTGAGTCTTCTGCTCCAACAAAGCATGGGCTTTCCCATACGAAGGTATTGAGTTCAAAGTCTAAGATATCCTCTTCCTTTACTCCAAGATCCTTAGCCAAAACTGATAGGAAATACTTGGTGGTCTTCTGATCCTTTGGAAGCGCTTCAAGAATAGGCATCAAGTCTACCTGCTTATTGATTTCAACGCCACTATTCACATCGCGATTCATATGAATGGCAAGGTTAGGAATAATCATAAGTGGCTTCTTTGACTGGTAGAGATGCTCGGTTGGACAAAACACATCACTACTTCTTGTCACAACGCGACCTGCAACACCAAGTGGTCTGTCAAACCATGTATTAAGAATTGGTCCACCATACACCTCAAGGTTAACCTGAGCATAGCTGTCTGTCTGAAAATCTGCGTTTGGCTTAATGCGAAGGAATGGATAATCCGTATGCGCTGCAGCAAGGCGAAGCATATCCTTTTTGTCATAGTTCTTACCAATGGTAAATGCAAAAAGTGCCGCACCATGATGCTCCATGACATAGCTTTTACCCTTCTCTAAGTCCCACTTCTCATTGTAAGAAAGTGGGGTGAATCCAGCGTTTTCCAATCTCTTTTTCGCAGTTGCTACGCAATGATATGGGCTTGCGCTGCCCTCAATTAATTCAAATAAAATTTCTTCTCCTGTCAAAGTTATATCCTCCTAGGTCTATTGCCTCTAAGCTTTGTATATTTTACCACTTGAAGGGAGGCCCTCGCAACTGTTGACCGTTATATCGGATAGATATATGATTAGAATGGATTTGAAAGGAAAATCATATATGTTAGCATTACAATTATCAAGCAAAAAAGATTTCATGAATAAGCTTCTGGTAGAGGGTGTCTTTGATAACTTCCTTCTTCAAGAGGCAGTCATCAATAGTGGTGCCAGTTATGTCATTGACGGGCATATCACGCCAGACTTCTACACAGAGGAGGAACGGGAAAACCTTGGCATTACTGGTTATTCCATGCTTCCATTCTCTATGCTTCGCACCAACTGCTTTGATTTAATCAAAGGCAATAAAACTCCAGCAGCTTTCCGATTTATATTTTTACTTAACCCAGAAAACTTAGCAAAGACATTGGAATCTACCCAGACTGGTTTCACTCCTAAGGATGTAACCGGTGTATTTTTAAACATTCGTTTTCAAGCCGGAATGTTGACGCTTACAACTAAGTCGGATCGTAGCCATGTCGTT
>JAZQQA010000122.1:0-3714 GCA_045628825.1 Agathobacter sp.
GCAAAATAGTTGTTATCTGGATAACCGACATAGTTGCCGATTTCCTGGATAGCAAGATCAGAGTTCTTTAACAGTTCAGCGGCTTTTTCGCATCGCTTTTTGGCGATGTATTCGGATATGGTAAGTCCTGTCTCTTCCTTAAAGCATTTGGAAAGATGGGAGGCAGAGTAACCAACATGCTTGGTTACTGCATCAATTGTGATATTTTGTGAGTAGTTGAGTTGTATAAACTCAGCTGTCGCTTTTACAGCAGGAGATAATCCTGCTGTATTTTTTTTGTAATCGGCTACCGCTTGTGTGAGTTCTAAGATCATCTCTGCAATCAGGCTGGTTCCGTGGTTCAGAGAATCATTTTGCGACATTTTATGAACGTTCCTCTGTGTAATTTCGTCTATGGTGACAACCGATAAGCCGCTTTTTTCAGCCGCCTTTCGCGCAAGGGCACGTAGAATTGAGGAAGGATTCTGATAGACGGTACTGCGGTAAATTTCAAGCACTGACTTTGGCTGATGCGTAAGTGCCTCGAAGCTCTTCATGATTCCATTTATATCGCCTGCAGTGATGGCATCTAGGAAAAGGTTCTCAATCGAGTAGCGCTGATAGATTGCCGTATAGTCAACGAGGTCCTCCTGGTAATCTTTGACATCTACCGGTTCTTCTTCAAAGCCTAGAAGCTGACGATAGGAATATTCTGGCAATGGCTGGCAAAAGGAGGCAAGGCAAGCAGTTACCGTATGTTGAACAGAAGAAGTGGTAAGGACAGAGATTCCAGTGTAATAGAGTTGAATCGGGATACTTTGCGACACAGGAAGATTGTTCTTGACCAAAAAGTGTTGGATGGATGTCTCATCAAATTCATCTACAACATAAGGGCCAACGAGATAGGTATGATCCAAAAAACGATAGAAAAATAGATGAATCCCAAGCTTATCTACGATTTCGTAAAAGGTATAGTCTTTCATATTATTTGTCAGATAGCGTAGTGCGTCTGCCGCAAACATGGGCTGAATCGCTTTCTGGTAGCAGTATTTTTCTTCGTAGTATTCTAGATATTCTTTATTTATTTCCTTGATTCCAACATCTACACCTAGCAATAGGTGGAGCAGGGTTTGAATTCTTTTGTGCTCTTCCATAACGCTCCTTTTCAAATTTGAACGCATATTATCAGATATTTGTAAGATAATCATACTACACATAGGATAATTGTGCTATATGCAATTGAGGTTTTCCTTTTATAGTTGAGATACAAGAAACACGTAAATCTCACCAGAAAAAGGAGAAGAAAAAATGGAACAAGAAAACACACTTTATCGTCGTGCCAAGTTATGGCAAATTATTTTGTATGCCTTTAACGCATTTGCTGGTATGTCAGCCTATACCTTAATTGGAATGGCAAGCTACACTGCAAGCATTGGTTTTGGCATTACAACCGCAGCCATTGGCGCAATTTTAACAGGAACAAGAATTTTGGACGGAATCACAGATCCACTTTTGGCTCTGTTGTATGACAAGGTAGATACCAAATTTGGACGTCTTCGTATCTTACTGATTAGCGGTTACCTGATTGAAGCCCTTGCTCTTTGGGCAATGTTTGATGGCTTTGCTTCAAAGGGACATGGCGTAGTTCTCTTCATTGCGCTCTATGTTGTATATGTCATTGGTTATACCATTACCAATATGACAGCACAGACATTACCAGCGATTATGACGAATGATCCAAAGCAGAGACCAACTGTTGGTGTATGGGTTACTGCATTCAACTATTTGGTTCCTATGGCACTTTCCATTGTACTTAACACAGTGCTTCTCCCAATGTTTGGTGGCGAGTACAATCAGGCATACCTTGCTGCAGCTGCAAGAGTTTGTATTCTTCTTGGCGCGGTTGGAATTGCTTTGGTATGTGTAGGTGTTTCTGCATACGATAAGCCAGAATTTTACAAGGGAGTTGTAAAGAATGAGCCTTTGAAGGTAAAGGATATGCTTGAGGTTCTTAAGAACAACAAACCTCTTCAGGCATACATTGCAGCGCAGTCTTCTGACAAGATTGCACAGGTAACTGCTTCACAGTCAATTATTACTACAATGCTTTATGGAATTATGATTGGTAACATGGGACTTGCAACCATTCTATCTGTTATCAGTATGCTTCCATCTATCATTTTTGCTGTATTCGGTGCTCGCTACGCAGGCAAGCATGGTGCGAAAAAAGCCATTGTGTTCTGGACCAAGATATGTATGGTTATGGCAGTTATTATGGGCGTTTTCTTCATTGTGATTGATCCAAACTCTATCGCAAAAATGGGAAGCATTACCATGATTTTATATGTACTTCTTTCACTGGTATTCAATGGAGCAAAGATGTGTGTAACAACCGCAGATACTTCTTTCATGGCAGATATCATCGACTATGAATTGGACAGAAGTGGAAAGTACATTCCAGCTGTTGTAACTGGAACTTATTCTTTGATTGATAAGTTGATTTCGTCCTTTGGTGCTCTTATGGCAACTGGAGCAATCGCTATGATTGGTTATGTGAACACTGTCCCACAGCCAACAGATGAGCTTACCATGGGCGTTTATGCCGTTACCTTAATCGTTTCTTACGGACTTCCAATCATTGGATGGGTCATTACTTTGATTGCAATGAAGAATTGCAAGCTCGATAAGGAAGAAATGGTCGAGGTTCAGAAGCGTATCAAGGAGAAGAAGGACGAGTTTAATGCGAAAAACGATTAAAATTAATGATAACTGGACTTTTTCACAGGATGGCAATTGTACAACAATCAATTTGCCACATACCTGGAACAATGTCGACGGACAGACAGGTCCAGAACTTTACAGACGAGGCGAATTCAAATACGAAAAGACCTTTGACTGCCCAAAGCTACAGGAAAAGGAACAGGTATATGTAGAGTTTCGCGGAGTGAATGCTTCCGCACGTATGTTATTAAACGGAAAAGAATTGGCTCGCCACGATGGCGGTTATTCGACATTTCGCGTGAACCTGACAGATGCATTGGAAGAGACCAATACCTTATGCGTCTATGTAAGCAATGAGGCAAATGATCATGTCTATCCACAGAGGGCGGACTTTACCTTCTATGGTGGTATCTACCGTGATGTATATATGATTGTGACAGACGAGAGCCATTTTGATTTGGACTATTTTGGCGGAAATGGCCTTAAGATTACACCAAACGTAAATGGAGCAGATGCAACCATCGATTTTACCGCTTATGCAGTTGGTGTTGTCGATCGTATTGTTGTGGAAGTGCCGGAGGTTGGAAGTGTAGAGCTTACTGCAAGCGTGGAAAATGGAAAGACCGTAGCACGTGGCTCTCTGGAAATCAAGAACGCTCACAGATGGGATGGTTTAGAGGACCCATTCCTCTATCAGGCGATTGCCAGACTTTATGTGGGAAGTGAAGTGGTAGACGAAGTTGCAGATCGATTCGGTTGCAGAGAATATCATTTCGACCCAGAACAGGGATTTTTCCTGAATGGTCGAAGCTACCCATTGCATGGGGTGTCTCGACATCAGGACCGCGCTGGCGTTGGCAATGCGCTGACCAAAGAAATGCATGAAGAGGATATGGAGTTAATCCTATCCATGGGGGCAAATTCTATTCGTCTTGCCCATTACCAGCATGACCAGTATTTCTATGATTTGTGCGATGAAAAAGGAATCATTGCATGGGCGGAGATTCCATACAT
>JAZQQA010000123.1:0-5172 GCA_045628825.1 Agathobacter sp.
GAACCGAGAAAATGATCGCCTAGTGATGCGCCACGGTGGAAGAATCGGAATTCTGGATTATGATAGTTTGCACAACCTTGCAACCATTCCAAATGGACAGCTTTATCTGCCTGACCAGGGACAGCTTGTCTGCTGCATTCCAGATGCCGTCAAGCTTTATCGTGTAGACATCCTCTCAACCGAAGAATTGATTGAGGAAGCACACCGCCAGTTCCCTGGTGCCACACTTAGCAATCAAAAAAGGATGAAATACTATCTCGAATAGTATTTCATCCTATGATCCAATCACGATATTGTTCGTCTAACTCCATTCCAAATGGGACATTTGATTTCACCTTTTCGCCGTGGAAATCCGATCCACAGGACACCGCTAGGCCATATTGGTTTGCAAGCTTTTTATAATATTTGGTCTGCATAAAGGTATGCTTATGATAAAACGCTTCAATGCCATCAAGCCCTGCCTCTGTCAGACCAGATATCAGGCTTTCCTGCCAACGCTTTCCCATTTTTAGAAGTCCTGGATGGGCCAAAACAGCTTTGCCTCCTGCCTGATGAATAAGGGCAATAGCCTCCTCCGGCGACGGCTTTAATCGGTCCGTCTTCTGGTGGAACTCTCTTGTATTCAAGTATCGATCAAAGGCTTCCTGACGACTTTTCACATAGCCATGTCCCTGCAGAAACTCTGCAAAATGCGGCCGTCCCAGAGACCCTTCTCCTGCAAGGGCTTGTACCTCTTCTAGCGTAATCGCAATCCCTTTTTCCTGCAGAAAAGATATAATTCTTTCTCCTCTTCCTAAGCGATCCTCCATAAAATACTGGCACTTCGCAATGAGTTCTTCGTTGCAAGGGTCGATATAAAGACCAAGCATATGAATCTCTTCCCCATCATGGGTACTAATCTCAATTCCTGGCACATAGTTGACACCAAGTTCCTTGGCTGCCTCTATTGCCTCTGCCTGCCCTGCCACCGTGTCATGGTCTGTAAGGGCATAAAGCTCAAGTCCTGCAGCCTTTGCCTTTTGCACCATTTCTCTTGGAGAATACTGCCCATCAGAGGCAGTAGAATGTGTGTGTAAATCAAGTCTCATCATACATTAATATGGCAAGCCTACTGCCATTGCAATCAACTGTATTACAAGTAAATGCGCTGGATAGAAAATGTAGAAGAACCACTTAAGTCCCTTGCTATTCTTTCCACGCTCGCCGTTATACATGGCAATAAAGAGCACATCGATAAGGGCCATTGCTTCCAAACCACTGGTAAGAAGTGCAAGGATAACGACTGCTGCAAACACTGCAATCTTTGGTCTGCGGTAAAGCAAATAGATTGCGCCAATCGCAGCAATTCCTGCTGCACCATAGTCTGTGTGGAATACAACCTCTGCAAGTGCCATTCCAGCGAACAGAACCAGCATCTTAAGCAAAAGCTTTCCAAGTCCATATAGTCTGTACTTGGTAGATTCTATGGTCTCTTCTGCACCCTTCCACTGCATCCGGTCGTCAATACACTTCATGAGGGCAACAACCAAAAGGCCAAAGAACAAGGTCAAAAAGACGTTATTATAGCTCCACTCCAGTAATTTGGTTGGGCTATCGTACATCAAGGTATTGTTGAAGCAGATATCAAATGGAAGCTCTGAAATCACGGCAAAAATGCCAAGACGCAGCAAGTACTTAGACACGCTTCTTGTATGCATCAAGCCTTCTACTAGTAAAAAGCAATAGATTGGGAATGCAAGACGTCCGATTCCACGTAAAAGCAGGTATATGCTACTTACAAGGCCAATATGCGCTGCTCCCCATGGATTTTGTCCCATATAGCTTGCCGTCAAAAGGCGCTCAAAAATGACTGCGCCACAATGGTCTATAAACATGGTGCATATCGCTATCATCTTGAGAGTAAAGCCATCAATCTTCTTATTCATATTCACAAATTTATCCTCCTAACAGGATTTTTCCTAGAAAAACAAATAACTCACCTAGATTTTACCCTAGGTGAGTCCACTTGTCATCACAATTATTTGCTAGTTGTTGCTTTCTTTGCTGCAGCCTTGGTTGCAGGCTTTGCTGCTGGCTTCTTTACTGCTGGCTTCTTTGAGCTTGCTCCAACAGTAACCTTGTCCAAGTGCCAGATTTCATCTACGTACTCCTGGATGGTTCTGTCAGATGAGAACTTACCAACAGATGCCACATTCAGAATTGCGCTCTGTGCCCAAGCCTTCTTATCCTTGTAGAATGCTTCAATCTTCTTCTGTGCCTCTACGTAAGAACGGAAGTCCTTAAGGATAAAGTAACGATCCGCTACCTGTCCCTGTGCAGGATTCAGAAGTGAGTTGTAAAGCTCGCGGAAGAGCTCGCGGTCATTTTGCGAATAAGTGCCATCAACAAGCTGATTGAGGACATTGCGAAGTCCCTCATCGTTATTGACAACATCCCAAGGGTTGTAATCATGGTTGTGCTCATGAGCGATAACCTCATCTGCGCTCATACCAAAGATGAAGATATTCTCCTCTCCAACCTCCTCATGCATCTCAACATTCGCACCATCCATGGTACCGATGGTAAGGGCACCGTTAAGCATGAACTTCATGTTACCAGTACCAGATGCCTCCTTAGAAGCGGTTGAGATCTGCTCTGAGATATCTGCTGCGGCAAAGATCCACTCTGCTACAGATACACGATAATCCTCGCTAAATACAACCTTAATCTTGCCATCGATGGATGGATCGTTGTTGATTACGTCTGCTACATTGTTGATGAGCTTAATGGTAAGCTTTGCAGTCTTATAGCCTGCTGCCGCCTTAGCACCAAAAATGAAGGTTCTTGGATAGAAATCCATATCTGGATTCGCTTTAAGCTCATTGTATAAGTACATAACATGCAAAATGTTCAGTAACTGTCTCTTATACTCGTGAAGTCTCTTAACCTGTACATCAAAAATAGAGTCTGGATTGACTTCAATACCATTGTGCTCCTTGATGTAGTTCGCAAGACGAATCTTATTCTGCTTCTTGATTGCCATGAATTCCTTCTGCGCAGTCGCTGTCTTTGCACAAGACTTAAGCTTTGCGGTCTTAGAAAGATCGGTAATCCACTCTTCTCCTACACGCGCAGTTACCCAATCTGCAAGGAGTGGGTTACCATGTGCAAGGAAACGACGCTGGGTGATACCATTGGTCTTGTTATTGAACTTTTCAGGGAACATCTGGTAAAAAGCATTGAGTTCCTGATTCTTTAAAATCTCTGTATGAAGACGAGCAACACCGTTTACAGAGTAACCAGCACAGATTGCAAGATGCGCCATCTTCACCTGGTTATCCCAAAGGATTGCCATCTTACGAACCATGTCCTCATTGCCTGGGAACTTGGCGCGGATGTCTTCAACAAATCTACGGTTAATCTCTTCCACAATCTGGTATACACGTGGAAGCAATCTCTGGAAGATTTCGATTGGCCACTTCTCAAGCGCTTCTGCCATAATGGTATGGTTGGTGTATGCTACACACTTGGTTGTAATGTCCCAAGCCTCATCCCATGCTAAGCCTTCCTCATCTACAAGGATACGCATAAGCTCGGCTACACATACGGTTGGATGGGTATCATTCATCTGGAATACAACCTTATCTGGAAGTTCCTTAAGGTCTGTATGGGTCTTCTTGAATTTCTCAAGTGCTCTTTGAATACTTGCAGATACAAAGAAGTACTGCTGCTTCAAACGAAGCTCCTTACCCTTTACATGGTTATCGTTTGGATAAAGAACCTCAACCAGGTTACGAGCAAGGTTGCCCTGCTCTACAGCCTTTGCATAATCTCCCTGATCGAAGGAAGAAAGTGCAAACTCCTCTGTTGGCTCTGCATCCCAAATAATGAGGGAATCAACCACGCGGTTGTTGTATCCTACGATTGGCATATCATAAGGAATGGCAAGAACTGACTGATATCCATCATGTGTACACTTCAAATTGCCATCTGCATCCGCATACTGACGTACATATCCACCGAATTTTACCTCGTAGCAATACTCTGGGCGGCGAAGCTCGAATGGATATCCATTCTTGAGCCAGTTGTCAGGTACCTCAATCTGGAAACCATCCTCGATTCTCTGCTTAAACATACCATAGCGGTAACGAATACCACAGCCATATGCTGCATAGCCAAGAGATGCAAGGGAATCCATGAAGCAGGCTGCAAGTCTTCCAAGACCACCATTTCCAAGCGCTGGATCTGGTTCCTGATCTTCGATTGCACTAATATCAAGTCCGATTTCCTCTAACGCTTCCTTAACTTCCTTATAAGCACAAAGGTTAATCAGGTTGTTGCCAAGCGCACGTCCCATTAAGAACTCCATCGACATATAATAAACGGTCTTTGGATCCTGCTCATCAAAAGCCTTCTGGGTTGCCATCCAATCTTCCATGACAACATCACGTACCGCATAGGATACAGCCTGGAATAATTCCTCCTGTGAAGCCTTGTCGATTGACTTACGATACTGCTTTGCCAAATGATCTTCTACTGTGCTAATAAATGCCTTTTTATTAAACTTCTTGTCCATATGAAGTAGTTCCTCCTAAGAAGCCAGGCCAACCGAAGGTCGGCCCAGCAATATTACCATTTCTTTACTGCTTCTCAACAGACAGTGTTACTGCCTCACCGTTAATGCTCCACTCCTTGGTATAACCAGAAAGTGTTCCTGCATTCACGCCTACACCGAGAACGTCACCCATAATATCAGCTTCAAACTTTGCAAAAATCTCTGCAACCTTAGCATCCGCCTGGTATCCGATTACAATGTGATCCATGACTTCGAATCCAGCTTCCTTACGCATGGTCTGAATCTTGCTGATAATCTCACGAACGAATCCCTCGTCGATGAGTTCTGGGGTCATGTTGGTATCAAGAACAACAGTTACCCCGTGATCAGAGCCTGATACATAGCCTTCCATCTGAATTGCTTCTACAAGAAGGTCTTCCTCTGTAAGAACCTCATCCACTCCATTTACCTGGATAGTAAGAGTTCCCTTTGTCTTAAGCTCTGCCATTGCTTCCTGTCCGTTGAGACCAGCAAGGATTTCCTTAACTGCATTGATATCCTTACCAAATCTACGTCCAAGAGTCTTAAGCTGTGGCTTAAAGCTGTAATTGATAAGCGCACCTACATTATCGGTAGCT
>JAZQQA010000124.1:0-6514 GCA_045628825.1 Agathobacter sp.
ACAACTCTAGGTTGCAACTCCTTGGCTCACAGAACGACATGGCTACGATCCGACTTCGTCTAAGCTTGCCTTAATCTTGTGTGGGGCAGGAATGGAATGAATATCAAGCACAGGCGCTTCCTTCTTCTCTGCCTTCTTTTCCTTCTTCTTAACCTTCTGGGACTGTGGAATGCCACCCATAAGGTCTGACAGATTCATCATGGTAATTGGTGGCATACCAGACATATCTCCCATTGGGAAGCCGAAGGATCCACCAAAATTACTGCTATTCACACTGTCAAAGGTGCGCTGCATACAATCCTTGCAGACACACATATTCTGCTGGATGCGAATCATAGGACCTGCAACGCTCTCTGGACGACGGCATACCATACAGACCTCCTCATAATCCGAGGTCTTGTCTACGGTATCTTCTTTCTTCTCGCTCGTACCATCCTTTGCTACCACTTCTGTCTTTGGAGCATCCTCGGTGTGTGTATCCTCTGTATGGGTATCCACTTCTTCTCCGTCAATTACTTCACGAAAATCCATATCGTTATTCACTGATTACTTCCTCCATCAAATCTATGATATCCGCGAGGTTGTCTACCACGCGCCATACTTTCTGCTTTAATTCTTCATAGTCCACTTCTTCCGCAAATGGTACCTGGTCTGGGACATAAATCACGCGAAGCCCTGCTGCATAGGCAGACCGCACACCATTGGGAGAATCCTCAACAGCAATGCACTTCTCTGGCTGCATGCCAAGTTCCTTCACGGCAAACTGATAGACATCTGGCTCTGGCTTACCATATGGCATATCAGCCGCTGACACCAAATGCTCCATCAAGCGGTTCGCAAATTCCCCGCCAGCAAGTCCCAAGTATTCCTTGGCTCTTGTAATATCTGTTGCTGTTGCAATTGCAACCTTTATTTCCTCTTGCTTCTGATCCAGATAGGAAAAGAGATCCTCTGCGCCCTTTTTAAACTGTACGCCTTCCTCGTCCACACATTTTTGGAAAAGGACCTTCCGGTACTCTCGTATTGTAGCATAGTCAAAGTCCGGTTTATGGAACATATCCTTTAAAAATTGTGGAGCAAAGGGTCTTCCCAAGGAGCGTAACGACAAAGCCTGGGCATCCGTCATATCGTAGCCAAAATGCTTACAGGCCGCTGGCCAGCATCTCCTGTAATATTTCTCCGTATCAATTAAGGTTCCATCCAGATCAAAGATCAGTGCTATCATTCATCATCCTCAGGAGGCACATCCTCTGTGCCTTTTTTTATAGAATTCCCGCGCATAACAGCCCCTGCGCCGAAGCGATCCCTGATGCTGTCCATAGCACGGTCCAATTTTTCCAGTTTTTCATAATCTGTCGTATCAAACAGACTCATCTGCCTACCCCTATCCTCTCTCCCAGCTTTACTGGTAGACACACCGAGCAGTCGGATTGGGGTTCCATCCCATTTCTCATCAAAGAGTTTGCAGACATAGGAATAGATTTCATCGGTAATGTTGGTTGGATTGGGCAGTGCGCACTGATGGGAAGCACGACTCAAATCCGTAAAGCGAAACTGCACACCTACGGTCTCAATCTTGGCATCATCGCGGCGCAGCCTGGTGGCCACACGCTCGGTAAGCTGAAGCAGGACCTCTTTGGCAACTACCGCATCCGTGACATCAAAGGCCATGGTGGTGGAATGGCTGTATCCTTTCGCATCGGCGCGAATTGGCTCCACCTCAGAATCATCGATTCCATTGGCAAAGCGCCATAGCGTTGTACCCTGTTTGCCCAGTTTGCGCTCTAGGAATTCTGGACTTTCCTTGGCCAAATCTCCGATGGTTCGTATACCAAGATTATTAAGTGCACGCACGCTTGCTTTCCCACAGAAAAGCAAATCTGAAACAGGAAGTGGCCACATCTTAGCCTCGATTTCCTCCGGCCACAGGGTGTGTGTGCGGTTTGGCTTGGTAAAATCACTAGCCATTTTTGCAAGAAGTTTATTGGAACTGATGCCTACATTCACTGTAAATCCAAGTTCTCGATAAATCTGCTCTCGGATGCGATTCGCTGCTTCCTCCGGTGGTCCAAAGAGTCTCGTGGTACCCGTCATATCCACAAAAGCCTCGTCCACGCTGAACTTTTCTATGGTGTCCGAATACTGCTTTAAAATACCCATAAAAGCCGCAGACTGCTCATGGTACAGAGCGTGATGCGGCTTTACTAACACGAGATCAGGGCATTTGCGCAGGGCATCAACCACGGGTTCTCCTGTTACAATATTATACTTCTTGGCAGGAATGGATTTCGCAAGAATGACACCATGGCGCGATTCCACATCTCCGCCTACCGCGGAAGGAATCTCACGGAGATCCACCGTCTCTCCGTGTGCCAGCCGGTGCACGGCTTCCCAGGATAGGAAAGCACTATTCACATCTATATGAAAAATCACTCGCTGCATATTCCTATTTATACCACCCAAATAAAATCTCTTTGGAATCCTTATGCTTCCAAATTCAGGAATCGATCCCACTCCTCTGTATCGCCTGTCGCGGCAACCACAAGCGTATAGGATGCATCCTCCACGTCATCAATGGAAAAGATATAGTTGATCTCTCCATTGTCCTTTTCTTCACGAGCGATGTCATACACACTGCCATCTACGAAGTTCTTGCAAACCTCTAAGTACTCTCCCTCTAGCACAGGGATATCTGGCACCTCTCGCATGAGCTTTCCATCGGCATCATAGACCTTGTATCCGTCTGCAATCAGACTTACCACATGCCCATCTGTCAGTTTGAAAATCAAACTGTTGCACCGCATTTGGCGAATATCGCGATTGCAGGAATTGCTCGGTGCAATTTTTACATCATCCAGTTCCATGTGGAAAAATCCACTGGTAATCTGGATATCTGAAATATGAGTTTCCGCAAAAGAAAAATTGTGGAACTCATTCACTGTCTTGTATTTCATAGACAATTATTTTTCCTATTCTGTATATTTATCGATTGCAGCAACGGTATCTACCAAAGACGCCATCAATTCCTTGGTCTTTGCTGCGCTTTCCGTACAGTCTTCTCCAAGACGAACTGCTTCAAGTGCGCTTGCAGAAACCTCCTCACTCACTGCTGAAATCTGTGTAATGCTATCCACGATTTCATCGTTGGACTGAAGAATCGAATCGATGTTGGAATAAATCTCATCCACGATAGAAGTAAGTCCATCCATATGTACACCGATCTCCTTGAACTGGTTCTCGGTATCGCCGATTAAGGTTCTCTCTTCCTCGCTCACTTCCATTACATTGTCAACGGTAGACTTTGCAATATCTGCGTTGCTTTGTAGCTGATTCACAATCTGCTGAATGCCTTCGGTAAGCTGTCTGGTCTGGTCTGCAAGCTGTCTAATCTCCTCTGCAACGACTGCAAAGCCTCTACCTGCCTCTCCTGCTCTTGCACTCTCGATAGAGGCGTTAAGGGCAAGTAAGTTGGTCTGTGAAGAAATCTTAAAGATCTCGTTGGTAATATCTGTAACCTTCTTCGCGTCCTCAATCAAGCTGACAACAGAAGCCACAAGCTGCTCATTGGCAACCTTGGTGCGCTCAGCCTGTCCCTGGAGACGATCCGCTGCTGCCTGTCCATCACGCACTGCAACCGAAGACTGCTTTGATAATGCAAGCATACGGTCAGACATTTCCTTAGTCTGATGAATCATAGTCTGAATCTCGCCAGTCATGCTGGTCTGACGCTCAATACTCTCGGTATTGCTGGTATTACCTTCGGAAATATCACTTAATGCATCTGCAGTTGAACGCACATTATCCCCGAGTCTTGCAATATAAGAATCTGCTTCCGCAGTGTTCTTTTTCACTGCGGCAACCACTTCAAGCACTTCCTTCAGAAGGGTTTCACTCTTCTTATGTTCCGCGCGAATACTATCCATTTTCTCATCATTGTTGCTATTGGAAATCTTGGTTGCACCACAAAGCACAATCATAAAGACGACAATGGATGCAGCTTCCAGAAGTAAAGTCGTGGAATTCACAGCTGCACCTGAATGCATATGCTTAAGAACCAGTCCTATCAAGGCAACATCTGCACAGGCAATTACAGAAAAGTAGATGGCAATAAAACGAATCAATTTGTAGTTGAAGTACAAAATGTAAATAACGGTAATTGGGAATGCAATTGCAAATACCGTGTCATTGTGAGAGCCAAACACGCAGAAGGAATACACTACCATATATCCGCCTACGGATATGTACTTAAATTTGTCTGGCATGGTCTTGTTGGCAACAAAACTAATAATTAAGGTTGCACCTACAACCACTTCTACGAGCAGCATGAATCCGATTCCAATGTTGCCATCCAAAAAATCCTTCACGTAGCCAAACATCATAAATGCGTCAATGATTGCAATAATGGTCATTGCAAATTTGTTTACGCGCTTCTCAAGTAATAATGCGTCCATAGAAAACCCCCGCTTTTTAATGAATGTATATCGTTGATGTATATTTTATAAATTAGCTTCGATTGCAAGTGCCAACTGGTTTGGACAAGAATTGTCGCCACGGCACTCAATGCCCTTGCATCTTCTAATAATTTCTTCTGCATCCATACCCTCAGCGAGTCTTGCTACACCCTGTGTATTGCCCTTGCATCCACCGATGAAGGTAACGTTAAATACCTTTCCATCAATGATGTCAAACTCGATTGCCTGTGAGCAAACACCTCTTGTCTTAAATGTTACATGCTTTTCCATTGTTATGAATCCTTTCTATCCTTCAATATTCGATAAATGCGCATCTCATAATACACAGCGATCACGGCAATCAAAACGATTACCACCAAGCTGGCTGCAGAATAAATGCTGACACCCATGCAGTCAAACACGCTTGGCACTAGTAGACCAGCCACAAATACAAACTTAATGAGACGAAGCATCCGAATGGTTAATTTTCGAATGTCTAAGGTAAACATCTCTGATGTTAGTCGATTGACTCGCTCTGGGTAAAATTGCAGCATCATAAGCGCTGCATATACAAGAATTTCTGCAAGAATATTCATGATGAACTTAGAGGGAGCAAGATGAAAACGCATCCCATAATAGACTTGTAAAACCAGATAACATACCCCAAGAATCATGGTTGCAGCTTCAAGCAGTGCTGCAGCAACTGACATGTCCTCTTTTCTCATGTTACGCATTCCTTTCTAATCCTAAGTATTTTATCATAATTCATGAAAAAATACTACATTCTTCAATTGCAAAGAAGAAACTTTGTGATATACTATAAAACTGAATTGTTATGTTATTCGTAAAGGAGTAGTTATGTCACAGTTGAACATTCCAAAGGGATATGTTTCTGAGTTGAATTTACATGATACACAGCTCGGAATCAAAATGGTAAAGGACTTTTTTCAGGGCGTACTTGCACAGAGATTAAACCTTGCACGTGTGTCTGCACCTCTTTTTGTAGATCCACTTACTGGTCTTAATGACAATCTGAACGGCTATGAGCGTCCAGTTAAGTTCGGCATTAAGGAGCAAGATGAGAAGGAAGCAGAGGTTGTACACTCTCTTGCAAAATGGAAAAGATATGCGCTTGATCGTTACGGATTTGGTGTAGGCGAAGGAATCTACACAGATATGAATGCAATCCGTCGTGATGAGGACACCGACAACATCCACTCTATTTTCGTAGATCAGTGGGATTGGGAAAAGGTCATCACCAAGGAAGACCGTAACCTCGAGTTCTTAAAGGATACGGTTCGCACCGTATATAAGTGCTTACGCAAGACCGAACAGTATGTTTCTATCCAGTATGATTTCGTAGACTTAATTCTTCCAAAGGACATCTTCTTCATCACAACTTCAGAGCTTGAAGAGATGTTCCCAGATAACACTCCAAAGGAGCGTGAATACTACATTGCTAAGGCAAAGGGTGCTGTCTGCATCATGCAGATTGGTGGACCACTTGGCAACGGTGAGCCACATGATGGCCGTGCACCAGACTACGATGATTGGAATCTCAATGCAGATATCATCGTTTACTACCCTGTTCTTGATATTGCTCTTGAGTTATCTTCTATGGGTATTCGTGTTGACAAGGAATCTCTTCTTCGTCAGCTCGAGATGGCTGATTGCATGGATCGTGCAGAGCTTCCATTCCAGAAGGGTGTCATTGATGAGACTCTTCCACTTACCATCGGTGGTGGTATCGGACAGAGCCGTATCTGTATGTTCTTCCTTCGCAAGGCTCACATCGGTGAGGTTCAGTCTTCAATTTGGCCTGAAGAAGTTATGAAACAGTGTAAAGAAGCAGGAATTAACTTATTATAAGCTATAAAAAAGGACCATATCTTTGATATGGTCCTTTTTATTATTTATCTTTACAGTGTCTCTAACTCATCCATCCAAATGCGTCCACTCGCATCACTTGGCATACGAAGGTCTCCTCTTGGAGAGACTGCAACGGAACCAACCTTTGGACCATCTGGCAAACAGCTTCTCTTGAACTGCTGCGCAAAGAATCT
>JAZQQA010000125.1:0-11798 GCA_045628825.1 Agathobacter sp.
CTTCGGTGGTAGCGCATACATGGATGCTGACCTTGGAACAAGAGCTGGTAATGATATTATGCTAAACACATTTGCAGATGGCTCACTTACAGATCAGTCATCAGCTACAGGTGTGGCAGTTATGAGAAATGCTGCTCATCACGTACTTTATGCAGTAGCTAACTCAGCAGCAATGCAGGGTGTTGCATCAGGTGTGGTTATTACCTACTCACTTGCAGGTTGGCAGAAGGCACTTATTGCAGGTGATATCGCTGTTGCAGTTATAGTAATCCTATGTATTGTATTGATGATTAGAAAGAAGAATGCAAACAAGGACGTTACAATAGAAATTTCCAAATAAGATAGATTGCTAACATTTTGAATGAGGCGGCTGGCTTTTTGCTGGTCGCCTTATTCACTTTTAAGATCATCCTAAAATTTGAAATTCGTTTTTGTGAAATGTAAGTAGACCGTCGTCTCGCATTTTCCCAAGCTCCTTTGACAGTGCGGTTCTTTTGACGCCCAGTTTAGAGATTATGATCCAGAGATAAGAAGAAAGCTGTTAAAACATATGATGTATTTTATTCGTCGTATGGATATTAACATTGACTCTGTTTATATAAAAAAATTGGCAGAGCTTAAAATGGAAAAAATGCTATTTTGCATAGAATTTGTGCAAAGTATTCGAAAGACCTGATGAGATATTCTCTTAGCTATTTCCTTGGTGTGAAATTCTGGCTATCATGAAAGAACAACAGAATGGACAAGGAGGGGCAACATGATAAAAGTGGCATTTTTTGATACAAAAATATACGACAAGCAATCCTTTGAAGCATATGGTCTTGAAAGAAAAATCCAATTCCTTTTTGTGGAAGCGAAATTATCAAAAGATACGGTAATCTTGGCAAAAGGTTGTGAAGCCGTTTGCGTGTTTGTAAATGACATCGTAGACCAAGAGGTGATTGACGCACTATTTTCATATGGTGTAAAAATGATTGCCCTCCGATGTGCTGGGTTCAACAATGTTGATGTTAAGGCGGCTTTTGGAAAGATACACGTAGCAAGGGTTCCTGCCTATTCACCTTATGCGGTAGCAGAACATGCCATGGCACTTTTGCTTACTTCTGTGAGGCGTATTCATAAGGCGTATAATCGCACAAGGGACTTTAATTTCTCTTTAAGCGGATTAACTGGCTTTGATTTGCATGGAAAGACTGTTGGTGTAATTGGAACAGGGAAGATAGGAAGAATCTTTATTCAAATTTGTCAGGGATTTGGCATGCATGTGATTGCATATGATCCATTTCCAGCGAATGATGGTGCAATTACTTATGTAAGTCTCGAGGATTTGTTGGAAGAAAGTGATGTGATTTCTCTCCATTGTCCTCTCACCAAAGGGACAACGCATATCATTGATCGTAATGCTATCGACAAAATGAAAAAAGGGGTCATTATTATAAATACGTCAAGAGGAGCGCTGGTTGACGCGGATGCGTTATTAGATGGAATTCGTTCTAGGAGAGTAGGAGGAGCCTGCTTGGATGTATACGAAGAGGAGTCGGAAATCTTCTTTGAGGATCGTTCTGGGCATATCTTAGATGATGAGACGCTGGCGCGTCTCATCACTATGCCAAATGTAATCGTGACCTCTCATCAGGCTTTTTTGACAGAGGAGGCCTTAGATAACATTGCAGATACCACGACAAAAAACATTATATCGTTTTTTCAAAACGATTAAGCTTATCGGCTTCCGAGGTTTTCCTCTTTAAACTACAACAAAACTCCGATTTAGAATGGTATAATTTTCATTGGAAAGTAAAGGTGCTGTAGTAGTACAATCAAAGGAGACTGCAAGCTAAGTTAAAAGGGGAGTTTGACAATTATGAATATTTATTATTTCTTTTTGGCAATTCAATATTTCATTGTATTTGGTCTATTATTTCAGTGTAGACTTATGCTGATGAATTGGAAAAACAAAAAGCATGGGGCTCTGTTTTTCTATAGCATGGTCACCCTAATCAATAGTGCTGGATACCTTGGGGAAATGCAGGCAAGGAGCTTGGAGTCTGCCGTGTTATGCCGTCAGTTCGCATATTTGGGAAAGTCCTTTGTAGCCTATGCGCTTTTGCTTTTTGTAATCTATTACTGCGACCTTGAGAAGAGGATGAAAGCATATGTGATGATTCCGTTGATATTAATCCATATCACTACCTATGTAAGTGTGCTTACCATGAAGGTGAATCACATGTACTATTCGTCCTACTCGTATACTGATGAGGGGATGTTCCCGCATATTCTGACTGTGCACGGCGCTTGGCATTGGGTTTATGATGCAACGATTATTGCTTATATTGTTTATGGAACTTACCACCTTATCAAGAAATACATACGAGATAAGAATCCGCAGACGAAAAAATGTACAGGATGTATCATCATTTCTATCGTTTTTCAGTCCGTGATGTTTGTGATGGAGGCTTCCAAGGTTGCAGATCCTTATGATTTGACCGTTTTGTCCTATGGAATTGCGGCCGTATTTATTTTTATCGCACTGAATAAGTATGATCTTTTGGATACGCGAAAGCTTGCAGAGGATTTTGTGGTAGAGAGACTGGAAGAGGCAATTATTGCAGTCGATGTAAACGGAAATGTAAGCTATCACAACGAGCATGCGACAAGACTTTTTCCAGAGCTGTTAAGCAATCCACTCGTAACCATGCAATCGGTGGAATCGGTAATCAATACAAACGAAATGCTGGAAAAAAATGAAAGAAAATATCGTGCTGAGAAAAAGGAATTAAAGGACGGAGAAACGACGGTTGGCTATGTATACGTGTTTGTGGATGAGACGGATCATCTTGCATACATGGAGGAACTGGAAAGACAGAAGCAGCGTGCAGACGATGCGAATAAGGCGAAGTCCACCTTCCTTGCCAATATGTCTCATGATATTAGAACTCCAATCAATGCGGTGCTTGGAATGGATGAGATGATTCTGCGCGAAAGTAGTGAAGAGGCGATTCTCTCCTACGCGACAGACATTCAAATGGCTGGCAAGACCTTGCTTTCTCTTATTAATGATATTCTCGATTTTTCCAAGGTGGAGGAAGGAAAAATGGAGATTATTCCTGTACAGTATGATTTGTCCTCAGTGGTGGGAGACTTGGTCAACATGGTCAGGGAACGTGCGGTCAAAAAAGGACTCGATTTAAAAATTGAGGTCAATGAAAATATTCCAAGCATGCTATATGGAGATGAGGTTCGCATCAAGCAATGCATTCTTAATCTTCTAACCAATGCGGTAAAATATACCAAGGAGGGCGAGGTAACACTTTTTGTGGATTACGAGCCTAAGGATTCGGATATTCTGTTGAAGGTCAAGGTAGTAGATACGGGCATTGGTATAAAGGCTGAGGATATGCAGGCGCTTTTTTCTCCGTTTGATCGAATTGAAGAAAAAAGAAATCGTCATATCGAGGGCACAGGGCTTGGAATGAGCATTGTAAAGACCTTGCTGTCTCTTATGGATAGTGAACTTACGGTGAGTAGTGAGTATGGAAAGGGCTCAACCTTTTCCTTTGAGATTATGCAGGGCGTGATTGATTCCCAACCGGTTGGTGATGTGGCAAAACGCTACAACGCACTGCAACACGAGAGAAGGGCATACCATCAGCTCTTTACGGCTCCGGATGCCAGGATTTTGGTTGTGGATGATACCGAGGCAAATCTAGTTGTCGTGGTTAATCTCCTAAAGAAAACGGAAATTAAAATAGATACAGCTGTCTCTGGAAGGGACGCCATAAGTCTGGCAAAGCAGAATGGATATGATTGTATTTTTATCGACCATATGATGCCGGATATGGATGGCATTGAGACGCTGCAAGAGATTAAGAAAATAAAGCAACACGTGGACACTCCATGCATAGCACTTACAGCAAACGCAATTTCTGGTGTAAGAGAGATGTATCTTGCCGCAGGCTTTTGCGACTATATGTCAAAGCCAGTGGACGGGGAAAAGCTGGAGCGGCTTTTGTATAAAAGATTGCCAGACGAAAAATGTATTCCATTTTCCGACGATGCAGATGCGCAGGGTGACCCAGAGGAAGCGGTGGAGTTGCCGGAGGAGGTCTATGAAATAGCAGTGCTTGATGTGGACGAGGGCGTAAAGAGTTGTGGCTCCAAGGAGGGCTTCCTATCCGTGTTAAAGGTATTTCATGATACTGCAGCAAAGAAGGCTGATGAAATTGAAGCGTTGTACCGCTACGGGGACATCGTAGGCTATACCATTAAGGTGCACGCATTGAAAAGTGCTGCAAGAATCATCGGCGCTAGTGCCCTTTCGGAAAAGGCAAGGCAGCTCGAGGATGCGGGGAAAAATGATCAGTTTTCCTTCATTGATGAGAATACAAAAGCGCTGTTAGAGGATTACAGGGCCTTGAATGAAAGCCTATGCTTCCTTGATGGCGACGAAAGCAAAAAGGAAAAAATTTCACCAGAGCTACTTAAGGATGCCTATGATACAATTCTTGAAGCTTGTGGTACAATGGATTATGGTACTGTTGAGGAGATTATGAGAGCTGTTATGGAATATGGGCTTGAGGACGAGGACAAAAAGCGATTCGAGCGGATAAATGAGGCTTTGTTACAGCTTGATTGGGATGAAATCAAATACCAGATAAAGGGAGATTCACATAATGAATGAGATGGTAGCGATTGTTAGTAGTACAGATGGTTTTTTTACAAGAGGAATTAGAACCAAGCTGGAAGAAAAAAATATCTCTGCTGTTTTCGTGGGAACGGAAATTCAGAAAATGGACGAGTTGAAAAATCAAATAGCGCTCTTTGTTGTTTGTGCCAATGACCAACTGGCGCAACAGAGGGATAGCTTGATTTTTTTGCGAGACGTAGCAGAGGATCAGGGAAAAAAGATTCTGGTTATCGGAAATCCAGAGGAACTGGAGCAGGTCGAGGGTGTTTTGCCGGCGTCCCTGAGTCTGAAGACGTTTACGAGGCCGCTTGATATGGATGCTTTCCTGGAATATGTTATGGACTTTTTTAAAACCGAAACAGGAGAGGGCAGAAAGAAGCATATACTAATCGTGGATGATGATATTACCTACATGAGAATGATATATGATTGGCTTAAGGATAAATACCATGTGGGTATGGCTTCTTCTGGTGTGCAGGCAATCAAATATATTGCAAAGAATCCGGTGGATTTGGTGTTATTGGATTATGAGATGCCGGTTGCAAATGGGCCACAGGTTCTGGAAATGCTTCGCGATGATTCGGAGAATGGTTCTATTCCGGTTATGTTCCTAACAGGGAAAAGTGATAGAGATAGTGTGCTTAGCGTCGTAAGCTTGCAGCCAGTGGACTATCTCCTTAAGACCATCGACAGAGCTACATTAAGAGAAAAACTGGACCATTTCTTTGCATAGGTGCCTTTCTGGCGGCTTATGATGTCTGCCGAATCATCTTGCGATATACATTTGGTGAGTAACCAATCCGCTTTTTGAAAATCTTAGAAAAATATTGGATGTCTGGAATGCCACATTGCTCTGCAACTGTGGCAATCGGATAATCGGAAGAATTGAGTAGCAATACTGCGTGCTCAATTCTTTTTTTTGTTACATAATCAGTCAATGTCTCGCCAACTTCCTTCTTAAATTGTGTAGAAAGATAACTTGCATTCACATTCAACTCTTCTGCCAAAGTTGAGAGAGACAAATCGGCTTTGAGGTCGCCGTTGATAATGGTCAAAGCTCTTTGTAACAGCAAAGAATAGTTGGTCATAGAATGATTCTTTACCAAAAGACAATATTTGCGAATCATCTCTTTGGTAAGCTGCGTAATGTCCTCCATTGTTCTGCAGGATTCAATACGCAGAGCGAATTGGCTAGAAATCTGATTGATATACAAGGGATGCACACGACCTTGCTCAGCAGCTTTACGAAAGAGGGTATTATAGATAATGGCATAATTTTTCATGTTGCGAATTGGATCTGCCACACGGTTTTCCGCAGTTTGCATACTTTGGAACTTTGCGGCCTCCATTTCTGCAGAATGAAGTTCTCCTTTTGAAATTGCGCGGAGAAGGGAATTTTCTACTTCATAGCGTTCCTGCAGAAGCCGCATATTGGTGATGGTCTCGCTAGCGGAAGTGTCTTCGTTGTTATTATTTACTTCAAGAAGGTGATTGAAGCTTGGTAGACCGGCCTCCTGCATCTCAAACTGATCCATTCCTCCCCAGACAGTGCACATAAAGGTGTTTAGCAGGGTTTGAAGCGTATTGATGTTCTCGATTTTTCTTAAACTACTATAGAAGTTGGCCAAGGAATTATATAAATCTTCATTAATTCCTGCTTTGGACATAAATGCATGTATGTCCTTTTCTGTGATAGCTTGTTCCGTGAATGGGCCGATAATACAAGCGTTTTTTTTGTCTCCTGGCAAAATGATGACATAATACACGCAGGATAAAATGGCGTTAACCTTGTAAAGCACGCGTTCCTGATACGTAGATAGGATGTGAGCATAATAGCGCTCAATGGATTCCCTGGAGTAAATGAGGGAGTAGACGCCAAACTGTGTGCTGGAAGAGTTGGCAAGTCCAGTTGCGTCCAATGTCGAAATATTGACATGTAGATTTTCCAGGAAGGTTTTCATAAATTCATATTCCGCTTGGTAGTGCATGCTTCCTCCTTTGTGAACAATGGCACAGTTGTAAAAATTTATGTTAAAAACAAAACAACCTAAAAATTATACAATTAGATATAGAGATTATACTACCACCATGCGAAAAATGCACGCTATATTAGAGTTAACAAGAAAACATTTTTTCCAAAAGGAGATTGATTATGGGAAATACGTCAAAGTACTACGGGGAAAATGGAATTCATAGAGTTCCATTATGGCGCGTCGGTGGTTTCGCGCTGAACAACACCGCAACAAACCTTTATCTTTTCATGATGAACTTTGTTGCATATTATTTAACTGGCTTCGTTGGAGTAGCCGTTGTTACTGCATCTTCATTCTCAATGATGATGAGAATCTGGGATGGTGTAACTGATCCATTTATTGGATATGTTGTTGATAAGACAAATGGTAAGTTTGGTAAGAATCGTCCATTCATGCTGTGTGGTAATTTAATTCTTGCTATTACATCGTTTATCTTATTCCATGTTACACATAAGCTTCCAGAAAACACAGCACTTAGATTTGCATTCTTCATTGTAATCGCAGCTATCTACTACATTGGATACACTCTTCAGTGTGTTGTAACCAAGTCTGCACAGACCTGTCTTACAAATGATCCAAAGCAGAGACCACTTTTCGCTGTATTTGATGGTGTATATAACACAATCCTTTTCACAGCAATGGCTGCAATCGCTGCTAAGCTTGGTATGAAGTACGGCACCATGGCTTCTACAGAACTCTTCCATGAGTTATGGCTTGGTGTAGCACTTGTTTCTTTTGCATTTACCTGTATCGCAATCTTCTGTATCGCTCCAAAGGACAGACAGGAGTTCTTCGGAACTGGTAAGGCTCAGCTCATTACTCTCAAGGATTACTGGGAGACACTTAAGGGCAACAGGGCTATCCAGATGCTTATCGTATCTGCTTCAACAGATAAGCTTGCTACTTCAGCAAAGACTTCAACTGTTACTCTGATTCTTTTCGCTATTTTAGCTGGTAACTACGGTTTGCAGGGTACCATGACTGGTATGGTTTCTATTCCAGGTCTCATCCTTCTCATCTTCTTCGTTGGTGGATTTGCAACAACACTTGGACAGAGAAAGGCTATGATTATTGGTACATGGGGCGGTATTGCTATCAACGCATTACTCGCTTTCTTGTGGCTCTTTGGTGATCCTACATCTATGTCAAATGCAGAAGGTGGTGTAGCATTCGGATTCTTTACAATCGCTTACATTGTTCTTTCAGTTCTTTTGACAGGATTCCAGGGAATTTCTTCAAACATCGTAATTCCTATGACTGCTGACTGTGCTGACTACGAAGTATATCGTACAGGAAAGTACGTACCTGGTCTTATGGGAACATTGTTCTCATTGGTTGATAAGTTAATTTCTTCACTTGCTCCAATGATTGCAGGTGTACTGTTCGCAGCAATTGGTTTCAAGGATGCAATGCCAGACGTTACCACACCATACTCTGATTCACTTAAGTATGTTGCAGTATTCCTTTCATACGGAATCGTAATTATTGGTCTTCTTTGTAATGTAGTAGCTATGAAGTACTACCCACTTACAAAGGAGTACATGGCTTCTATCCAGGATAAGATCGCTGAGATTAAAGAGAAGTCTATCAAAGAGAACGCATAGTTCTTCTGATAAAAAATCACCGCAAGAGGGCGCTGAGGAAACGCAGCGCCCTCTTCTTTTAAAGAGGTTTGTATTATGAAAACAAATGCGCTTGTACGCTTTATAGATAAAATTTTTGAATTGAAAGAATCAAGAGAATTGGTTCGCGTATCTAGAAAAAAATATATTATTATCTCGTTATTATTGGGCTGGTGTGGAGGTCACCGATTCTACTCCAAGCGTTATATTCTCGGTGTAATTTACGCATTGCTATTTTGGACAGGGCTTCCTCTGGCAATGACACTTATTGATCTTATGATAGCAATTCCAATTCCTCCAGATGAGGATGGATTTATTCTAATATAGTTAGGGTTTTTACATAGTTTTCGGAAAAGGAGGATACATTTTCCATGAGACAGATTTTTGATTTTAACTTTAAATGGGCATTTTCAAAGGAGTGCACGGCTGTGCCAAGCACCATGCCTGAGAGATGGAACTGGGTAAATTTGCCACATACCTGGAATGCAATTGATGGTATGGACGGTGGAAGCGACTACTTCCGTGGAACAGCATACTATGCAAAGAGCTTCTTGCGCACAGACCTTACTGAGGGAAAGGATGATGCGGGAAGACGTTATTATTTGGAATTCCGTGGCGCCAACTCAAGCGCAACCGTATATGTAAATGGTAAGCAGCTTGCAAGCCATGATGGTGGCTATTCTACTTGGAGAGTTGACATGACAGAGGCAATGGGAGATGAAAATCTCGTAGTTGTTGCTGTTGACAATAGTGCCAATGACCGTGTATATCCACAGAACGCAGACTTTACCTTCTATGGCGGACTTTACAGAAATGTATCGATCATTGCAGTAGATGAAGCTCACTTTGATTTGGAATACTATGGTGGTCCTGGCATTGCAGTTACTCCTACCATTACAGGCGCAGATGCAAGTGTAAAGGTGGATGCTTATATTAACAATGCGGCACAGGGATTATCTCTTGTATATCAGATTATGGATGCAGAAGGTAGTGTCATTGCAGAGACCACAAGCAGCGAAACCTCTGCAACCTTCGAGATTAAGAACGTACACCTTTGGAATGGACGCAAGGATCCATATCTTTATAAGGCATGCATCGCTATGATGAAGGATGGCGAAATCATTGACTGCGTAGAGACACGTTTTGGATGTAGAACCTTTGCCATTGATCCAGACAACGGATTTATCTTAAATGGAAAAGAGTATCCACTTCGTGGAGTATCACGTCACCAGGATCGTTGGGGTGTTGGTAATGCCCTTCTTCCAGAGCATCATGAAGAAGACATCGATTTGATTATGGAGATGGGTGCAACTACCATTCGTCTTGCACATTATCAGCATGATCAGTATTTCTATGATTTGTGTGACGAAAAGGGTCTTGTGATTTGGGCTGAGATTCCATATATTTCAACCCATATGCCAACAGGTAGAGAGAATACCATCTCTCAGATGAAGGAGCTTGTTATTCAGAATTACAACCATGCTTCTATCGTAGTATGGGGGCTTTCAAATGAAATTACTATGGGTGGCCCTTCATCAGAGGATCTTCGTGAGAACCATGTGATTTTGAATGATATGGTGCATGAGATGGATAAGACAAGACTCACCACCATGGCTTGTGTATCTATGACTGACATCAACGATCCTTATATTCAGATTCCAGACTGTATCTCATACAACCACTACTTTGGATGGTATGGCGGAGATACTTCTATGAATGGACCTTGGATGGATAACTTCCATAAGGTACATCCAGATATCGCCATTGGTATGAGTGAGTATGGATGCGAGGCACTTAACTGGCATACATCAGACCCGCAGCAGGGCGATTATACCGAAGAATATCAGGCATTCTACCATGAGGAGCTCATTAAGCAGCTCTTTACCAGAAAGTATATCTGGGCTACCCATGTATGGAACATGTTCGACTTTGGTTGCGATGGACGTAACGAGGGTGGAGAAAATGGACAGAACCACAAGGGTCTTGTTACCATTGATAGAAAGTACAAGAAGGATTCCTTCTATGCATACAAGGCATGGCTTTCTGAGGATCCATTCGTGCATATTTGCGGAAAGCGATATGTAGATCGTGTAGAAGATACGACAAAGGTTACCGTATACTCAAACCTCGAAACTGTTGAGCTTTTTGCAAATGGAAAGAGCCTTGGTAAGAAGCAGGCACCAGATCATTTCTTCTATTTTGATGTACCAAATGCGGGAGAGACAACCTTGGTTGCAAAGGCCGGCGATTGTGAAGATACAAGCTTTATCCGTAAGGTAGCAGAGTTCAACGATGCATACCGTTTGAAGGAAAAGGGCGCAGTTCTTAACTGGTTTGATGTAACTGCTCCAGAAGGTTACTTCTCTTTGAACGACCGCATGGATGCCATTCTTGCAAATCCAGAGGGAGCAAAGGTTCTTGGAGGAATGCTTAGTTCTATTATGTCAAAGGGACAGGAAGCAAGCCCTGTAAAGACTGGTATGAATGAGGGTATGATGAAGATGCTGGGAAGCTTTACCGTTCTTCGTCTTGTAAGTATGCTTGGCGTTATGGCAAAAAAAGAAGACCAACCTACAAAGGAAGATCTTCTTGGACTTAACGCAATGTTAAACAAAATTAAGAAGTAAGAAAAATGAGAGAGCGGGTCTACGATTTCAGTAGACCTGCTTTTTTTACGCCTACGAGAAGGATGCTAAACAGAATCAGGTTGGCGATGTACTCAAGCAATAAGCCAGGGAACTGCGCAAGACCTGCAGCAAAACCATAAAGAATACATCCGGTTAAGGTATAGCCGAAAAGTGGAATCAGTGTGGAAATGGCAGCTGCGCCGACACGAGGCATTTTGGCTTTTACCAGCAAATAATATACCAATGGGAAAAGCGCTTTAATGAGCAGTGTTGGCAATGTATATACTGGGAATGATGTCAAATCCGCAAGGGCTGAGCCGATGGCGCCTGCAAGAATGCCGCATGGAGAAGGCAAAAGGGCACAGCAAAAAAGGATGATGGTGTTGCCGATGTTAAAATATCCAAGTGGAATTGGAATCTGAATAAAGCGTGTTACGACAAAGGTTAGTGCTGCAAACAGTGCAGTTTGTGTCAATTGTTTGGTAGAAATTTTCATGTGAGGTATTTCCTTTCGTTCTATGTTGTGGCTATAATAGAACAAAAGTGGCTATATAGAAATGCTCAAAATCGGAATGAGGAATATGACCAGATGAATTATGTGATTGCAAAGGGTGGCCAGACGCCAGCCTATTTTCAAATCTATGAAATGGTGCGAGAAGATATTGTGGAGGGAGTTTATCCTTATGGTACCAAGCTGCCTTCCAAGCGCATTTTATCCTCGGAAACAGGGTTAAGCACCATTACGGTGGAGCACGCCCTGGGCCTATTAGCAGAAGAAGGATACATAGAGCCAAGAGAAAGAAGTGGATACTTTGTTATCTATCGAAAGGCG
>JAZQQA010000126.1:0-8012 GCA_045628825.1 Agathobacter sp.
CGCAGCAGCGCTCCCACAAGAAATGGGCAAAGCATTGCGCCAGTTGCATAGCAGGCGTGCATAATGTTCATACCCTTGGTTCGATCAGGAGCATTCTGCCCCACCAGAACGGTACAGTTGTTAAGCGCACAGCCTTTGGCCAAACCTACCATGAGAAAGGCTGCCATTAATATGCCAATCAACCCAAGGAACGCCATAAGCAAATAGCCGATGAGATAGCCGCTGCAAAGAAGCAGCACCGTTCTTTTGGCGCCAATTTTGGATGGCAGAATTCCTGATAGGAATGATGCAGCCATATTTCCAATCGAAAACAAGGACAGCAGCGTACCTGTCATACCATATGCGAAGCCATACTTATCCTGCAGGATACTTACGATGATACCTGTGGATATTGCGCAGACACCACTTAGTAAGAAGGTGATGTAGCCTGTGCGTTCCAATTTACTATTCATTATTTTCCTCCTCATTCATGTACACGGCACAATCGCCGAAAGGACATTTCTATTCATACACATCGCAAGGCTTCCTATGATTCTACATCAGAGTCTTCTGAACACTCGGCACTTGATTTGCGGGACGCAAATCTTAGTGTCCGTTAGGGTGAAGACGAAGCGGATGCGCCTCTGTGTAGAATTATAGGAAGACTTGCGGTATAATTATAATTAAGTAACGGCAAAGAAAAGGAGAAGAAATATGGCAAAAACAGAAAAACATCAAATGTGGGTACCTCACGCAGATGCCCTTGCAGAATCTGGTGGAAGCGGCGTCACAAGACGTGTACTTGCATATACCGATGGCATGATGACCGTGGAGAACACCTTTGAAAAAGGTGCCGTTGGTGCAATGCATTCCCATCCACATACCCAGATTACCTACATCGTCTCAGGTAAATTTGCTTTTACCATTGGTGACGAGACAAGAGAAGTAACCGCAGGAGATACCCTTCTTAAGGAAGATGGCATCATCCATGGTTGTACCTGTCTGGAGGCTGGTGTTCTTCTTGATATTTTCACTCCAATGCGTGAGGACTTCGTATAATACAATACTGCATTACAAAACGCCCAGGTTGTTACTTCACTTGGGCGTTTATAATTTGGTCAATGATATCTAGATAGCCACTACAGTATTTGGTATATACACCTTCCATTGCGTCACGGAAGCGTGCAATCTCTGCTGGAGAAAGCTCAGTTACTTCCGTTCCTCCTGCGATAGCTTTTTCCTTCGCCGTCTTCTCGCGCTCTGCCCAAAGCTCTCTCTCATATATAGCGGACTCTACCGCCGCCTGTCTTATGATTTCCTGATCTTCTTCAGACAAAAGCTCCCATGTAATCTCTGAGCACAACTGTATCTCTGGAACTCGTGTATGCTCATCCTCGGTCCAATACCTTGCCACCTCATAATGCTTCATGGATTCATAGGAAGGCCAGTTATTCTCTGCGCCATCTACTTCTCCCACTTCAATTGCAGAATAGACTTCCTCGTAACTAAGCGGAACAGGAGTTGCTCCCAGGCTTTTTACCATATCCTCCATGAGGCTGGATTCCTGCACACGAATCTCCATTCCCTGCATATCCTCTAGGCAGGTAATTGGGCGCACGGAATTGTAGAAATTTCTGGTTCCTGCATCGTACCAGGATAAGCCTACCAAATCGTAATTATTTACTTCAACCAGAAGGTTCTCCCCAATCTCACCATCCAAAACAGACCACATATGCGCAGAACTGTTATATAGATATGGCATCTGAAGGACATTGAGTTTTGGCACAGTTTCCCCTAGCTGTGAAATGGAAATACGCGCAAAATCAACGCCACCATACTGCATCTGTCTAATGATATCCTTTTCTCTTCCAAGGCTTCCTCCAGCGTAAACAATAATCTGAATACGTCCATCGGTGCGCTCCTCCACAAGCTGTGCGAAATAATATGCTCCTTGAGAAGTTGGGTAATCTGCCGCCTGGTTCTCCGCATATCGAAAGACAAAATCTGGACTTTTCTTCTGATTCCAAGGCGCCACAAGCACAATTACCAAAGCCAATATCAGAAAAATGGCCAGCGCAATTGCCACCTGCAGTTTCCTTTTCTTATTCCAACTTACTTGCATTCACTTCCACCATTTAATACACGCAGGCGGTACTCACTTGGAGTAACATCCACCATGCGCTTGAATACCTTTGTAAAATAGTTTGGATCCTGATAACCTACCAAACCACTAATTTCCTTAATGTTGATTGTCACATCCGCAAGCATTTCCTTGGCCTTGCGAATACGAAGCTGTGCCAGGTACATAACAAAGCTCACGCCAAAGCACTGCTTAAACACCTTGCAGAAATAGGCATCGGAATAATTGAGCATACCTGCTACATCACCAAGTGCCACATCGCGCATATAGTTCTCATCCAGGTAACTAGCAATCTGTGCTTTAATGACTCCAAGCTTACTGCGGTCTAAATCTTGTGAATCGTTGCCTGCTACAGTAGCCCCGCCAAGCGCATTTGCACTCTGTCCATCTGCCACCCCCATTTCCACATGGCGAATGGCCTCATCGATGGTCATCATAAGCTCATTGTCATCCATTGGCTTGAGCAAATATTCCAATGCATGTACTGCAATGGCCTTTTTTGCATAATCAAACTCATCAAATGCAGTCAAAAAGATAATTTGTGCATTTGGAAACTGGCTGCGAATTCGCTCTGCTGCTTCCAGTCCATTCATGCCCGGCATTTCAATATCCAAAAGAGCAATTTCACAGTGCTCTGCTTCGAATCTGCTTACTGCCTCATTGCCATTGCTGGCCATTACTACTTCAAGCACCCCGTCATAGTGGCTCTCCATAAATTTCTTGGCCACCATGCACTCAATCGGTTCATCATCTGCGATTAATATTTTATGCATCTCTACTCCCTTGCTGGGATTACCACACGAATCGCCGTGCCCCATTCCTTTCCACTGTCAATTTCAAGCTTACTATCTTCATACATGAGACTCAGTCTCTTACTTATGTTGCCAAGTCCAATTCCCTTATGCGTCAGATTTACATCATGCATTTTTCCACGCAAAACAGATAGTTCTTCTTCTGTCATACCAGCGCCCGTATCATGCACAGTAATAAAGAGGCTCTCTCCCTCTTTCTCAATGGAGATGTGAATCTCTCCACCCTCTACCTTAGGCGAAATACCATGCACAATGGCGTTCTCTACAAAAGGCTGAAACATGAAGGTTGGAACTAGATAATTGGCAAGTTCTGGATCATAATCAATTTTCCAAGTAATACGCTCTCCAAAACGCATCTTCTGCAAATAGAGGTAATCCTCCACGACCTTAATCTCCTGCTCAAGCGGAATCTCCTGCGCTTCGTTACGGAGATTGTAGCGGAAAAGATTGCTAAGTGCCTTTATCATCTTCTCGGTCACTTCTGCATCCTCAAGATTGGCCATACCTCCAATCACATTGAGGGTATTGAACAAAAAGTGTGGATTCATCTGATTGCGAAGTGCTTCAAATTTGGTTCGCTCCAGCTGGTTCTCAATCGAAATCTTTTGCATTTCCTCTGCATGCAAAAGCTCCAATGTCTCCCTTCGCTCCTCAAGCGCCGTAATGTACTCACTGGTCGCGAATTTCATCTTGTTAAATGCGCGAATGAGGTCACCGATTTCATCTGGATTAACAGGGACCAAATCCTCTCCCGAAAAATCATTCTCTGCAATCTTCTTGGAAGCATCTGAAAGTCGATAGAGCGGCTCGATCAAAGACGTATTCATAGCGCGAATCAGTTCTAGAATTCCAACAATCATAAGGATGGATAAAACAATAAGCGCAACTGGAAGAATCACCATTCTTGGCAGCATCTTTCCATACATCTCATTCCCTGCCTCTGTCGTCATCTTCATGAGCTCGCTGGCATATGTATTCAGATAATCCTGCATCTCATAGATCTGATACTGAAGAGTCAGATATCCGGTATCTCCACCGCCCATTTGTAGGAACTGATTCCGCCTTGCCGCATAATTGTAATACGAATTGCGAATGGCCATCGTAAGCGCAAAGCGCTCTTCCCCAATTGCAGCGTAGCTGCTAGGAAGGATTGCAAGGGCACGCTCCGTTTCCTTGCAGGAATCCGTGAGGCTTGTATAATCCGCCTCCCCACGCACGTAGTCCGAAAAGGTATGCTGTTCTAGCTCAAATGCCTTTACCAGATTTCCCACATTCTCACTGGCTTCGAGGTTGGATCTTAGGTCAATCAGATAGATTTTCCCAACGACCAAATCTGTCAAAACCATGATGAGAATACCTATGATGATCGCTGCGGAAAACGTCATAATCTTCTTTCGCAGCGTCATGTTTTGCCACTGTTTTGCAATAAAATTGTTAATCTTCATACCCCTTAATTCTAGCAAAAGAAAAGCCATATCTGCAAGGCAAATATGGCTTCTCCTGTATTCTATTCGATGTGCGACTTCACGAATTCTATAAGCTCATCACGCTGTCCTCCAAGGACACGATTGGTGAGGAAATATCCGTTTTTGTCGTCTACTCTAAGGATCACCATATTGCGTTCCAAAATCAATCCTTTTACGCGACCCCATACTATTTTTTCCTGCTTATCTCCAAGTGTCACAAGAACCCCTGAATGATCCATATCAAGCATGAGTCCTGCAGGAATTGCAGCCACCTGCGACTTGCACTTGAAATAGATAAATAGTGGTTGAATCACTGGAAACCAAAGTACTGCCAGTATAAACACCAACTGCACCCAATCTGGAACACGATTCCAGAAAGCATAAGAAAGAGCTAGCATCGCACATGTAAAGACGATGTTCACGACTCCAATAAGTGAATGATAGGTATGACTAAGAGACATTCGAAAGAAATCTCCTGGTCTTACTTGGCATGGAAAATGGAACAACATAAGTTACCTCATAGAACTATTTCATAAGTAATGATGGTAATAGCATACTGATTTCAGGAATAAATGTCAAAAGCAGTAATACTACAAACATGCAAAGGTAGAATGGAAGTGTTGCCTTAACAACCCTCTCCATCTTAACCTTACCAACAGCAGAGCCGATGAAGAGAACGGCTCCAACTGGAGGTGTAAGAAGACCTATACCACAGTTAAGTAAGATCATGATACCATACTGAATTGGGCTAATTCCAATGGATGTCGCAATTGGAAGAAGGATAGGAGTTGCAATCAAAATGATTGGTGACATATCCATGATACATCCAAGGAAAAGAAGTACTAAGTCAAGGAGTAATGCAATAATATATGGATTATTGGTTACACCCATGATTGCCTGTGATGCAAGTGCTGGCACATGAAGTGCTGTTAAGCAGTATCCAAATGCAGAAGATGTCGCAATCAGAATAAGCACAATAGCAAGTGTGTCGACACACTGCTCAAGACACTTCCATACGCCCTTCCAGTTGAGTCCCTTGTAAATATAAAGGGAAACAAGAAGTGAGTAAATAACTGCAATTGCTGCTGATTCAGTTGCTGTGAACCATCCACCTACTACACCAACTACTACGATAATAACTGCGGCCAAGGCCCAGAAAGAAGTAACAAACTGCTTACCAAGTCTCTTAAGAGAGAACTTCTCTCCTCTTGGATAATGGCGCTTCTTTGAAATGATGAAGGAACCAATCATAAGAGAAACTGCAAGAAGTGCTCCTGGAAGATATCCGGCAAGGAACAAGCTTCCGACAGATACACCACCAGCTGCCATTGCGTAAATTACCATGTTGTGGCTTGGTGGAACCAAAAGTCCTTCACAAGAAGAAGTAATGGTAACGGCAGTAGAAAAGTCATCATCGTATCCCTGTTCAACCATCATAGGAATGAGGATAGAACCAAGAGATGCGGTATCTGCTGCTGCAGATCCGGAAATACCTCCGAAGAAGTAAGAAGCAACGATGTTAACCATTGCCATACCACCGGTCATCCAACCTACAAAAGCATCGGCAAGCGCAATCAGTTTTTGCGAAATACCACCGCTTCCCATAAGTACACCCATGGTGATAAAGAATGGTACTGCCATGAGGGAGAAGGAGTTGATACCCTTAACCATCTGCTGACATACGGTTGAAAGTGAGATTCCCTGATATAAGAGACATAATACAGAAGACAAGCCTACTGCATACGCGATTGGGAATCGAAGAACAATCATTACAAGGAATGAAATTAAGAGGATCATAATTGCAATTGTTTGTGTTGACATTTATTTTTCCTCCTTTTTTTCTGGTACAAAGAATTTCTTGATATCGTTGTAGATTGCCTCAATCTCAAAAATGATCATAGCAAATCCTGCAACTGGTACTGGGAAATACATCCAGAACTTTGAAAGTGTAGGTATACTGATATAGAAGCCTCTCGCTCCAATCCTTAAAGCATACTGCATACCAACAATAAGCATAATAAATCCAAAAATCAAAACACCGATATCGCAGATTACATCGGATACCATAAGTACCTTGTCTGAGAGATAACGGTCAAAAGCGGTCATACGGATGTGTGCACCACGGCGAATTGCCAGTGCCGCAGAAAGAACTGCCATGTATGCCATAAGTGTCAGTACGATTTCCTCTGTCCAAGCTGGATCTGGAATAAATGAAACATAACGTCCAAGAACCGCAAAGGATGTGATCAGTACATCACCAATCAGGAAAATCTTACAGATAAACAACACTACCTTGTAGGTCGCATCGTATACCGGCTTAATTTTATCCATTTTTTCAAAAAATGCTGGCATTGTTTTACTCCTTATTATCTAAAAAATGGGGCACGAAAATCGTGCCCCATATGCCAAAAGGCCATTGTTTCTAATTTATTTCATATCGAGAATCTGCTGATAGATATCTTCCATACCCTTTGTGTTGTCAGCAACAACCTGCTTAACAGCTGCCTGCCATGGAGCCTTATCAGTTACTTCTACGATGTTACAGCCGTTAGCTCTAAGCTCTGCAAGAACTTCTTCCTCTGCAGCCTGTGAGTTAGCTTTGTTTCTCTGCTGAGCATACTTTCCAGCTTCCATAAGGATGTTCTTCTGCTCTTCTGTTAATGAATCCCACTTGTTAGACTCAACAACGATTTCGATTGCACCAAGAGTGTGTCCATCGAGAATCATATTGTTAGCTACTTCTGGGAATGAGTTTGACTTATAGTTAGGGATTGGCTGCTCTGCGCCATCAACCATTCCTGACTGAAGAGCGGTATATAATTCCTTGAAAGAAACTTCTGTTGCAGAAGCGCCAAGGCCATTTACAAGACCAACCATAACTGGGTCGTTAGATACACGGATCTTCATACCCTTAAGGTCGTTGATATCCTTAACTTCGGTTGTTGTAAAGAAATGACGGAAACCTTCTTCTCCGTAGAAAAGACCTTTAACACCAACGCCTGCTTCATAAGACTCATTTAAGCACTCCTGAGCAAGATCTGATGCTGCGAAGTTCCAGAAATGATCTCTTGATTCAAATGTGTATGGAAGTGAAAGAAGCTTTGACTTCTCAACACCTGCATATGAGTTAAGTGCGAATGCTGAAATTCTTGAGATATCAGCTACACCAGAGCCAGCGAGCATACCATCAAGTACGTCGTTCTCTGATCCAAGTACACCTGAGTACTGAACATCGATAATGATTGATCCACCAGAAAGTTCCTCAACCTTTGCCTTAAAGTCTGCAGCAACCTGTCCTACAGGTGTATCCTCTGGGTTAACCTCAGCGTATACAAGTGTAAGTGCATCCTGAGCTGGAGTAACAGCTGGTGCTGGGTTCTCCTGGTTAGATGCTGGCTGTGTTGGTGCTGGAGCTGAGCTAAGTCCACATGCACCAAGTGAGAGTGCCATAGCGGCAACCATCATGACTGATACGAGTTTCTTTTTCATAAAAAATCCTCCCTTAAACTATCATGCCGTAAATCGGCTTGTTTCTTGATAGTTTAAGTATAGGATTTCTCATTTTTCGAAACAATCGAACATTTTTAAGATAAATAGAACGATTTTATTCTATTC
>JAZQQA010000127.1:0-13194 GCA_045628825.1 Agathobacter sp.
AATGGTATGGATCTTCTTGCGAGACTTATGTATGGTGGACGTATTTCCCTCCTCATTGGTTTCGTAGTTGTATTCATTGAGCTTTTCATCGGTGTTATTGTTGGTGGTATTGCTGGTTTCTTCAGCGGATGGGTAGATAACCTTCTCATGCGTTTTGTAGATATCGTATATTGTATTCCTGTTATGCCACTTTACCTGATTCTTGGTTCTGTACTTGATTATTATCAGGTGTCGGCAACCACACGTATCTATCTTCTTTGTGTCATTATGAGTATTGTAGGATGGGTAGGAATTGCGCGTATTGTCCGTGGCCAGATTCTTTCTCTTCGTGAGCAGGAATTCATGGTTGCAGCAGAAGCAACAGGTATCAGCGTTAAGCGTAGAATTTTTAAGCACTTAGTTCCAAATGTTATTCCACAGCTCATCGTATTTGCATCTATGGGTATTGGTGACATTATCTTAACTGAGGCTACCTTAAGCTTCTTGGGACTTGGTATTAAGTATCCAGCAGCTTCTTGGGGAAGTATTATCAATGCGGTTAATGACTCTTATGTTATGACCAACTACTGGTGGGTATGGATTCCAGCAGGATGCTTGATCCTTCTTACAGTACTTGCATTTAACTTTATTGGTGATGGTCTGCGTGATGCATTCGACCCTAAGATGAAACGGTAGGTGATTGAGATGGCATTTAAGAAAAAAGCAAAAGACGCTAGTTACATTTCAGCTCGTGAATCGCGCAAGATTTCTAAAGAGAACCGTCGCATCACAAGTGAGATTGAAAAGAAGCGTAATCGTAAGCATATTCCTGAATCAGAATATGTAACAACAATGAAAAATCCTGACAACTGTGTAGAGTTTGATCAGGTGCACACCTATTTCTTTACGGATATCGGAACCGTAAAGGCTGTAAATGGTGTAAGCTTTGAGGTACCACAGGGTAAGACCGTTGGTATCGTAGGTGAGTCTGGATGTGGAAAGTCTGTAACCAGTCTTTCTCTTATGCAGTTGGTACAGCGTCCAACTGGTCAGACCGTAAGTGGTGAAATTCGTTTCAACACAGGCGAAAAGGTAATCAATGTAGCTGCAGCTCCAGAGGAAGAGATGCGTGTTCTTCGTGGAAACACCATGTCTATGATTTTCCAGGAGCCAATGACAGCACTTAACCCAGTATTCCGTATTGGCGAGCAGATCGATGAGGTACTGACTCTTCATAATCCTGAGATGTCAGCAGAGGCTGTAAAGGCTCGTACTATGGAGATGCTTGAGATGGTTGGTATTGCCAACAAGGAAGGTGTGTACAAGATGTACCCACATGAGCTTTCTGGTGGTATGCGTCAGCGTATTTGTATCGCAATGGCTCTTGCCTGTGATCCAAAGCTGATTATTGCCGATGAGCCAACCACAGCGCTTGATGTAACCATTCAGGCACAGATCCTTGACCTTCTTCGTGATCTTAAGGATCGTATCAATAGTTCAATTATGTTAATTACCCATGACCTTGGTGTCGTAGCAGAGATGGCAGATTATGTCGTTGTTATGTACGCAGGTCGTGTTGTAGAAAAGGGTACTGCACAGGAGATCTTCCATGATCCGCGTCATCCTTACACCATTGGTCTTATGAATTCAAAGCCAGTGGTTGGTAAGCATGTAGATGCACTTTATAGCATTCCTGGTAATGTACCAAACCCAGTTAACATGCCTTCACACTGTTACTTTAAGGATCGTTGTGAGATGTGTGTAGAGGGCTGTGATGGAGAATATCCATGTGAGTATCATGTATCAGAGACACATGTAGTAAGCTGCTACCGTTGTGCGAAGGAAGGAGGCCACGAGAATGAGTAATGTAAATAATGATAACATTCTTGAGGTATCTCATCTTAAGAAATACTTCCCAATTAAGGGCGGTTTCTTCGGTGGAGTTACTGGTAATGTAAAAGCCGTGGATGATGTATCCTTTACCATTAAGCGTGGTACCACCATGGGACTTGTAGGTGAGTCAGGTTGTGGTAAGTCTACCACAGGTAGAACCATTCTTCGTCTGTTAGAGAAAACAGATGGTGAGGTACTCTTTAACGGAGAGGATGTAAACAAATATAGCAAGAAGCAGTTACGCGAGCTTCGTACCAAGATGCAGATTGTATTCCAGGATCCATATTCATCCCTTTCTCCACGTCTTCCAGTTGGAGAAATTATTGGTGAAGCTGTTCGTGAGCATAGTCTTGTACCAAAGGAAGAGCTGGACGCATATGTCACAAAGGTTATGAAGGACTGTGGTCTTCAGGAGTATCATAAGGATCGTTATCCTCATGAGTTCTCTGGCGGACAGAGACAGCGTATCTGTATTGCAAGAGCTCTTGCATTAAACCCAGAGTTCGTGGTATGTGACGAGCCTGTATCGGCGCTTGACGTATCAATTCAGGCACAGATTATTAACCTTCTTCGTGAACTTCAGAAGGAAAGAAATCTTACCTACCTTTTCATTTCACATGACTTATCTGTTGTAGAGCATATTTCAGATACGGTTGGTGTTATGTACTTGGGAGGTTTGGTTGAGACTGGAACAACAGAGGAAATCTTTGATCATCCATATCATCCATATACCAAGGCATTGTTCTCAGCAATTCCTATGCCTGACCCAGACATTAAGAAGGAGCGTATTTTGCTTCAGGGAGATATTCCTTCTCCAGCAAACCCACCTTCTGGATGTAAGTTCCATACTCGTTGTAGCGAGTGCATGGAGTGCTGTAAGACAGAAGCTCCTAAGGCACGCGACATGGGCAATGGTCATATCGTAAGATGTCATCTTTATGATGATAAGCCAGAAGCATTCGTAGACTAAGAGGACGAGGCAATGGGATATGACTTTTTACGGCAGCTGACACATCCGATGGATGCGACAACTGCAGGCGCTGTGTTTGATTTGCTTATGGATCATGGCATGGAAATCTATGTTCCAGTGGAAAATGCAAGCATAGAACCCTATGAAGATTTTGCACTAGCGAGTGGAGTCCAGGACGTTGTTGCCGGAGGAACCATTTTTCTTGCATCCGCAGAAAGAGAAGAAGCGGTTCGTCTTCTAGAGGAAGCTGGATATGCGCAGATTATCAGCGAAGCAAGAAAGCCAAGATCAAAGGAGTCTGAGCTAGAGCGAGCAGAGAGACTTTACTACAAAAAGCGCAAGAACACCATGATAGCGTGGCTTGTAGTTCTTGTATTGGCATTTGCCTATTATCTGGCAAAAGCTTTTCTGCTATAAAATGAAAAAAGAGAAAGCCCTTAGGCGATTTGAGAAAAATCAGTCGCTTATGGGCTTTTTTTGTGGTTATTATTTCCTAAATGAATTATAATAAATTCTGTATAGATTCTAAAATGAGGATGTATGGATGTTTGGCGAAGACCCACGTATCAAAGAACTGAAAAGGAAGCTACAAGCAGCAGGCTGTGATATGTCAGTGGTAAAGACATGGCAGAAGCAGTTGGATCGTATTACCAAGATGTATCCAGTCGCAAAGAACCAGTATCAAAGTGCGAGACAGAACTTGGATTGTGCCAAGGAGGCGTTTTCGCGCATGGAAGATATGCTTATGCTCGATTTTGCCTGGAGCCAGGCGGCAGCAAAGGAAATGGCAATGCTGCGCAAGGAACTAAGGCACTACAAGGATGCAATGGATCATGAGTTCTTGGTGAGTGGTGAGGACCAGGAATTTCATTCCACCTTCCAGACTATCATCAAGCTGATGGATGGATATGATGGGAAGAATCGCGTGATTCTAAAGAGTGAAGTGGAAAATATCCGTCATATGGCAGATGAGATTTTGGAACGACCAATGCCTGGACTGATTGCGCTTAGTTACTTTTATGTGAACCATGATGATTCAGAGCTTGTGGATATTCCGCCAAAGCAGAGGCTTGCATTGATTGAACAGGGTGTGGAAGAAGAATTCTGGAAGCCGATTTTGGAAGAAACGAAGATGGCAGGAATTGAGCCGAAGGCTATGCTTGCATTGGTCAAAGAAATTGTGGACCGATAATTGTGACGAAAACTATGATTGATAGATAGAAGGAGAAGAAGATGGCAGGATTTGTTGTATGGCTGGTGATCGTGGCGGCGATTATTATGCGTGCCATGAAGAGAAATCAGGAAGAAATCAAAAGACAACAGGCAAGAAGCGCGCAGATGCAAACGCAAAGCCAGGTGCAGGCACCACAGGAAAGAGCAAGTGTTGTGGAAGAACTACAGCAGAAGCGGGTGCAGCAGCAGGAGGCGCAGAAAAGACGCCAGGAATATATGGAGAAGCAGAAGGCAAAGCAGCAGGGAGAGATTCTTGCGAGAGCGAAGGCCAATGCAGGTACTTATGCAGCTGATACAACCTTGGCGGAGCTGGAAGAGTCCCATGGACACACAAGTCATGTCGCAAGTACTGGAGTATTAGAGTACCAGGAGCAGCAGAAGGCTTCTCATCCACATGATGCAGCCCATGTTGCGGAAGAACTGGCAGCGACTGATGGACAACTCCTTGGAAAGGTAGAAGACCTTATGATCATGGGTTATGATGGAAAGCTTCCTTACGAGAGAGATTTCTTGGGTGAAGGACTAGATATGATTGCTCGCTTTACTCTGCAACCAGCGACTATGAACTTCGAAGCAAGTAAGGCAGGAGAATAAGAGGTTATGGAAAGAAGACCATGTACTGGCGAGATTTATCGCCACTTTAAGAATAAAATGTATCAGATTGTAGGCATTGCAAAGCATTCAGAGACCCGAGAAGAGATGGTGGTCTATCAGGCTTTGTATGGGGACTACAGCATGTATGTGAGACCACTTGAAATGTTTGTAAGTGAGGTGGACCACAAAAAGTATCCTGACGTGACACAAAAGTATCGTTTTGAGAAGGTGGAGAAGGATACCTTAGAACCTGCTTGCCCAGATCAAAAGCCACAGGTGAAAGCACAGGAAGAAGCGGCAGAACCTAGAAATATTCCCAATGGAGCTTTGGCTACAAATTATTCAAATATGACTTTGGAGGAGCGTTTTGACCTTTTCCTGGATAGTGATGACTATGAGGAAAAATATAAGATCCTGATGTCCATGGATGGCGAAATTACAGACCACATGATTGATAATCTTGCTGTGGTTATGGATGTGACCATTCCAGATGGTGCGCTGGCAAAGCGCTATGATGCACTTTTGTATGCACTGCGCACCAGAGGAAGATTTGAAACAGGAGCAAGACTGCGTTAGTCTAAGCCCTTTGCACTGAGATTGCTATTGTGGTATTTGCCGGAATTTGTGACATCGTCACCGAACCAGTCTGGTGCAACGAATGCTTCTGCGGCTTCTACAGAATCGAATTCGACTTCAATGAGGCGGAGAGGCTGTAGGGTGCCTTGGAAGATATCAATTTCAGCAGTTAGCCCACCGTCCAGTGGAACCAAGTATCTAAGCTTTTCGATCAAAAGACCATCAATTTTTGTAATCATATGGGCAAAGGCCTCCGCGGTAAGTGGAAGGTTGTATTCTTCGCGGACCATGAGGCCAGAGCCTTTATATGTCATATAATACTCATCATCAGACTTGCGAATTCGTACCACCGGAGAGTAATTGAGATATCCCTGCGCAATATGCTTGCAAGGATAACTGGTTAAGTTGTCTGGGAGTTGTTTTACGAGATATTTACGTTCGATTTCCATAGAATGACCTCCTAGTTGTTTGTCTATAGTATAGCAGATATAGAAAGGATGTACTATGCAATTGCTTTACAATGTTCACTATGAAATTGCAGCAGCAGCGTTTTTGTCACTTCTAAGCGTCTATGTAAGCCTTCAGTTTGATTTGAAGCGAGCACGTAATCGCACATTTTTCCGTCTTTTACTCTGTGTGGTTCTCTGTAATTTGCTTGATGTTGTCACAGCGATTACCATTAGCTATGGTGCTGTCATTCATCCTCATGTTAATCAGCTTTTATCCACATTATATAATTTTACAAATGCCGTTGTATGTCTGCAGTTTTTGGTTTACGCGACCCATTTCCGTGTACGGGTTGAAAAAAGAGGAAAGCTGTCAATTGGAACCTGGGCTACCTTTGTTGTATACCTAGTACTCCTGGCTGTAAATGGCTTCACGGGCTGGTTTTTCTGGTTTGATGCGTCAGGTGCCTATCAGCACGGTGACTTCTATCTTTTGATTTTCGTATTGCCATATCTGTTCTTTATCATGGCGTCTGCCACAATTTGTAATTCCTTTAGCCGTTTTGAGTTGACGCAGAGAATTTCGGTAATTCTCTTTATCATTGTAAGTACCATGGGACCGGTGTTACAGATAACGCTTTTCCCAGACGTCCTATTAAGCGTCTTTTCAATTTCTCTTGCGAGTATGATTATTCTGTTCTCCCTTGAGACGCCAGAACAAAGTAAGCTTGCGGTAACAACAGAAGCGTTAATGGAGGCCAATGCGAAGGCAGAGCGGGCGAGCAAGGCCAAGACCATGTTCCTTGCCAATATGAGTCACGAAATTCGTACACCAAGCAATGCGATTTTGGGTAAGAATGAAATGATTCTAAGAGAAAGCGGCGAAGAAGAAATTGTAGAGTATGCAGACCATATTAAGGGAGCCAGTGATACACTCTTGTCCCTTATTAACGATATTTTGGATATCTCAAAGATTGAGGCTGGAAAGTACGAAATTGTTGAGACAGAATATGATTTGCGTGACCTTTTGAATGATTGCTACAACATGGTAAAGCAGCGTGCGGACAGCAAGGGCCTTTCTGTGGTTGTAGAGTGCGAGAAGGATATTCCAAGCCGCTTGTACGGAGATGGGGTTCGCATTCGCCAGGTTGTGAATAACCTCTTAACCAATGCGGTGAAGTATACCAGTGAAGGAACCATTACTTTTCGCGTGAAAAATGGAGGTGTAAGTGGAGAAAATATGACACTTGTGCTTTCTGTTGAGGATACAGGAAAAGGAATGAAGGAGGAAGATCTTCCATATCTGTTTGATTCCTTTACGAGATTGGATGAAGAAGGCAACCACCACATTGAGGGAACAGGCCTTGGCCTTGCAATTACCAAGCAGCTGGTGCAGCTTATGGGTGGTGATGTGGATGTATATAGTGAAGAAGGAAAGGGCTCTTTGTTCTACGTGCGCATTCCACAGAAGGTTGTGGATTACACGGCGATTGGAGACTTCATGCAGACTAAGAGTGCAGGAAGTATAGAGCGTGTAAGATATGCAGAATCCTTCCGCGCGCCAAAGGCTTCTATCCTGGTTGTGGATGATGTTCCAATCAATTTGAAGGTAATTGCTGGCCTTTTAAAACGTACAGAAGTGCAGGTAGACTTCGCCGAAAGAGGAGAAGAGTGCCTTGCAAAATATATGGAAAATCATTACGATTTGATTCTCCTTGATCACATGATGCCTGGAATGGATGGCATTGAAACCTTCACCAGAATGCGGGAAATGCAAAAGGACGGAGCATCGCAGGTTCCAGTGATTGTGCTAACAGCAAATGCGCTGTCTGGAGCAAGGGAAGAGTATTTGTCCCTTGGATTTACCGATTATTTGTCAAAGCCTGTGGTTGGCAAGGACTTAGAGCAAATGCTACTTAATTATCTCCCAGAAGAACTTGTGGAGAAGCGTGCATAGAAAATGAAAAAGAAGGAAGGCAAAGCAATGAGTAAAGTTGGAATTTTTATGGCAAATGGCTGTGAGGAGATTGAAGGCCTTACAGTGGTAGATATTTTGAGAAGAGCAGGCATCGAGGTGCAGATGATTGCGATTGAAGAGTTCCTTGTAGTGACCGGATCTCATGGAATTACATTTTCAGCGGATGTCTATAAGGAAAACGCGAAGTTCGAAGAGTATGATGGCATTGTGCTTCCAGGAGGCATGCCAGGAACCAAGCATCTTGGCGCAGATGCAACCGTGCGTCGTGTCATTAAGGAAATGAATGAAGAGAAAAAGTTGGTGGCAGCAATTTGTGCAGCACCAAGTGTTCTTGGAGAAAACCATATTTTGGAGGGAAAGAGAGCGACTTCTTATCCGGGATTTGAGGATAAGCTTCTTGGCGCATTCTGCCTTCCAGACGCCGTTGTCCATGACGGCAATGTAATTACAAGCCGTGGTATGGGAACGGCTATTCCATTTGCCCTTGCAATTGTGGCTTATTTTAATGGCAATGCGGCAGCAGAAGAACTTTCGAAGTCTATCATTTTTTCCTAAAGTCAAACAAGTTAAGGTAATCTTAATGTTTCAGGGTGTTGACATCTTAGGGCAAGAGTGATTAACTGATAGAGTATTCGATCAAATAACAAAGAAAGCGAGGTAAAAACAATGATCAGAATGACACATGTATACGTGGAAAAGAATAATGTTATCTGTGGTATTACCTCGGTGGAATTGAATTAGAATATACGGGATATGTATGGATTCTGATTTTTAGGCCTCTGGTAATACACAGAGGCTTCTTTTGTGCCTAGGAGCAAAGGAAGCTTATTGTGTGTTGTCGGAGGCTTTTTTTATGACACCGGGTTTTACGAGGAAAGGAGATTTATGAGGCGATTAAGAGACTATGTGCTTCCTTATTGGAAGAGCTATCTGTTTGCCGTGCTTTGTATGATTGGCGCAATTGTTTTTGAACTGTTGTCGCCACAGGTAATCAAAATCTTAATCAATGATGTTTTTGATGGTGGCGATTTTAGCCGCTTTGCATGGCTTTTGGTTGCTCTGGTGCTTCTTGGCATCGGAAGAGCGGTATGCGGATATTATAAGGAATTCACATTTGATAAAAACAGTATGTCTATCGGAACGCAGATGCGTAAGGATTTGTTCCGCCATTTGCAGACACTTTCCATGGACTACTTTGATGAAACCAATACGGGTGAGATTATGGCCCGTCTTAAGGATGATGTAGACAAGGTGCGAGATGCCTTTGGTATGCTTGGTATGCTGTCAGTACAGATTACCATTTTCCTGGTATCGATTCTGTACTGCATGTTTACCTTGAGTCCAGTGCTTACTATTTTGCCACTTGCTACCATGATGATTATGGGTGGCATGGGCTTTTATCTGGAGAAGCGTTTTGACAAGATTTACACAGACATTAGTGAGGAAAATGCAGAGCTTACTACAGTAGCAGAGGAGAATCTGGCTGGCGTACGTACCGTAAAGGCTTTTGCAAGAGAGCGCCATGAGGTGAAGAAATTTAAGGCACGTAATGATCATTATTACGACTTGAACATGGAACTGACTGGGCTTGAAGCAATTTTCTTCCCAATCTATTCCTTTGCAGGAGCAGCACTTCCTGTACTGTGTGCTTTGCTGGGAGGATTTCTTGTTATCAAGGGAGAAATGGACCTTGGTTCCCTTGCAGCATATGTGGAGTACTCAAGAAACTGTACCTGGCCATTGGATATGATCGCAGAGCTTGCAAACGAGTTCTCATCTGCCATTGCGTCATACAAGAAATTGCGTGGTATTGCTGATGCAACTTCTTCTTTGCCACTGCCAGAGGAAGCTGAGGAAAAAGAAAGCTGGAATGGCAACGTAGAGTTTGATCATGTGAGCTTAAACTTAGACGGCAATCAAATCCTAGAGGACGTGAGCTTTTCTCTTCCAAAGGGAAAGACCATCGGAATCATGGGTGCGACAGGAAGTGGAAAGAGTTCCATTATTTCGCTTTTGCAGCGCTTCTATGATCCAAGTGAGGGCAGCATCCGCATGGATGGCGTAGACCTTCGTGACATGAGCTTAAGTGATGTAAGAAGTCAGAGTGCAGTTGTTATGCAGGATGTATTCCTCTTCTCTGACACAATTGAAGAAAATATTCGAATGGGTGAGCGTGACATGGCCCATGCTGATGTGCGAAAGTTTGCACATATGGCTCAGGCTAGCGCGTTTATTGAAAAAATGGATGAGCAGTATGATACGGTCATTGGCGAGCGAGGCGTAGGCCTCTCTGGCGGTCAAAAGCAGCGTATCAGTATTGCCAGGGCGATTTCAAAGCATAGTCCAATTCTGGTTATGGATGATGCAACCAGCGCTTTGGACATGGAAACAGAGCGTGAGATTCAAAGGATGCTTAAGGGGATTCCTGAGGTGTCAAAACTCATTGTTGCCCATCGTATTTCTGCTGTTCGTAGCGCAGATGAGATCCTCTATCTGGAGGAAGGAAGGGTAGCGGAGCGTGGAACACACGAAGAACTGCTTGCTGCGAAGGGCTTGTACTATGCGACCTTTAAGGCCCAGTACCCATCCGAAGAAATGGAGGTGGTATAAATGGCAGTTGATTCATTCCGTCAAGATGAAGAACTGAAAAAGACAGACGCCAAAAAGATTATTCTTCGTCTGTTTTCCTATATGAAAGACTACAAGAAGGAGATTGCTCTCGTGGTATTTGCCATGGCAACGACCGTAGGCATCAGCCTGGTGAATCCACTTCTTGTAGGAGATGCAATTGATATTTATATAAAAAATGCCGATGTGGCAGGCCTTCTTCGGCTTGTTCTGTTGGCTCTTGGACTAAACCTTGTATACATTCTTATGGTGCGAGTTCGTCTTTACACCATGTCCAAGATTTCCAACAACATCATAAGAAAAATTCGTGAGGATGTGTATGCGCACATCCAGACACTTTCCTTCACCTTTTTTGACAGTCGTCCTACCGGTAAGATTCTTGCTCGTATCATTGGAGATGTAAATTCTCTAAAGGATGTACTTTCTAAGGCGGTTACCAACATCATTCCAAACACCATGACCATTCTTGGGGTTGTGGTGATTATGTTTGTGAAGGACTGGAAGCTGGCGCTGGCTTCGCTTAGCACCTTGCCAATTATGGCCTATGGCATCTATGTCATTGAAAAAACCAATCATAAGAGATGGCATATTGTGCGTAAGAAGGCGTCCAACCTAAATGCCTATGTCCATGAGGATATTGCAGGTATTCGCGTGGTACAAAGTCTAAATGCCACTGATGAGACAGAGGATCAGTTTGATGCGCTTGCCAATGAGCACAGGGATTCCTTTATTAACGCTTGCCGCGTTACCGATCTCTTTTTCCCAGTAATTGATAGTTCTTGGGGCATTGGCATGATGGTAATGTATCTGGTTGCTATCCGTTTTCTTGGAGCACCTCGTGTAACCGTTGGTGTACTTGTTACCTTTGCGGCTTACACCAGTATGTTCTGGGAACCAATTATGAATCTGAGCAGCTTTTTCAACCAGCTCATTACCAATCTGTCTGCAGCAGAGCGTGTCTTTGATATTCTGGATACGGAGCCAGATCTTAAGGATGCCGAGGATGCTGGACTGCTTCCTGAAATTGAGGGAACGGTAGAATTCTCCCATGTAGGCTTTACCTATGATGAGGGTACAGACAATGAGACCAAGGTGCTTTCGGATGTGAGCTTCACCATTCAGCCAGGAGAGACCATTGCATTGGTTGGCCCAACCGGCGCAGGAAAAACAACCATTGTAAATCTCATTAGCCGTTTCTATGACATTCAGTCTGGAACCATTGCCATTGATGGATATGATCTTAAGAAGGTAAAAATTGATAGTTTACGTCAGCAGATGGGAGTTATGACGCAGGATAACTTTATCTTCCACGGAACCATAAGAGACAACATCCTCTACGGCAAACTGGATGCCACAGAGGAAGAGATGATTGCAGCAGCCAAGGCAGTCAACGCCCACGACTTCATTATGAAGATGGAAAAGGGCTATGACACAGAGCTTCAGGAAAATGGCGGCGGTTTATCCGTTGGACAAAGACAGCTCATCGCTTTTGCAAGAACCATGATTTCCATGCCAAAGATTTTGATTCTGGATGAGGCAACCTCTAGCATCGATACCCATACAGAGATTTTGGTGCAAAAGGGCATTGAAGCACTTCTTTCCGGAAGAACCAGCTTTGTCATTGCTCACCGACTTTCTACCGTTCAAAATGCGGATCGCATTTTCGTCATTAATCATGCTGGAATTGAGGAGCAGGGAAGTCCAAAGGAACTGAGGGAAAAGAAGGGGGCTTACTATAATCTTTATATGGCACAGTTCGCAGAAATTGCATAAGATTTATTTGAAAAAAGAGGTGTGAAAACCTCTTTTTTCGTGTATGATAAGGATAGTGTGCAAAAAGCACGTATAAGGAGGCTACAATGAGCGATTATACAATTAACACAAAATGTGTACAGGCAGGCTATACTCCAGGAAACGGAGAACCAAGACAGATTCCAATTGTTCAGTCTACGACTTTCAAATATGACACCAGTGAAGACATGGGCGCACTTTTTGATCTGGAGGCAAGTGGATACTTCTACACCAGACTTCAGAATCCAACCAATGATTATGTAGCAGCAAAGATTGCGGCTCTGGAAGGTGGTACCGCAGCTATGCTTACTTCCTCAGGTCAGGCAGCCAACTTCTTTGCACTTTTTAATATTTGTGAGGCAGGAAGCCATATCGTAGCTTCTTCTTCGATTTATGGTGGTACCTTTAATCTCATTTCTGTTACTTTGGCAAAAATGGGAATTGAATCTACCTTTGTATCGCCAGATGCAACTGAGGAAGAGTTAAATGCAGCATTTAAGGACAACACCAGAGCAATGTTTGGTGAGACCATTGCAAACCCTGCACTTACCGTTCTTGATATTGAGAAGTTTGCCCGTGTTGCACATGCGCATGGGGTTCCACTTATTGTAGATAACACCTTCCCAACACCTGTGAATTGTCGTCCAATTGAGTGGGGTGCAGACATTGTTACCCATTCTACCACCAAGTACATGGATGGACACGGCGTAGCAGTGGGTGGCGCAATTGTTGATTCTGGAAACTTTGACTGGATGGCCCATGCAGATAAGTATCCAGGACTTTGCACACCAGATGATTCTTACCATGGAGTTACTTACGCTGAGAAGTTTGGTAAGGAAGGCGCATATATCACCAAGGCAACGGTTCAGCTTATGAGAGACCTTGGATGCATTCAGTCTCCACAGCATGCTTTTTATCTGAATATGGGCTTGGAGTCACTTCATGTTCGTATGCCACGTCACGTGGAAAATGGACAGGCTGTGGCTGAGTTCTTACAGAAGCATCCAAAGGTAACAAAGGTAAATTACCCTACACTGGAAGGGGACAAGTATTACGAGGTTGCAAAGAAGTATCTTCCAAATGGTGGATGTGGCGTTGTATCCTTC
>JAZQQA010000128.1:0-5916 GCA_045628825.1 Agathobacter sp.
GCTCGTCTTCTTTGAAGGCGGGCTCTTTTTTAGTTGCATCCCTGGAACACCATCAAGACGCCCATGGGCTTTCCGCACTTCTCGGCAAGGGTTAATGCGATTTCGTCCCTTGCCTAAGATACATGCATTTCAACAGTAATATCATAGGATTTACCAAGTTGTGGAAGCAATATTCTCCAAGGAGTATGGAGAAATCACTCCTTGCCGACAAAATGAGTGTCAATCCATGATTTGTCGGCAAAGAATGAAATGACAAGCCAGCTGTACCTAATAATTGTTCCACAAGATGCTTGTTGCAAGGAATTTTGCATCATATCGGCAAGATTGTCGGCAAGGCAAGGAATTAATTATCTATGTACCTAAATGCCAATTTATATTCAGCTGATACAACCAATTAATGGTATATATGATAAATAGACAAGAAAAGGACCATACCTTTGCACGAAGCGAAAGCGTCTCTTCGATCAAAGGAATGGTCCTTTTCGTATTATTTATAAATAGTATGTTTGCAAAATGAATGATGTAATTTCGCTAAACAAAAATTTCGTGAACCACCGATATATATCAGCCAGTCAATCCTTGTAGCATCTCTGAAAATGCATCATTTCTTTCACCCAAAATACTTGCTGCAATATCTCTTGTAGAATCGTCCACAGGCCCCTTACCATAGGCACCAGAATAAGAGCCTGTTGCCGCATTATAATCTGCATCCGTCACTGCAACAGCTTCCGCTGCGCCTTGTGCCGCAAATGCCGCATCAATCTCTGCCTGCTTAACAGCTTCATCCGCTGCCTTCTCTGCCTCAAGACGTGCAAACACTTCGTTTGCCTGCGCAATCAAAGCCTTCTGCTCCTCAGACAATTCCTCTTCTGGTTCAGGCGCTGGAGAAGAAGCCGCAAACTCTGCAGCCTTTCTTGCAAGCTCATCTGCACGCACTTCTTCTGGATCACGAATCAGTGGCGTATCTGGTTCAGGAATTATGTAGTTCACATTCCAGCTTTTGATGACGGTAGTAGCCATCTTAACTCTGGCATCTCGGATTGCGATTAAATCAATCGGATACAAAGGTGTTCCCATGTAATCACCTACTCCCATAGTGTGCAACAATAGTACCTCGGTACTATTAATTTTAGCCGATTTTTTCAATGCTATCAATCGCTAGATATGCCGGTATCTGGCCCTTTCCCCACTATACCTAGTCCCTTTATCCCCTTCTCACCTGCAACAAAAATCCATAGCTTCTAATTTAGCCATCCAAGCAAGTAGAAAATGGCACCATATTCAATAAATGCAATAAGTGGAAATCCATACTTAAAATACCAATGCTTGGTCTTATGGCGAAACGTATACATTCCAAATGTTGAGCCCAGTCCCCCTCCTAAGAGGCAAAACAAAAACAAGGTTTTCTCTGGAATTCTCCATTCCTTCTTGATTGCTCTTTTCTTATCAATTCCCATGCTTGCGAATCCGATTAGATTCATAATGAGCAGTATTGCCCATCCAATGTAACCTAATTCCATGTGACTTTTCCCTCCAATGAATTTAAAAAATCCCCTGTCGAAAGACAGGGGATTCTAACTACAAGAATTACTTCTTTACGCGATTCTTTCCAAGACGAAGCTTCATCTCATACCAAAGCTCGGTAGCAATGAAGATTGATGAGTAAGAACCACATACAAGACCAACCATAAGTGGAATTGCAAATTCTCTAATAGAGCTTACACCAAGAATAATTAACATAAGTACCATGATAATAGTGGTAATTGAAGTGTTAATTGATCTTGCAAGTGTCTGTGTCAAAGACTTGTTAGCAACCTCTGCAAGAGATTCCTTGGTCTGTGAAACAGATCCATGAAGGTTCTCACGGATACGGTCGAAGATAACGATGGTATCGTTTACTGAGTAACCTACGATGGTAAGCATACACGCGATGAAAGTATTACCTACAGAAATACGAATCAAAGCATATGAAGTAAGTACGATTAATACGTCATGTACGAGAGCAGCAATTGCACTTGTTGCAAAACGCCAATCCTTAAATCTAAACCAAATGTAGAGAAGCATGAATACGCATGCAACGATAACGGCTGAAACAGCGTTTCTTCTCATCTCTCCAGAAATGGTAGAACCAATGGTCTGCATCTCAAGGGATGATTCGTCAATGCCATACTTTTCTACAAGCATGTTATTAACTTCTTCTCTTGTTTCAAGAGAAAGGGTCTTCATCTTGAAGCTAATCTTGTTGGTTCCTGCAACAGTAGTTGCCTGAATGTTGCCATCACCAATGACTGCAGCTACATCTGGAACGATGGTAGACTCGATTTCTTCAATGCTGTAAGCCTGTCCAAAGTCAGCAGAAATTGATGTACCACCAATGAACTCAAGGCTGTAATTCAACTTGCCCTTACCTGCTGCTGAGTATGAAACCATACCAACGATACCAGCAATAATAATTGCAAGAGAAATTGCGAAGTATACGAATCTATGCTTCATGAAGTTGATTGCCTTACGCTCTTTTGCTCTTCCGTAGAACTTCTCACTTCTAACACCAATTGCATAAATTGCATTCATAACAATTCTCGCAACAACAAGCGCTGTGAAGAGAGAAAGGATGATGGAAATCATTAAGGTGTAAGCAAATCCCTTAACAGTACCAGATCCAAGTCCCATAAGTACAAGAGCTGCGATAAAGGTTGTTACCTGACCATCAAGGATGGCAGAACGAGCCTTCTTATAGCCTTCCTTAATTGCGATATCTACCAGCTTGCCTTCTGCGATTTCTTCACGAATACGAGCGAAGACAATAACGTTAGCATCAACCGCCATACCGATACCAAGGATAATACCTGCGATACCTGGAAGTGTTAATGTAATTTCAAACCAATAAATAAAGTCAACAACAAGTGTTGCATAAATTGCAAGTGCGATAGAAGCAGCCACACCAGAAATGCCATACATGATAATCATGAAAAGCATTACAAGACCAAGACCAATCACACCAGCAAGCATAGATGTATGAAGCGCCTGTCCACCAAGCTGAGCTCCTACTACGTTAGACTCTAACTCTTCAAGCTCGAGCTTCATTGCACCGATACGAATGAAGGTTGCAAGTCTTTGTGCTGTTTCGTACGACTCAATATTGTTGATGACACAACCGCCATCGGTAATCTTGCTGACTACTCGTGGAACACTGATGAAATGGTCATCATAGTAAATACCAATGGTCTCACCATTCTCATATGCCTTTGTAGATGCCTCTGCAAATGCTGCAGTTCCTGCATCATCGAAAGAAAGGCTTACAACTGGCTCCTGATTACCAAGGCTGTCCTTGTTGTATACTGCATCAGAAGTCTTGATGTTGTCACCAGTCATTACGATAGAACCATTTGCCTTAAGGGTCTCTATGTCATAATTAAGAACATATCCGCCCACAACAGTTGGATCATAAGTATAGTTTGCGTTACCAGCAGCATCTGTCTGAGAAATAAAGTACAAAGTTCCTGGGCTACCAAGATCTTCAAGTACTGCATTTGCATCGTATACACCTGGGATTTCAACAGTGATACGATCTCCGCCTACTGCATACACAGAGTACTCTGTTGTATAAGACTCTGCACGCTCTTCCAACTTTGCAATAGTATCATTGATATCTTCCTGTGAAGGATTCTTATCCTTGATACGGTAAGTAATGGAAACACCACCTGATAAGTCAAGACCAAGCTTAATTCCATTTTCTGATGTTGTTCCTGCCGCATTTCCCTGGCTTGCAGAAGTTGTGCTAACATAAGTTGTTGCACACCAACCTACCAATACAAGAAAAGCTACGACAAGGGCCAATAATACATAGCCTTTGCTCTTTTTCATTTCTTTGTCCTTCCTCTTTTGTTATTCGTTGTCAGCCTCAGCGGCCTTCATCATAATTGCGCATTCAATTCGCTTCTTTTGGAGCTCGCAACCCAAATCATATGCATCCAAAATGGTACCATGGAAATTGTATGAATTTGCTGCGCATCCGCCGCTGCAGTAAAATCTAGCAAAACAATTGCGACATTTCTCCTTGGCATAGACATTACAACACTTAAACTCATCACGCGTCTCTGTATTTGTAACTCCATCCCAGACATTACCCAGAAGGAATTCCTCATTGCCTACGAACTGATGACATGGATACAAATCACCCCATGGGGTTACTGCCAGGTATTCAGTTCCGGAACCACATCCAGATAATCTCTTATATACACAAGGACCACCCTCCAAATCAATCATGAAATGGAAGAAGTTGAATCCATTGCCTTCCTTTTTACGGCGAACCATCTCGGCAGCCAGTGCATCATATTCTGCAAAAAGCTGTGGAAGATCCGACTCCTGTAAAGCGTACTCATCGGTTGGCTGAGCAACTACAGGCTCAACAGAAATCTGCTTAAATCCAAGATCCGCAAGGTGAAGCACATCCTGCGCAAAGTCAGTATTGAAGTGTGTGAAGGTTCCACGCACATAATACTTCTCCTGATTTCTGCTATCTGCTAACTTCTGGAATTTTGGAACAATCAAATCATAGCTACCTGCGCCCTTGCGGAAAGGTCTCATACGATCATGTACTTCCTTACGGCCGTCAATGGAAAGAACGACATTGTCCATTTCCTTGTTGGCAAATTCCATAATGTCATCATTTAAGAGTACACCGTTGGTTGTAAGGGTAAAACGGAAATGCTTGTCATGCAGCTTCTCCTGTTCTCTACCATAAGCTACCAACTGCTTTACAACTTCAAAATTAAGAAGTGGCTCTCCTCCAAAGAAATCTACTTCAAGATTTCTACGGGTACCTGAGTTGGCAATCAGGAAATCAAGTGCCTGCTTACCAGTCTCAAAGTCCATGAGCGCACGTCTTCCATGATACTCGCCTTCCTCTGCAAAACAATACTTACATGCAAGGTTACAATCATGGGCAATGTGTAAACAAAGAGCCTTTACCACGGTCTGACGCTTCTTAAAATCCAATACACGATTCTCATATACGTCTTCGGTAAATAACTCGTCGTTATCCTTTAACTCCTGTACTTCTTGTAATGCTTCGCGAATGTCTGCTTCCTCGTAGTTTGCCTTAAGCTCTGCCACGATTTCGTCAGCAGAATGTGCTTCGTACATTGCGATCACATCATACATAAGCTCATCCACAACGTGAATGGCGCCACTATTTACATCCAGGACAATATTATAGCCGTTGTTCTTATACTGATGAACCACTACAATATTCCTCTCTTTCTAATTCAAAAATAAATATTTCTTTGCGCGAAACAGACGACCGCGCGTGTACGTACGGTCGTTTGTCGGTCATTTCTATTCAGTTAGAGAACAATTACTTGCTCTGCTCGCAGGTCTGATTTCCTACGGTACAAGAAGTCTTGCATGCTGACTGGCAAGAGGTCTGGCACTCACCACAGCCGCCCTTCTTAAGTGTGTTCTGTAACTTCTTTGTGTTTAAAGTCTTAACGTGCTTCATACGATTCACTCCTTTTTACGCAATATTCTTGGGCATAGGCCCACCTATTTGCAGATTATATCATAATTTCCAGCTTATGAAAAGCCTTTTTTGTGATTAAAGGTCACAGTTGTTTACAGTTCTTGGGAATGGGATAACGTCACGAATGTTGCCCATACCAGTCAAGTACATAACGCAACGCTCAAATCCAAGACCGAACCCAGCATGTCTTGCAGAACCATATTTTCTAAGATCCATATAGAAGCCGTAATCTTCTTCCTTAAGACCCATTTCCTTAATTCTTGCAAGAAGCTTGTCGTAGTCATCCTCTCTCTGAGAACCACCGATGATTTCTCCGATACCAGGAACCAGACAGTCAACCGCTGCTACTGTCTTACCATCCTCATTCAACTTCATGTAGAATGCCTTAATATCCT
>JAZQQA010000129.1:0-4732 GCA_045628825.1 Agathobacter sp.
GTTTTGAAAGAGGTATTTTAATGAGTATTTTGAATGTTGAGCACTTGTCCCACGGATTTGGTGACAGAGCAATTTTTGAGGACGTGTCCTTCCGTCTTTTGAAGGGCGAACACATCGGATTAATCGGCGCCAATGGTGAGGGTAAGTCTACCTTCATGAACATTATTACAGGAAAATTGATGCCAGATGAGGGCAAGGTAGACTGGTCTAAGAATGTGCGTGTTGGATACTTGGACCAGCATACTGCTCTGGAAAAAGGCATGACCATTGAGTCAGTGCTTAAGTCTGCCTTTGATTTCCTTTTTGACATGGAGCAGGAGATGAATGACATCTATGGTCGTCTTGGCGAGGTGTCTGAGGATGAGATGGATAAGCTCATGGAAGAAGCTGGTACTTTGCAGGATCTTCTTACCATGCATGATTTTTACATGATTGATTCCAAGGTGGAGGAGGTTGCTAGAGCGCTTGGCATTCTTGATCTTGGCTTGGATCGCGATGTTACCGAACTTTCTGGTGGACAAAGAACCAAGGTGCTGATGGCAAAGCTTCTTCTTGAGAAGCCTGACATTCTGCTTTTGGACGAGCCTACCAACTACTTGGATGTGGAGCATATTGAGTGGCTTAAGCGCTACCTCAATGATTATGAGAATGCCTTTATTTTGATTTCCCATGATGTTCCATTTTTAAATAGTGTTATCAATTTGATTTATCATATGGAGAATAAGCAGCTCAATCGTTATGTGGGTGACTACGATAAGTTCGTAGAGGTGCACGAGATGAAGCAGGCACAGCTCCAGGCTGCTTATGAGAGACAGCAAAAGGAGATTGCAGAGCTGGAGGATTTCGTGGCTCGAAACAAGGCTCGTGTTGCAACGCGTAATATGGCCATGTCTCGTCAGAAGAAGCTCGACAAGATGGATGTGATTGATCTTGGCCGCGAGAAGCCAAAGCCAGAGTTCAACTTCAAGGAAGCTAGAACTCCAGGTCGTTATATTTTTGAGACCAAGGATCTTGTCATTGGATATGATGATCCACTTTCTAGTCCTCTTACTCTTCAGATGGAGCGTGGACAGAAGATTGTACTGACTGGTGCCAATGGTATCGGTAAGACAACCTTGCTTAAGTCAATTCTTGGACTTATCAAGCCACTTTCTGGAAGTGTTGAGCTTGGGGATTATCTGGAGATTGGTTACTTCGAGCAGGAGATGGATCAATCCATTTCGACCACCTGTATTGAGGAAATCTGGAACGAGTTCCCTTCTTACTCGCAGTATGAGGTGCGTAGCGCACTTGCCAAGTGTGGACTGACGACACAGCATATCGAGAGCTTAGTACGAGTGCTTTCCGGTGGTGAGCAGGCCAAGGTTCGCCTATGTAAGCTCATCAATAAAGAATCCAATATCCTTGTACTGGACGAGCCTACGAACCATTTGGATGTGGATGCCAAGGATGAACTTAAGCGTGCACTTATGGCATACAAGGGCAGCATTCTTATGGTGTGCCATGAGCCTGAGTTTTACCAAGGGTTGGCTACGGACGTGTGGGATTGCAGCCAGTGGACTACAAGACTGTAAGGCAAATTGCACAATTGAGGTACCCGTTTTTCTACTAGGAGCAAGGGCCACATTATGGTATGATATACCATGTGGTTTCGAGAAGTTTCGTTTCTTGAAAATTATAGAAGAATGAGGTTTTTGAATGAAAAGACGGCTAAAGGCTATGGGAATGGCAATCTTACTCATAGCAGCAACACTGATTAGCACATTCACAGGGATTACCCCTGTTAAGGCAGAAGAATTGGTACTTAGACTCCACTACCACAGAGCAGATGGAGATTATGCACCATGGGATGTCTGGATGTGGGAAAAAGGCAAGGATGGCGCAGGCTATGCCTTTGAAGAAATAGGTGGAGAAATGGTGGCAACCAAGGAATTGACCCCAGGTACCTCTGAAGTGGGATTTATTGTCCGCACGCAGGATTGGGCCAAAGATGTGGATGCCGACCAGTATATCGATATTGCAGAGATGGTGTCAGGAACCGTAGATGTCTATGTAGAGTCTGGAGTAGAAGGCTACGAGAAAGCATACGGTTCAGATGCAGTACTTGGAATTAAATTAAAGGCAGCAAGTTACAATGCGGCCATTCACAGTGTAACGGTTACTATGACAGGACAACTGGAGGATGACCCACTTATCGCCTTTACCGTAACAGGACGTGGTGGCCAGATTGATGTGGCACAGGTAGCAGATAAGGGAGACAATTCCTATATTCTCCTTCTGGCAGAGGATCTGAACATTTACCACACCTATTATGTGAATTACGATGGCAGCAGCCAGGTGATTCGCATGCCAATTCTGTACTCGACTCCTGAGTTTGAGGAAGAATTTACTTACACAGGAGATGACCTTGGTGCGACCTATACCAAGGAGAGCACAACCTTCCGTGTATGGGCACCTGTTGCAGAGTCTATGACCTTGAATCTCTATGAGAGTGGAATGGAAAGTCAGGTACAGACCTTGGATCAAGTTGCAATGATGAGGGATGTGAATGGTACCTGGGTGACTGAGTACAAGGGCGACTTAAACCATGTCTACTATACTTATACCGCAAGCATCGATGGCCGTAACTTCGAAGCCTGTGATCCATATGCAAGAACCACGGGTGTCAATGGAAAGAGAGCCATGGTGCTTGATTTATCTGAGACCAATCCAGAGTTCTGGGAATTGGATCAGAACCCAAATGCAGGCAAAAAGATTACGGATGCAGTCATCTATGAGATGCACGTGCGTGATTTTTCCGTATCAGAGGATTCTGGTATGGAGAACAAGGGCAAATATCTTGCCTTTACAGAAAAGAAGACAACCAATGCAAGTGGAGATGCAACAGGTGTGGATTACTTGAAGCAGCTTGGCATCACCCATTTACATATCTTACCTTTCTATGATTTTGGCTCTGTGGATGAAAGTCGCTCCAGCGGATACAACTGGGGATATGATCCACAGAATTACAACGTGCCAGAGGGCTCTTACGCGACAGATCCTTACCACGGTGAGGTACGTGTAGCAGAGGCAAAACAGATGGTGAAGTCTCTTCACGACAATGGTATTAGTGTTGTTATGGATGTGGTGTACAACCACGTATACGATGCAGAAAGCTTTTGCGTGAATAAGCTGACACCAGGCTATTTTTCTCGTGTGGACGAAAATGGTACCTATTCCAACGGTAGTGGATGTGGTAACGATACTGCAACAGAGCGCAGCATGGTAAAGAAATACATCGTTGACTCTGTGAACTACTGGGCAGATGAGTATCATATCGATGGCTTCCGTTTTGACTTGGTTGGCCTTATGGATGTTGAACTTATGAATGAAATCATTGACACGGTTCATGAGAAGCATCCAGATGTCATCTTCTATGGCGAAGGCTGGAACATGGAGACCAAGATGACCAAGGATGGCTATTACCTGGCAACACAGAACAGCTCGCAGCGTGTGCCTGGTCTATCATTTTTTAATGACAGCATGCGTGATGGATTAAAAGGAAATATCTTTAATAATAGTGAAAGAGGCTATGTATCTGGCGCCATGGGATTGACCCGCCAGATGACAAGTGCCTTCATGGGAAGTGCAGTGTGGTGCAAGCAACCATACCAGAGCATCAACTATGCAAGCTGTCATGACAATCTGACCTTGTTTGATCGTCTGCAGACTTCTTGCCCAGATGCTGGAATGGAAGAACTTGTGGCGATGAATAATCTGGCCGCTTCCTTCTACCTCTTGTCAGAGGGTGTTCCTTTTGTCATGGGTGGAGAGGAAATGCTTCGTACCAAGCCTAACGCAGATGGAAGTCTCAATTCTAACAGCTACGTGGCAGGAGATGAAGTTAATGCCATCCGTTGGGAGAATCTTTCTGATGAGACCTATGCAGACACCATCGCATACTATAAGGGACTGATTGCCTTCCGTAAGGCGCATCCATCGCTTCGACTTGCATCTGCAGAAGAGGTTGCAGAGCTTGTGGTACCTGTAGAAGAGACGCCAGACGATGTTCTTGCTTTCCAGATAGAGGGCAAAAGAGTAGAAGGGGAAATCTCAAATCAGATTTTTGTCATCTATAATCCAAATAAGGAGGCGCAGACCGTGCAGCTTCCTAAGGGAAGATGGACCATCTGCATCGACAAGGAAAATGCGGGCACAGCCAAGCTTGGTCGTGCATCGAAAAAGGTTACAGTGGATGGCGTATCTACCATGGTACTTGTAAAAGGCAATGCGACCTTGGATGACTCACCAGTTCTTGTAATCGTTGTACTTGTCTTCATGCTCGGAGTATTTTCTGCGATTGTGACAACACTTGTGAAGAGACATTCAAGACTGCTTTTTTAACAGAGGGACAGTTAACAGACCAGGAGAAATCCTGGTCTGTTTTTTTTGTGGGGACGGTCCTATTGCCACACCCTAGTGCGCCCTTGGTGCGCACATGTGTACTTTGGCTTTTGCGTGATGAAATATTTTCAAGTTAATAGTGAATATAATTTTACATTTTCACTTTACATTCCTAAAGCGAGGGGTATAATGGGTAATGTTGAGAAAACATCATCGTGAAAATGAAATTTATTCAAGAGAGGCATAAAGATGAATCGTAACGTATTAGAAATCAGATGGCATGGCCGCGGTGGACAGGGTGCCAAGACAGCAGCACTTTTGCTGGCAGACGTAGCATTCCAGACTGGCG
>JAZQQA010000130.1:0-2027 GCA_045628825.1 Agathobacter sp.
CCCTCAAGATGAGATTTCCCCTCCTATAAGGAGATAAGACCCCTGAGAGACTATCAGGTTGATAGGGCAGAGGTGGAAGTGCGGTAACGCATGTAGCTGACTGTTACTAATAGGTCGAAGGCTTGACCAAAGCAAAAGGAACGAAGTTTGAAGCAAGGTAATGTATGAAGTTTTGAAGGATCAAATCCTTTTTTTGAAAGACGTATTTGATACGTCTTTTTTTATTTCTTTTTTACTTACATTATGCTATTATTCTTCTAGTGTTTCTGACATCGAAAATACTTTGGATTGATTTGAGATGAAAGATACCCAATAGGTGAGAATTCATGCCCGTTTTTTAAGACGAGTATGTTTGTTTGCGTGCTCTTGTGGTATCTTTGGGATATTACAGGAGTTTTTTGTTTTAGAAAGTAGACATTCATTATTGGAGGTTATATGGAGACAAGAGTTGCAATCATTGGAATTATTGTTGAGAACCCAGATGCTGTGGAGGAATTAAATCATCTCCTTCATGAATATGGAAAGTATATTATTGGGCGAATGGGGATTCCCTATGAGAAGCGCAAAATCAGCATCATTAGTATTGCAATTGATGCACCTCAAGATGAAATAGCAGCTTTATCTGGTAAGATCGGTAGACTTCCTGGCATCACTGCAAAGACCACCTATTCAAATGTAATTGGTATAGATTAAGGATAACAATCATTTTTATGCAGATTCATGAAATCGTAAAAGAGATACGTGATAAACAAAATATATCGTTAGTACAGCTTACTTGTCTGATGCAGGCGCCTTTTGCGGATGTGAAGATTTTGTTAGCAGAGGCTAGAGCGGTTTGTGATGAAATATATGGCAAGCAGGTCTTTAGTAGAGGCTTGATAGAGTTTACCAATTATTGTAAGAACGACTGTTACTATTGTGGCATTCGGCGTAGTAATCGAGAAGCAGAGCGCTATCGTCTTTCTAAAGAACAGATTTTAGAGTGCTGCCATGAAGGATATGAGCTGGGATTTCGTACCTTTGTATTGCAAGGTGGAGAAGATATGGCTTATTCGGATGATCAAATCTGTGAGATTGTTTCTGCGATAAGAGATTCTTTTCCAGATTGTGCGATAACCCTTTCCATTGGAGAAAGAGAGAAGGAATCCTACCAACGTTACTATGATGCTGGTGCAGATCGCTATTTGCTTCGCCATGAGACAGCAAATGAAGAGCATTATCGTAAGCTTCATCCAGAAGAGCTTAGTCTGGCACATCGAAAACAATGCCTATATGACTTGCGTGAGATTGGCTATCAGGTAGGATGTGGCTTTATGGTTGGTTCTCCGGGACAAACCATAGAGACCTTATATGAAGACCTAATGTTTATAAAGGAACTTTGTCCTCACATGGTTGGAATTGGTCCTTTTATTTCACAGCATGCAACACCTTTTGCAGAGGAGCCAAGCGGAACGTTGGAAGATACACTAAAGCTTCTAGCCATTATTCGCTTGATCCATCCCAAGGTATTACTTCCTGCAACAACTGCCCTTGGAACCATACATCCGGAAGGGCGTGAGCTTGGAATACAAGCAGGGGCCAATGTTGTGATGCCAAATCTTAGTCCAACCTCGGTTCGTAAAAAGTATGAGCTTTATGACAATAAAATTTGCACAGGGGACGAAGCGGCAGAATGTCGTATGTGTCTGCAAAGTCGTATGAAGGCTATTGGCTATGATTTAGTAATTCATCGTGGCGATAGTTTGGTTTGATTCGAAAGGAATATTGGAAAAAATGAGATGTAAGAGAATATTAGCTGCAATCGGTGTAGGAATTCTGATTGGGTTATCTAACATACCGGTATATGCAATCCCATCCGCGTATGATGTGCCAAATTTTTCAGATGCAAATAGTTATAATCCACAAAATGGAAACTTTACCAATGGTGTTGATATCGGTGTTCAAACGCTTCCATATGGACTTTGTGGTAACGTAATTAACACTAGACACAATGTGGCAAGCTGTGTGAGTGACTTGAATGCAATCTG
>JAZQQA010000131.1:0-8827 GCA_045628825.1 Agathobacter sp.
GGTATCTGCCAGGTATCATCGACCATGTACAATGCCGCATTTGCAGCAGGCATTCAGGTTACCACAAGAACAGGACATACCTATGAGCCAACCTATGTGATTCCAGGTATGGATGCAACGGTAAGCTATGATGTACCAGACTTTGCATTTATCAATAACACAGAGGGTCCACTTGGAATCCGTGTCATTTTTGAAAACCGAAAAGTAACGGTAGAATACTATGGAATTCCAATTCTTGAAGCAGGCGTAAAGCGCTACATGGAATCGGAAAGAACCGAATATATTGCTCCACCAGCCCTTCGAATTGAGGATGTTCCAGAGATGGAAGAGGGCGTTGTGGAGGTTGTAAAGAAGCCAGTATTTGGAAGTAAGTGGGTGACCTATGAGGTAATCGAGAAGGACGGCCAGATCATCAGCCGCGAGTACCTCCACACCACAAAGTATAAGGGTGAGGCCGGAACCGTTCGCAAGAATCCTGCCACACCAGCGCCGGATTTCCCAGCGCCAGATGCTGTCCCAGCTCCACCACAGGAGGCTGAGACACCAGCACAGTAAGATCAGTATGGGGAAACTGATTGGGGGTATACATGGTACACAGTATGTATTGGATCTCAACAGTGGGATATGCGTTTGCACTTCTCATCTTGTTGCAGCAGGACGTTAAGTTCAAAATTTCAAATGACCGCATGGACCGAGCGTATCGATTCCTGGTTCTGTGGGTCGTATTCTTCTGTCTGCAGGACGCAGTGTGGGGAATTGCGGCCAGCACACGGTCCAACAGAGATGCGCTATTTGTGGTATCGATGCTTTTCCATATTTTTACCGCAATGACAGCCCTGGTATGGCTCAACTTCGTATTGTCCTATCTGGGCAAATCGGTAAAATCGCGGAATGTACTGCTTGGCATTGAATCCTTTGTGGTGTTCTGTCAGGTGGTGTTGCTTGTTGCCAATATCTTTGTGCCACTTGTGTATAGTGTGTCGGAGGATGGAGCATACATTACGGAACCGGTGCGACCACTGTCCTTTACCTTCCAGTATGTCGGATATGTAGTCGTTGCCATTGCAGCCCTAATCTCCATGCAGAGGAATAAGCAAAACCGTGTCCGCTATCGTGCAGTACTATTGTTTATTGGAGCACCACTTTTATTTGGTGTGCTTTTGCTGTTTTATCCTGAGCTTCCACTGAACTCCATGGGATACTTCTTTGGATGTGTCATCATTCACTCCTTCATCGTATCAGGAGACCGCGAGGAACTCAGAAATAAACAGTTCAAGCAAGAGATGGAATACCAGATTATGGTTTCCAACACCGACGAGATGACGGGACTTTTGAATCGCCGTGCCTACGAGGTGGAGCTCAACAGGTATGAGAAACATCCTATGGAAGAGGATCTTGTCTATATTGCCATGGATATCAACGGTCTTAAGACCATCAATGATACCAAGGGCCATGCAGCTGGGGATGAAATGATTATTGGGTCCGCCCGTATTATTCAACAGGCCTTTGGAGAGTACGGTAAGATTTTCCGCACAGGCGGAGATGAATTCGTCGCCATTTTGCATATGGATAAGGCCCAGACTAAGGTTGCAATCGCCAACCTAAGAGCCCAGGAAAGTATGTGGAAGGGCAATTTGTCCAAGAGCCTGTCCGTTTCTCTTGGATGCGTGGCAGAAGCGGAATATCCAGAGAAATCAATCCTTGAGATCGCGATTCTGGCGGATAAGCGCATGTATAAGGACAAGAGAGCATATTATACCAGCCAGGGCATTGACCGCCGAGGCAGCCGCTAGTATATTGTTGCAATTTTCAGAAAAAAGAATAATAGGCGAAGAAAACAAAGCTATGTGGAAACGCATAGCTTTTTCTTTTGCCCGAAAAATCAGTACTTTAGCAACATTGACAAAGAAACTTGTTTGCTTAATATGAAAAATAGATGACTTCGCGAAAGCGAAGAATAACTTGCGCCTTCTGCGAAAAAGGCGGAAGCGCAAAAGGAGAAGAAGATGACAGATAATTACAAGACACTCAAGGAAGTGGCAGAGGAGTGGGGACTCACCGTAAGACGTGTGCAGATGCTTTGCGTGGACGGCAAACTGCCTGGCGCCAAAAAGCTTGGAAAAATGTGGGTAGTTCCAGAAGGCGTGGAGCGACCTGTGGATAAGCGCGTCAATCCGCTGGAGCCAAGTGCAAGACTGGGAGCCAACGAAGGCACCGTCATCAAAGCACCAAAGTTCGCGGATGGAGACCAGAGCACCGACGTTCGTTTCGTGGCGCATATGTCCCATGACATTCGAACCTCCCTCAACGCCATCCTTGGTTACGCAGATATGATTCGCTCTCACAAGGACAATCCAGAGCGTATCGACGAGTATGCGCAGAATATCCAAAAATCCAGCAAGACCATGCTGGCCCTTACCACCAATGTCATCGATCTTGCCAGAATGCAGCTGGGAGAAGAGAAGGTGGAAGAGGAAGTCTGCAATTTGGATAGCCTCTTACAGAGTGTTTACGACGCAGAAAATGCAGAGGCCGTGCGCCGTCGTATTGCAGTGGTGAAAAAGGTCAACGTACAGCATCATCACCTCTATACCGATGCCAAGAAGCTCTCTCGCATTTTAGCCAATATTTTAAACAATGCCATCAAGTATTCGGATGACGATGAGGTGGTACAGTTTAAGATCGAAGAGCGTCCAAATGAGGATAAAGGAATGGCAACCATCCGCTATTCCATTGAAGATAATGGTATTGGCATGACAGAAGGCTACCTTTCCCACATCTACCAGAGCTATATCTTGGATGGAAAGGACGATGAGTACCAGTGGGGCGGCAATGGTCTTGGAATGGCCATTGTAAAGAAGCTGGTGGAGCTCATGCAGGGCACCATTGAAATCGAAAGCCACTTGGGCTTTGGCACCAAGGTGATGGTGGAAATGCCATACCGCATCGTGGACCTGGACGAAGTGCAAAGCGAAGCGCCAATCAGTTTTGACATCGCAGACCTAGGCGGAAAACGCATTCTGGTAGCGGATGACAACGAGCTCAATCGCAATATTGCAGCAGAGATTCTGGGCGACCTGGGACTTGAGGTAGAGATGGCAGAGGATGGTATCATCTGTGTCGCTATGCTGGAGAAGAGTCCAAAGGGCCACTATGACTATATTCTGATGGACCTTCAGATGCCACATCTGGATGGCTTTATGGCAACCCAGCTCATCCGAGGACTGGAGGACAAGGCGAAGGCCAATGTGCCAATCATTGCCATGACAGCAAGCGTTTTGCCAGAGGACAGAGAGCATGCCTTTGCCGTTGGTATGAATGAATTCGTGGAAAAACCATTCGAACTTAAGAATTTACTTACCGCCATGCGTAAATGCAACGAAAGTGTGGTATAATTTCTGAGAAACTTGGGAAGAACACGTAGGAATGTGTGAGGGTTTGATTTACGATGATTGAAATCATGGAGTCCTTGACAGAGGAACAATTGGCCAAGCGATTGCGACAGGATAAGGCTGTTATCCAATCCTTGGGTAACATCTATTTTGCCAATTATTATATTAATATCCAAAAGGACACCTTTGTGGAGGTTACAGGCACGGATGATGTCCATGCCAAGATTGGAACCGTAGGTACCGCAAGGGAGCGCCTTGCCTATATGTGCCGCAACATGGTGCAGGAAGCATATACAGAGGAGATGCTTGCGTTCACTGACCTGGATACGGTTGCCGAGCGACTGGAAGGGAAGCAGTTTATCACCATGCAGTATCAGGGAAAAGTGCATGGCTGGTCGGAAGCAATTTTTATTCCTTGTAATGCATGTGAAGGAAAAGAGCTTCACCATGTCCTTTATGCGGTGCGCGAAATCGGAGAGGAAAAAGAGCGTGAGCTTCGTATGCACCATAAGGAGACGGAGCAGCTTCGTATTATTCGCGCCCTCAGTAAAGACTATGCGCTTTTATTCCTGCTCGATGCAGACACAAGGAAGGTGAGCTTATATCAGTGCAATCTTCCAGATATGGTGCACAGACGTGTCGAAGAAATACTTGCTCTTGGCAGCTATGAAAGGAGCATTTCAAAATACATCAATACCTATCTGTCAGAGGAAGACAGAGAGCGTGTGGCCATGGAGACCACCTTTGAGAACCTGATGCAGAAGGTTACCTCAGAAAGCATCTATAAGGTCGGCTATAGCCGCATGAGTCGTGGTGAGATTCGCTATTTTGACTTGGATTTCATCAAGACCTACGATGAGAACAATCGTCTGGTATTTGTCATGGGAATCCGTGATATTACGGACGAATGGAAGCAGGAGCACCTAGAGCTTGAGCGAGTGCAGGCCCTTGAGACTGCGCAGAAGGTTACGCAGGAGATTGAGGCCATCCATGCATCCCTTGGTTCAGGTAACTGTAGCCTGGATTTTGATGAAGCAGGCGAGATTATTAAGTGTCGTTGGAGTAAGGAGATTCGAAAAATGCTGGGCTACGACGGCCTTGCAGATTTCCCAGATGAATTTGATTCACTGCTCCTGCTCATTCACAAGGATGATAAGAAGCGCGTCATGAATAGTCTTTGGGCAGCGCTTAAGGATTATAGCGGACAAAGAATCTTTGACGCAGAGGTCCGCATCAAGACCAAGACCCGCGGGTATCGCTGGTTCCGTTCCACGGGACGTATCCTAAGACGCTCGGATGGTTCCCCATTCCGTTACCATGGCGTCATCGTGGATATCGACAGTGGAAAGGAAGCGCAAAGAGCATTAAAGGAGCAGTATGCGATTGTTGAGACATTAAGCAACGAGTTCCAGACCATTTTCCTCATCAATCTGCAGGACAATAAGATTCGTGTCCTAAAGGCAGAAGGCTATATTATGATTGGCATGACCAAAGAGGATTATAATGGCCAACCATACTATGCCTTTTTCCAGCGCTACATCTTCGAGCGCGTACATCCAGACGATGTACCAATGATGCTTGACGCCATGCGCGAGGAGAACATCTACAGGCAGATTGCAACGAGCGGAGAATACAGCGCCGACTACCGTGTCATGGAGATGGGCACCACCCATTACTATCAGTTTACCTTCGTACCAGTGCCAGGTGCGGAAGGCTTGGAAAATCGATTGATTCTGGGCTTCCGTAACATTGACGCCATCATGGAAAAAGAGGTACGCCAGAAGGAAGCACTGCAGGTAGCCCTGGATGCGGCAAGACAGGCCAACATGGCAAAGACCGCATTCCTTAACAATATGTCCCATGATATCCGAACCCCAATGAATGCCATTATCGGTTTTACGGAGCTGGCGCTCAAGCATCGTGACCAGCCGGAGCTTATCGTGGATTATTTACAGAAGATTGAGACATCCAGCCAGCATCTGCTGTCCCTTATTAACGATGTCCTTGATATGAGCCGTATCGAGAGTGGTAAAGTGGTACTGGAGGACGGCCCAGCCAATCTGCGTAGCGTTATGGATGAAATCGTTACCATGGTGCAAAGCGATATGGATAGTCGTGAGCTTACCTTTAAGCAGGAATTCGTAGGACTACGCAATGAGAATGTAATCGTAGATAAGCTGCGCCTCAATCAGGTGCTTCTCAACCTCTTGTCTAACGCCATGAAGTTCACAAGACCACAAGGCGAGGTCATCCTAAAAGTGAAGGAAGCAGAGGATCACCCAGAGGGACTTGGACGCTACGAGTTCTCCGTATCCGATACGGGAATTGGTATGAGCAAGGACTTCGCCCAGCATGTGTTCGAGCCATTTGAGCGAGAGCGAAGCAGTACCGTAACAGGTATTCAAGGAACAGGACTTGGAATGGCAATCACCAAGAACCTGGTAGAGATCATGGGAGGCAGCATCAATGTGCGCACCTGGGAAGGGGTTGGAACCACCTTCACCGTGATTCTAAATCTCGACATTACTTCCGATGAAGCAGCAACCGTGGAGGGGGAAGAAGAAATCGACTACACCACTCTGGACTTTACGGGCAAGCATATCCTTCTGGTAGAGGACAACGAATTGAACCGCGAGATTGCAGAGGATATTCTGATGGATGCAGGCTTTGCGGTTACCAGTGCAGGAGATGGTTCCGTAGCGGTAGACCGTATGGAGTGCGCTTATCCTGGACTATATGATGCGATCCTTATGGATGTGCAGATGCCAGTCATGAATGGATACGAGGCAACCAGACGCATCCGTAAGATGCCTGACAAGGCCCTGGCAGACATCCCAATCTTTGCCATGACTGCCAATGCCTTCGAGGAAGACAAGCGAGAAGCCTTTGAAGCCGGCATGACCGGTCACATCCCAAAGCCAATCGATGTGCAGGTATTGCTGAAGGAATTGTATATGGCGCTGAAATAAAGTGTGACACCTGGCAAGTTTTACTTGTCAGGTGTTTTTTTTGCGAGGAGCGCGAGGAGTGAAGGCTTCTCGCTTTTTTATGCGCGCGGGTGCGCCGCGTGGAGTGCAATAGGCTGTTGTTTTGCGCGCAAGAGTGCGTGGTGGTGGAGCTGTCGGCCTTCTTTGCCCCTTGGGGGTGGGGGTTGTTGGCTTTCAATGTCCTTGGCGCTGGTGCTGTCGGTATATGGCGAATTATACCCCTGCCTTGCCGATGATTTCCCTGGTTTGCTGCGCTGTAGTTGGCGCTAGGCGCCGCGTGGACCAGCCGTTAGGTGCAGTAGTCGCTTACTTTGCTCCTTGCCGACAAATCGTGGGATAGGGAGGGATTCGTCGGCAAGGACGTGGGATGGAATTCTCCTTGGAGATTTTGAACTGCACAGACCGCATTCGGAGTTGCCAGAGGCAGGAAATCAGTGATTTTGTCGGCAAGGGGAAAAAGGATAGTTTTATTTGGAGAAAATGGGTGGAACAGGAAAGCGAGGAGTGTGAGGAATTTCAATTAATCATTAAATTAACGCCTTTAAATTAACGTGAGAAGAGAGATAAACAGGACAGCTGTTTTGATAATATATTCTCGAGCAAAAAAGGAGGTGGAGTAGCGTGTTTAGTGCTATTTATAAAAATGATGGATAATTGACATATACACGATATCGTGTTAATGTCAAAGCATGAGGAGAAATGAGCATGGAAGGATATTATACAGTAACGCAATATTCAAAAATGACTGGGAAAGACGTTGGAAACATAAGGCGCATGCTAATTAAAGGCTTGCTCAAAGGGGAAAAAGTCGGTAATCAGTGGCTAATTCCGAGCGATGCAATTTATCCAGAGGATCGACGTGTGAGGACAGGACGATATCACAACTCTAGAAAGCGACAGATGGTGTACGGAAGACATAAAGAGTTGCTGGTATTATTGGATGAAATGTCTGCCAAAATACAAGAGGTGTATGGTGGTGCGTTGGAGAAAATTATGCTATATGGCTCCTATGCACGAGGTGATGAAACGCAGGAATCAGATGTGGATATTGCATTGATTATAGATGGAAAAATTTCTGAAACTCTACATGACAGATTGATCGATATCGTGATGGACTACGAACTGGAACTAGGAACTGTTCTATCGGTTGTTCCGATTGATAGTATTGAGTTCGAGGCGTGGAAACATGTGTCCCCATTCTATAAAAACGTAGAGAAAGAAGGAATTATTCTTTGGAAGAAAGTGTAGAAGTGTTATCGAGATATCGATTTGAAACAGCGGAAGAGGCATTGAAGGATGCCATATTAATGTATGATAATGGACGATATAAGAACGCACTAAATAGAGCTTACTATGCCGTATTTCATGCAATTCGCGCTGTAAATATTTTGAAAGGATTTGATAGTAGTAAGCATAGTGGAGTTATATCGTTCTTTAATCAGACATACGTGAAAACTGGAATTTTCACGAAAGAATTGTCTAAGACTATCAAAGTTGCATACGAAAGCCGAGAGAAAGCAGATTATCTTGATTTCTATGTGGCTTCAAAAAGCGAGGCAGAACAACAAATAGTACGAGCTGAAGCGTTTTTAGGAGCTATTAAGATGCATCTTATTGAAGAAAATATCTTGCGCTAGGCGCAAAGAGCAAAAGTGGCATGCTACAACTTTAATTAATTAAGAGTGATTTGAGGAGGGAAAATGAAAGAGACAAGAATTAAAATAAATCGAATCAAGTGTCTTAAATGTAACGATGTAATAACGTCCGAATCTGTTCATGATTTCAAGTGGTGTTCTTGTGGAGCGTGTGCGGTGGATGGCGGTACTGATTATTTAAGACGGTGTGGAAATCGTGAGGATTGGGAAGATTTATCGGAAGTAGAAGTTATAGAAATCTGATTCTAGTAATTTGCGAGGAGTGAAGGCTCCTCGCTTTTTCTTTCTCCACCCACTTCAGAAAATAAGACCAAGGTCCGATATATGTCATGAGCGGTCTCACGGAGGAGACTCTATGTACGACATGGATGTGGTGAAAACGGAGGAAAAATATGCGTATCACCAACAATATGATTACCGCCAATACCAAGACGAATATCAATGGTAATAAGATTTCAGTAGATAGATATAACACCCAGATGACAACCCAGAAGAAGATTTCAAAGGCCAGTGATGACCCAGTTATCGCAATCCGATCTCTTCGCCTTAGCACCAGCTTGACTCAGGTCAATCAGTTTATTGATAACAATATCCCAGATGCAGAGGCATGGCTGGATGTTAGTTACACTGCGCTCAATAACATCATGATGTTAATCAAGGACGCAAGAACCCAGTGTGTCAATGGCTCCACTGATACCATGACAACCGACGATAGACGCACCTTGCTTCAGTCGCTTAAATCCATCGCAGCCCAGATCTATACTGAGGGCGATGCAGACTACGCAGGCAGAAC
>JAZQQA010000132.1:0-3450 GCA_045628825.1 Agathobacter sp.
CTCATCAATGATAATGGCGGTCTCAATCATCTTCTTCAGATAGCGAATACGCTTCTCATTCTCATTCTTAAACTGCTTTGCAGCCTTATATTCAAAATTCTCACTCAAATCACCCTGGGCTCTTGCCACCTTGACATCTTCAAGGGCTTGAGCACGGACCACTAAAATTCTGTGCTCCATCTCTGCTTGCATACGCTCGATGTCTTTTCGGGTTAATTCATCGTACATTCTTCTATCTCCAATTCATTACATGCTGGGTATACACTTACAACATACCCTTCCTCTTCCTTCACATACAAGGAATAAAATTTCTCATCATCAGTGTCTATCTGGGAAAAATCCATACCTAGCCCCAGGCCAGATGCCTTCGCATAGGCTTCTTTTCTAGTCCAAAGCACTGCTCCATCATGAGCTGCAAAGTCTAGGCCTGCCCAAGGAGTAAAATCTCCCTTTCGAGCAAGCGCCATAGCATAAGTGGCTTTTAACCGTTCCTTTTCCTCTGGTGTCCCGATTTTGCGCAGGATTGCTTCCATGCGCTTCCTGCCCTTTTCTCCTGCAAAGCGCCCCATGCCTTCCAGATCAATGCCTGTCTGCACAGAACTAATTACAACTGCCGCCATATGCCCTGCATGGGTCACATTGCAGTAATACTTGCCTGTCATATCGCGCTCCACGGCTTCTGGAAGATACTCTAGCTCCTCTTCCGTGATTCCAAGCTCTTCACAGGCCCTAATCACGAGGATTCCTGCACCAAGAGAACGAATCTGGTCTTCTCTATGGCGACAGCGGAGAACTTTGGCCCTCCGCTGCTCACTTACGATTTGTAATTGTTGTTCAAAAAATGCCTCATCCTGCAAAGCCTTAAGGCTTCCATATAAGACATACTGAATCTTACGCATTGCGCTTCTTGCTCTTAAGAAGAACTACCGTTGCACAGTAGCATACAATCAGGCTTCCAGAGAGGAGTAAGCCGCCGATAATATCGGTAAACCAATGCACTCCAGAAAGAAGTCTTCCGACTACCGTAACTACAAGAAGTACACTACAGATGATATCAATCACTTTTGCAGCCATATCATTCTTGATTCTGCTGTTGAACTGGAAGATTGCGGTAGTGAATACACATACTGCAAGCATGGTGTGTGAGCTTGGGTAAGAAGCCTCAAGCCCTTCTTCTAAATCTACGATGACTGGTCTCATATTGATGACCACCTTCTCGAAAAGAACGTAGAAAACAAGAACCACTGCATAAAATCCACCAAGTGCGATGATATCCTTGTCGACCTTGGCAAGGCTCTTGCGCTGTATCAGCTGAAGAATTCCAAGTAGTCCAAAGAATGCGACTACAAGGAGCGCAAGATATCCGAGAATATCGGTAATCTTATACCATACAAGATGAACACCAAGAAGGTCCGCCACTGCTGTATTGATATTGGCAAAACCGATGGTGGTTGTCTCTGAAGTATCTCCTGTGATGGCGTTAAGAACCGATACGGTCTGTACGTCGCACTTCGATACTAAGAGTGTAAATACAAGAAATACAAGGAATAAAATTCCACTTTGTACATATAACTTTGTTGATTTTTTCATAATCATTTCCTTTAATTTAGTCTACGCGCTCGCTGCCCCAGAAGAACAATGCAACGGTACCTGGGCCTGTATGGCTACCAATGGTAGTACCGATGTCAAAGATTTCTACCTTGCCGTTCAGCTTAGGGAATTTCTCCTCAATCAACGCTGCAACTGCCTGTGCATCCTCTAAACAATCAGAGTTAGAGATGAAGCACTTTCCTGAATAGTCAAGGCCATCTGTCGCGAACTCTTCCATTTTCTTTACTGTCTCAATAATAACCTTCTTCTTACCACGAATCTTGAATCTAGGAATCAATTTTCCTTCAAAGTCTACATTAAGAAGTGGGCAGATATTAAGCATCTGGCCAACAAATCCTGCGGTTTTGGTTACACGACCACCCTTGATGAAGAAGGTAAGATCTGAGGTAAAGAACCAATGCTGTAATTCCTTCTTGTGAGCCTCAGCGAATTCGTATAATTCGTCTACGCTCATACCCTCATCACGCTTGTCTGCCAAGGTATCAAGGAACAAACCAAAACCTGCAGATGCACACAAAGAATCTACGATATAAACCTTACGGTCTGGATACTTCTCTTCCATCATATCCTTTGCAATCAAAGCAGAGTTAAGAACTCCGGTAATTCCGCTTGAAAGACATACATGAAGGATATCCTTACCTGAAGCAAGAATTGGATCAAAGTACTCACAGAACTCATCTGCATTGATCTGATAGGTCTTAGTGTCACTTCCATCACGCATCTTCTGATAGAAGATCTTAAAATCCATTGTCTCACCAAGATCGTCTGGGTAAGACACACCATCTAACTCGTAGTGGAAGCAGATGTATGAAATGTTACGCTTATTAAAATGTTCTTTGGACAAATCTGCTGTAGAGCATCCGCTTAATACATAATCACTCATTCTAAAATTCTCCTTTATATCTTATCGGGCAGCCGCTCTCTCCTTCGGCACATTATAGCCCTATAATATATCTATTTTAGCAATTATGCCTTGTTCACGCAACCCAAAAAGTCAGCCTTCATAAATTCTTCTCGCGTTACGCCCACCATATAATCATCTACAAAATGTCCCTGGTAGAACTCCATTGCTCTGGCAATTCCTTCGATTCCACATCCGTTATGAAAAGCAGTGCAAAGACTGGCCTTGTTCCCCACATCAATGTAGGTATACATCTTTCGCATGCCCTGATTTACAAAGCCCTCCTTCAAAAGTAGATAGAGTCCTTCGCTTCCATAGCCCATGCCCTGACACTCATCAAATATATAGATGTGATAGGAGAACTTCTGCTCCTCTTTATCGATGCCATCAAGCCCAGCCGTACCAACAATTTCATCGTCCTCATTGACCAGTGCATACTCGATGCAGCCTCCATATAATTTACCATCCAGATGCTTCTCTTCCCACTCCGACAAGACCTCTGGGTCTCCCGGCAAATGGATGGTGCCATCCAAGAGGAAGCTGGACTCCATATCATACATAATCTCATGCTTATAGGCATAGGCCTCCCTTGTCATCGGAAGAAGTCGAAGGTTCACGTGTTTTCCCTTGCGCTCGGCACAGGCAAAGGACTCACATAGAACAGGTTGCGCTTTCTTTTCCACCCATTCCTCCGAAAGCAGAGAGTATACCAGCACATCCTTGCCCTTACACTGCTCCTTCCAGGTGCCTTCCTTTTGAAAGCCAAGACTTTGGAGGAATGCTTCTGCCACCTGGTCCAAGCCTGCCAGCGTATCCTCTGCTACTTCGCTCCACACTCTGTGATAGCGCTTCTGTAAAAACAGATAGTCCATCACAAGCCTTGCTGCATCTCTTCCATAGCCGCGTCTTCGATATGGCACCTCAACAAAAATCGATAG
>JAZQQA010000133.1:0-9096 GCA_045628825.1 Agathobacter sp.
CAATATCCAGTTCATTGCGATGGATGATGATATCTATGTCATCGAGGTTAACCCACGTTCTTCAAGAACCGTTCCATATATCAGCAAGGTAACAGGTATTCCAATCGTTGATTTGGCAGCCAAGATTATTATGGGCAACACCATTCGTGGCATGGGATATGAGCCAGGACTTGCTCCAACTGCGGACTATATTGCAATTAAGATGCCAGTATTCTCCTTTGAGAAGCTTCGTGGTGCAGAGATTTCTCTGGGACCAGAGATGAAGTCTACTGGAGAGTGTCTTGGTATTGCAACCACCTTCAACGAAGCACTTTATAAGGCCTTCCTTGGAGCAGGTGTACAGCTTCCAAAGCACAAGCAGATGATTATGACCGTGAAGGATGCAGATAAGCCAGAGTCTGTCGACGTAGCAAAGCGTTTTGAAGCACTTGGCTATAAGATTTACGCGACACGTTCTACTGCAAAGTACTTGCAGGAGCACGGCGTGAATGCCCTTCGTGTCAATAAGATTACCCAGGAATCTCCTAACGTTATGGACTTGATTCTTGGACATAAGATTGACCTTGTAATTGATACCCCTACCCAGGGTAATGGTGATAAGTCAAGAGATGGCTTCCTGATTCGTAGAAATGCCATTGAGACAGGTGTTTACTGCATTACAGCAATGGATACCGCCAACGCTCTTGCAAGAGCATTGGAGACTGCAAATGACAATATGACACCAGTTGATATTGCCAAGGTTAAGAACCTGTAATAAGTAATATTAAATTTTCTAAAGAAGCAAAAACCCCGTATATTTATACGGGGTTTTTTGGTATGCTAGAGAGTAGAAAAATAGAAGCAGGAGGGTATTATGCCAAAGAGAACAGATATTAACAAGGTATTAATTATTGGATCTGGCCCAATCGTGATTGGCCAGGCCTGTGAGTTTGACTATTCTGGAACACAGGCTTGTAAAGCACTTCGTAAATTAGGTTATGAAATCGTGCTTGTAAACTCAAATCCAGCAACCATTATGACTGACCCTGAGACAGCAGGTGTGACCTACATCGAGCCACTCAATGTGGACCGATTAGAGGAAATCATTGCAAAAGAAAGACCAGATGCACTTCTTCCAAACCTTGGAGGACAGTCAGGCTTAAATCTCTGCTCAGAATTATATAAGGCAGGTATCCTTGACAAATATAACGTAAAAGTTATTGGTGTTCAGGTAGACGCCATTGAGCGTGGTGAGGACCGTATTGAGTTTAAGAAGACCATGGACATGCTTGGAATCGAAATGGCACGTTCTGAGGTTGCTTACTCGGTAGAGGAAGGCCTTGCAATTGCAGATAAGCTTGGTTATCCAGTCGTACTTCGTCCAGCCTATACCATGGGTGGCGCAGGCGGTGGCCTTGTATACAACAAGGAAGAACTTCAGGTTGTTATGGCAAGAGGTCTTCAGGCTTCTCTTGTAGGTCAGGTTCTTGTAGAAGAGTCTATTCTCGGATGGGAAGAGCTTGAGCTTGAGGTTGTGCGTGACGTAGAAGGCAACATGATTACCGTTTGCTTCATTGAGAACATTGACCCACTTGGAATTCATACAGGTGACAGCTTCTGTTCTGCACCTATGCTTACCATCTCGGAGGAATGCCAGAAGAGATTGCAGGAGCAGGCATATAAGATTGTAGATCAGGTACAGGTCGTTGGTGGAACCAATGTACAGTTTGCCCATGATCCTGTTACAGATCGTATCATCGTTATTGAGATTAATCCAAGAACTTCTCGTTCTTCTGCACTTGCTTCTAAGGCAACAGGTTTCCCAATTGCCCTTGTATCAGCAATGCTTGCAGCAGGACTTACCCTCAAGGATATTCCATGTGGTAAGTATGGTACCCTGGACAAGTACGTTCCAGATGGAGACTATGTCGTAATTAAGTTTGCTCGTTGGGCTTTTGAGAAGTTCAAGGGCGTTGAGGATAAGCTTGGTACTCAGTTGCGCGCCGTAGGTGAGGATATGAGTATCGGTAAGACCTATAAGGAGGCATTCCAGAAGGCCATTCGTTCTTTGGAGACAGGCCGCTATGGTCTTGGACATGCCAAGGATTTTGATACCCTTTCAAAGGAAGAACTTTTGAAGAGACTTGCAACTCCTTCTTCAGAGAGACATTTCCTTATGTACGAAGCAATTCGTAAGGGAGCAACGGCAGACGAGATTTTTGCAATTACCAAGGTAAAGCATTACTTCATCGAGCAGATGCGAGAATTGGTTGAGGAAGAAGAGGAAATCATGAAGTTCCATGGTTCTCTTCCAAGCGATGAGCTTTTGATTCAGGCAAAAAAGGATGGCTTTTCTGATAAGTACTTAAGCCAGCTTCTTGGAATTCCAGAAGAAGATATTCGCAACAAGCGTATCGCTCTTGGTGTAGAGGAAGCATGGGAAGGTGTGCATGTATCTGGTACAGAGAACAGCGCATACTACTATTCAACCTACAATGCGACAGACAAGAATCCAGTATCTGACAACAAGAAGATTATGATTCTTGGTGGTGGTCCAAACCGTATTGGACAGGGTATTGAGTTCGACTACTGCTGTGTACATGCAGCTCTTGCTCTTAAGAAGCTTGGATTCGAGACCATTATCGTAAACTGTAACCCAGAGACGGTATCAACAGACTACGATACCTCTGATAAGTTATACTTTGAGCCACTTACTCTTGAGGATGTACTTAGCATCTACAAGAAGGAGCAGCCGCTTGGTGTGATTGCGCAGTTTGGTGGACAGACCCCACTTAACCTTGCAGCAGACCTTGAGAAGAATGGTGTTAAGATTCTTGGTACCTCTCCAGCAGTCATCGACCTTGCAGAGGATAGAGATCTCTTCCGCGCAATGATGGATAAGCTTGAGATTCCAATGCCAGAGTCTGGTATGGCAACTACCGTTGAAGAGGCTGTAAAGATTGCAAATTCAATCGGCTATCCAGTTATGGTTCGCCCTTCTTATGTACTTGGCGGACGTGGTATGGAAGTTGTATACGACGACACTAGTATGGAAGATTATATGAAGGCGGCTGTTGGTGTTACACCTGACAGACCAATCCTCATTGACCGCTTCCTCAACAACGCTTTGGAGTGTGAGGCGGATGCAATCAGTGATGGAGAAAAGGCATATGTTCCAGCTGTTATGGAGCATGTTGAGCTTGCGGGCGTACATTCAGGAGATAGTGCTTGCCTTATTCCTTCGGTACATATCTCAAAGGAGAATGTTGAGACCATTAAGGAATACACACGTAAGATTGCAGAAGAGATGCACGTAAGAGGCCTTATGAACATGCAGTACGCCATTGAGAATGGCAAGGTTTATGTGCTTGAGGCAAACCCAAGAGCTAGCCGTACCGTTCCACTTGTATCTAAGGTATGTAACGTACGCATGGTTCCAATCGCAACCGATATTATTACCAGTGAACTGACAGGTAGACCATCTCCAGTTGCTGGTATTACCGATAAGACAATTCCATTCTATGGAGCAAAGGAAGCAGCATTCCCATTCAATATGTTCCAGGAAGTTGACCCAATCCTTGGACCAGAGATGCGTTCGACAGGTGAAGTACTTGGACTTTCACCAAACTGGGGCGAAGCATTCTTTAAGGCCCAGGAAGGCATTGGCATGAAGCTTCCAATGGAAGGAAAGGTGCTGATTTCTGTAAACCGAAAGGACAAGGAAGAAATCGTAGAGGTTGCAAAGCGTTTTGCAGCAGCTGGATTTAAGCTTGTGGCTACAGGAAGAACCTGTGAATTGATTGCAGAGGCTGGAATTCCAGTAGAGCACATCAATAAGCTTTACGAGGGAAGACCAAATGTACTTGATGCCATTACCAACGGAGAGTTTGCACTCATCATCAACTCGCCTTCTGGAAAGGAAAGTGTGCATGACGATAGCTACCTGCGTAAGGCTGCCATCAAGACAAAGACACCATATATGACGACCATTGCAGCAGCAAAGGCAACCATTTCTGGTATTGAGTACCTGAAGGAAAATCCTTCTTGTGAGATTAAGTCCCTGCAGCAGTTGCATGGTGAGATTCGCTAAGACTACATTTGCATTTTTGCGATAGGAAATAGAAAGAGCTACCTCGTATGAGGTAGCTCTTTTGGTTTTCGCACATTTTGTATTTACTTATTTTGCATTTCGTTTCCACATAGCCATCTGTTGCTTGGTATGCACAAGGCGCGCTGCGACTTCATTCAGGGCAAGGAGTCTTGCGCCATAAGCAAATCGCCCATCCTCCATTTGCTCAAGGCGTACGATGACAACCTTGAAGCTATAGGAATTCTGATCTGAAACAAAGGAAATGGTTCCTGCAGTGTTTTTCTTGAGTTCAAGATCCGTGTCGCTGATAAATCCGATTCCTGATTCGCTGATGTCGCGAATCAGGATGCGTTTATCCGAACTATCTGTAGATTGTAGCACACCGTTTACACCAAGCCATACGCGGTAAAAGCGTCTGCGGTTGTACTGGTAGCATTGCTCTTTGGAAACCAGAACGTGGACACTGCCATGCTGTGGCAGCTGCAAATTGATGATATTGGCAGAACGCCATACATATGGTTTCCCATCCACGGTATAGTAGATGTCGCTTAATACATTGCCGGCCTTAAAATTGATGAGCAAATCCTGCTCGTGAATAGGCTCAATCACAGCATAGTGTGTATTTGAAATGCGTTTGAAGAGGTTCTGCAAAAAAGCGAGATCAGAAGCAGATACCTCTGCAATTGCAGAATCCAAATCTACACTAGCATTATTTAGATAGGAATGAATGGTAATTTTACTTCCTGGTTCCAATTGGTCAATGAAAAGGCTAAGACTCTTTTCCGCCATGATTCGTTAATCCCCCCGTTATACTCTCTGAAATACTTCCCTTGCTTTTGCTGCTCTTGCAGAAGAACGGAAACGCTCCGCCACTGCCGCAAGTGCCGGATCCCCAGTAAATCCCTTGATGGCATCCTCTGACAGCACGACACGATTGTCCATGGTCTTCATAATATCTGCAATTTGTACCTGCTTTGCAACCTCTGGCTGACTCAAGTCAAGAATCTGGTTGTCGCTAATACGAAGTACGACTGGGTGCATGAAATCCTTTGGATTCTCCACAAGTACAATGGCCTTTTCGCCATCTGCCAAATCGATGTTGGCAGCATTCGGAACGATGTGAATGCACTCCGAAAGTGCATCTACATAGTCAGGATGGAAGGTCTTGCCATCCTTATACATATATTGCATAGCCATGATTTCGGATTCTGGAGTGTATCCCATATACATAGCAGTACGCTTATCGAAGGTTGTTGCAACCTGCAAAATAGATAAGAGGTTGGCCATATCACGATCTGGCTTTAAGGCGCGATCCTTGTTGGTAGAGTATACAAACGCGGTACAGATGGTGATGGCAAGTGGCATGAAGTCAAAGTCATGCTGATACATATCCAAATAGTTGAGTCCCTTTTCCAAGGATTGCTGAAGAATGGCCTGATCTCCTGCTGAGAGATTGTATCCATTTTCCAGAACGGTCTTTGGAACGTAGCGATATCCGATGTCATAAAAAAGTGCTGCAGTCACAAGTGCCATCTGCTTGTCTCTTGGAAGTGCCAAATGACTTGCCATCATGGCCACAATAATTGCAGAGCTGATGGCATGCTTATACATGAAGTCCTCAGAACTACGTAAATTCTGGTTGAAGTTCACGCGGTGATTTAAAGAACCATAATTCTTTAAAATATCATTGACCAGGGAAAAAAGCTCTGTCATTTTCTTTCTGGCCCACATCTGCTCTAAGCAGTCGCGCAGACGGAACATATATACAGTTTGTAATTGTTCAAAACGGATGTCTTCCTGCGATAAAGGTGGAAGTGGTTCTGCAGGCTCTAGAATATAAATTCCAATGAGTCCGAAATTACGAACGTTACGAACACCTGGTGCGGTGAGAAGCGTGTTGCGGTCATAAAGCAACACTCCATTTTTATTGTAGATTGGCTTGGCCAGGCGCATACCTGGCTGTAAATCTTCTGTTCTTACGAATTGCATGTAAAATACCTAACCCCAATTTGATTTTTGTACAACAAATCAAGAATATCGTAGCATATTGAAAGGCAAAATACAATCTGATAAGATAGAACTAGTAAGGCTTTTAGCATTTTTAGGGGAATATGAAAATAGGATTGACGAGACAAAAAAGACAAGTGCATAGAGGATGGAAGAAATCGCTTCTTTGTCTGGCCCTCGTGGGGGCTTTTTTGGTGACGTCTTTTTCCTACGAAAAGCCAGAAAAGGTTGTCGCTAGCTCGCTTGCAGAATTGCGTCAGCAAAAGGCAGAGAATGACAAGAAGGTTAAGGAAATCGAGGCAGAAAAGAAGAAACTGGAAAAGAATCTTGGCAATATGAAGTCCGAGATGTACAACCTTTCTGAAAGCATTAGCAAGCTGGAAGCGGACATCGAACAGAAATTGTACGAGATTGAGGAAGCAAGACTTCTTCTCGAGGAGACCCAGGCTAAGGCAGACGAGCAGTATGCATATATGAAGCTTCGCATTCAGTATATGTATGAAAACGGAAGCGGCTGGAGCTGGGCCAGCCTTTTTGAGTCAGAGTCCTTTGCAGATATGCTTGTACGAGCCGAATATATGATGAGCATTGGGGAAGCGGATAAGAAGCTCATGGACGAGTATATGGATACGCTTCAGCAGATTGAGGATTATAAGGCGGAATTAGAAGAGGAAAATCGTCAGTTAGAAGAGACTAAGGCTGAATTGGAAGACCAAAAGGCCAAGCTTCTTACCTCTATTTCTAATACAAAGAACAACATCAGCTCTACCACAGGTAAATTAAACGAGGCACAGCAGCTGTCGGCAGATCTTCAGAAGAAGATTGCTGAGATGGAAGAGTATGAGCGCCGTATGCGTAACCAGCAGGCGTTAGCAGCTTCCCAGCTTTCTGCAGATCGTCTGGCGAAGATTGCCCAGCAGGAAGCAGAACTTGCCAATACCCGTTATGTGGTTACCCCAGGAGAAGGAGAAGCAGAGCTTTTAGCAGCGCTTATCTATTGTGAGGCTGGTGGCGAGACCGCAGCGGGCAAGGATGCGGTGGCAACTGTTGTCTTGAACCGCGTATGCTCAAGCTACTTCCCGAATTCCATTACAGGAGTCATCTATGCCAACAAGCAGTTTTCCCCAGTGTCATCAGGAAGACTTGCCATTGTATTGGAGAATGGACTTACGACGCAGGCTTGTCGCGATTCTGCCAATCGTGTATTGGCAGGCGGCTACACAGGAAACTGGCTTTACTTCTGTGTCAACAATGGAAACATTCCGGGAACTGTAATCGACCATCAAGTTTTCTATTAAATCAAGGCTTTTGTGCAAAAACAACAATTTCAATTCGTAAGACACCCTTGGAAACTAGGGTGTCTTATTATTTTTGCCAAAGTCATGAAAACTGTTGAAAAATGGTTGCGGATGGTCGGATTTAGTGATACAATGTTTTTGTTAAAAAATTAACAGCAATGTTAAAACATAAACAAAAACAAGAAGGAGAACGAAAAATGGCAAGAAAAGTTGTTATCGCAAGCGCATGTCGTACCGCTATCGGTAAGATGGGTGGAGCATTAAGCAATACTCCAGCAGCAGATTTAGGAGCAATCGTAATCAAGGAAGCATTAAACAGAGCAGGTGTTAAGTCTGAGATGGTTGATGAAGTTAAAATGGGTTGCGTAATCCAGGCAGCACAGGGACAGAACGTAGCACGTCAGGCTTCTATCAAGGCTGGTCTTCCAATCGAAGTACCTGCAATCACAATCAACGTTGTTTGTGGTTCTGGTCTTAAGTGTGTCAATGATGCAGCAACTATGATTATGGCAGGAGAAGCTGATATCGTAGTAGCAGGTGGTATGGAGAACATGTCTCTTGCACCATATGCAATGACCAAGGCTCGTTTCGGATATAGAATGAACAACGCGACAATCATCGACTGTATGGTTAACGATGCATTAACAGATGCATTCAACAAGTACCACATGATGATTACTGCAGAGAACGTATGTGAGAAGTATGGAATTACAAGAGAAGAGCTTGATGAGTTCTCAGCAAACTCTCAGCAGAAGTGCGAAGCAGCTATGGCAGCTGGTAAGTTCGCAGAAGAAATCGTTCCAGTACCTGTAAAGGTTAAGAAGGATATCGTAGACTTCGTTACTGATGAAGGACCAAGAGCTGGTGTTACAGCAGAAGGCCTTGGCGCACTTAAGTGCTGCTCTGGTAAGGAAGGTGGTCTCATCACAGCTGGTAACGCATCTGGTATCAACGATGGTGCTGCTGCAGTTGTAGTAATGAGCGAAGAGAAGGCTAAGGAGCTTGGTATTACTCCACTTGCTACATGGGTAGCTGGAGCACTTGGCGGAGTTGAGCCAGAAATCATGGGTGTTGGTCCTGTAGCATCTACACGTAAGGTACTTGCTAAGACTGGTCTTACCATTGATGATATCGATTTGATCGAAGCAAATGAAGCATTCGCTGCTCAGTCAATCGCAGTAGCTCGTGACCTTAACTTTGATATGTCTAAGGTTAACGTTAACGGTGGTGCAATCGCACTTGGACATCCAGTAGGAGCTTCAGGATGCCGTATCCTTGTAACTCTTCTTCATGAGATGAAGAGAAGCGGCGCTAAGAGAGGTCTTGCTACACTTTGTATCGGTGGCGGAATGGGATGCTCTACTATAGTTGAAATGTAATTCAAAGAGGATTTTTAAAAATAGGAGGAACCAAAATGAAAGTTGGTGTAATTGGTGCAGGAACCATGGGACAGGGCATTGCTAAGGCATTTGCTCAGGTTGATGGCTATGAAGTAGTTCTTTGTGATATCAAAGAAGAGTGGGCGCAGGGCGGTAAGGACAAGATCGCTAAGGGATATGCTAAGTTAGTAGAAAAAGGAAAGATGGAGCAGGCAACTGTAGACGCTATCCTTGCTAAGATCACTCCAGGTCTTAAGGAAAACCTTTGCGCAGATTGTGACCTCATCGTTGAGGCTGCATTCGAGAATATGGAAGTTAAGAAGACAACCTTCGCTGAGCTTGA
>JAZQQA010000134.1:0-4983 GCA_045628825.1 Agathobacter sp.
ATAACGATGGAACGCTTTTTTTATGTCTGTCTATAAAATTTACAGTGCAAGTAGTGTCTGCAATGCATTCTCTGCAAGCACAAGCTTACAATGCTCTGTGTAATAGGAATGAAGGGCCGAAGTATAGGCCTGCTGCAATCCATATTCACTGGCAATATTACATACCTTGTTGAATTCCTCTGGGCTGTGGCCACTCTTATGTAAGAAAAGTACATACACACCCTTCTTATCATTGTGATATAAGGTGTTCACTCCCTGATAGTAGCCGTTTAATACCTGCGCAAAGCTCTCAACTCTTTCCAAAGAACGGAAGGCAAAAACCTTGGTTAAGTCAACTGGAGCAGGGGTAACCGTCTTGGCTTCCTCTGTCTTCGCCTTACTCTGAAGAAGCTTTTCTGCCAAAACCTCTGCGAAGTTCCCTTGCTTCTCCTTCTCCTCTTCCTTTTGAGCTTTCTCAGCCAATTCCTCATTCAACTGACGGAAAAGGCCTAAAACCTCGTCTGCACCTAGTACCTCTGGCGCTGGAATCTCTTCTTGCTGCTGCTCATCTAAGAAATCCTCATCTGGCTCCGAGAACTTAGAGAAACGGGTATCAATTTCTTCTGGATATTCTACTTTACTAATTACAAGAACAATGGTTCCCATAGAAGCTGGAATGGCTTCCACCATCAGTGGGATATCGTTCGCGTCAAAACCAAATTCGTAATTGGCCTGCTGCACCATCTCACGGAACAAGCTTCTTGCTTTCTCCGTTCCGTAGGCAAGCTCACTCAGCTTAATCTGACGATTGGCAAGGTCCTCGCTGGTCAGCGTACAACGAATCTGATTGTCGTTAATTTTTTCAATTTTCATTCCATCACTTCCCATCCTGTGGACTTTCAAGTAAGCCTATTATAATCAATCCCTTTTGCGCTGTAAAGTTGGGCAGTTATGAAATTTTTGTAAAAAAGTGCTTGCATTTCCAAAATTTCCGTGCTATAAATGTATCTCGCAAGATGCGTTCCCGCAAAAAGGAGCGTATGACTGAACAAATTATCAAGCATTTGTCTGAGAAATATGACGTGATTTCTCCACTTGGCAGTGGCATGAATAGCACGGTTTATCTTGTCAGACACAAATCCTTAGACAGGCAGTTGGCTGTCAAAATTATCCCGGCGGATAAGGAAAGCCACTGTTTAGTTTTATCCGAGGCAAGACTACTTAAGTCGATTCATCACCCCGGTATTCCCATGATTTACGATATTGAATCAGACAATCATTTTTTCTATCTCATGGAAGAGTACGTAACCGGCGATGCACTCGATCAGTATTTGCTTCATCATTCTTTTATTTCCATTCACTTTTATTTGAAGTGTATCGAAGAGCTATGCCAGATCTACGAGTATCTGCATGCCTTGCCAACCCCTTTTCTTTACCAGGATTTAAAGCCTGAACATATCATTGTGGGTCCCGACAGACTGCGGCTTATAGACTTTGGTGGCCTTTGCCCACTACAGGTGTCGGAAATAAAATATCCTGTTTTCGGGAACGCGGATTTTTCTGCCCCAGAGGTTTTAGCAGGTAGCCCTCCCACCTTTTCCAGTGATGTCTACACCATTGGAAAAATGATGGCGTATCTAGCCACCTACTTACCAAGGATTCCCGAAAATATCGACCATATTATCCACAAAGCAACCAATTTAGCAGCGGATAAGCGTTATGAAACGGTGGCGCTTTTGTCTGCTGCAATCAAAAAGGAACAAGCAAGTGGAACGCATCTTGCCAAATCCATCGCTGTAATCGGCGCCTATGCTGGAAGCGGTGCAACCCATGCTGCCATAAGCCTTACTTCTTCTCTTAACAAGATGGGAGTATCCTCCTTCTATTTGGAGGCCAACGAAAGCAAGGCTTTGCACATGCTGTCCCGCTTTTCCTCTGGTATGAAGGAGCGCGACGGTGGACTCGAATATCGTTGGTTCTTTGGGTATCCCAAATACGGGCCAGGCATTCTTGTTTCCTACCCCATTTCAGACCTGGCGGTCATTGACTATGGGCAGGAAATTGTAGAAGCAGACCTGATGGAAGCAACCTCCATTGTGCTCGTATGTGCTTCTTGCCCTTGGCATCTTGAGGATATTTTGCAAAAAGCAAAGGATCTTGCCATGTATAAGGACAAGCTCACCATCCTATGCGCAGGAGACTCCTATTTTTGTCGGTACCTGAAAGAACAGACGAAGTTAAAAGTCCTTGCCCTGCCCTATACACCAGATCCTTTTCTGGTATCCAGACAAAGCATGGCCCTTGCAGCCAAACTCATGGGCATAAAGGAGCGATTCCCATTCATTTTAAACTTCGGAAAAAAAGACAAACATTTCCAAAAACCATAGCAATTTGCAGCACAAATAAGGGCGCAGGCGCCACACATCTGGCATTTGCTCTCTCGAACTATTTGTGCAGTAAGGAGGGCCTTCTTGTGGCCTATCTAGAGCTAAATGGAAACCATGACTGCCGCCATTTAAAGAAAGCAGATACAACGGATTCCTTTACCTATCACAAAGTGCATTTTTATCCGGATGCAACCCTTTTGACTCTTGGAAGCATCGCAGGACAATACGATGTACTCGTGCTGGATATGGGCCTTCTTAAGAAGGAGCTTCTAAACCAATTTTTGTGCTGTGACCTTCGCCTGGTAGTTGGAGATGTCGCACCATGGAAATCGCATTATCTAAAGGAATGGTATGATTTGTACCATACCATGGATCAAGTACATCCGGAAACGATGAAAATTCTAGGAAATGGGAAGGGAATTTCATCCAACCAAAGGGACAAAGCCCTGCCATTCCTTTCTGCCTATATCCCATGGATTTCAAATCCGTTTCAGTTAACTTCCTCCGATTGGAGTATTTTCATGGCTTTATTAAATAGGAATTAATATACCACAACTTATGCTATTGAAAGCCAGAATAGTCCGTCGAATTTGCTTACGAAAGGAGTGATTGCTTTTCTTCAATAAAAATACCTACTTACATTTGGTTTTAACGTTATCTAATAATTACAGTAAAATTTGAGGAGAGCGCGTAGACCCTAGTACAAAAATAATATCGATACAAGAATAAAAGAGATAGGGAACAGGCCACATTATATGTGGCTTGTTTTCTTATATATGGTATAATTTAAGTAACTATGGAATACGAACTTGAAGAAAGGGGTCAATTTTTCTATGGCTACAAAGAAAAAGAAGAAGAAGCAAAGCAATGTTGTCCCAGTACTCATTGTCATTGGACTCATTGCCATTGTCATTGCAGGAATTGTTATTTCTTCTCTGGTGAAGAAATACTCTCCTTCCAAAGAATATGCATATCTGAAGGATTACTACGGCATTACAGAGGATTCACAGGTCGCAGTTGTCTTCAATGATCAAAAATCGGAAACCTATGCAAAGGTCATGGACGGCACCATTTTCCTTGACTATAGCTTTGTTCATGACAAGCTAAACCCACGTTTCTACTGGGATGCCAATGAGAATATCTTGCTGTACGCAACACCAACCGATTTGATTTCTGTTGAGGCAGATGCAAGCTCTTACCTGGTCACAAAAAGCTCCAACGAATTTGGTAGCACCATTGTAAAGGCTTCTGCAAGCTCCGCTTGGGTCAACATCGATTTCGTAAAGGTTTATTCAAATTTTGACTATGAGTTTTTCGTAGATCCAAATCGACTGGTGCTCCATAACAATTATGGAGAATACAATGTGGCTACTGTAAAAAAGGATACGCAAGTACGTTTCCTCGGCGGAATTAAAAGCGATATCCTTTGTGATGTGACAAAGGGAACGCAGGTTACCATCTTGGAAGAGATGGAAGACTGGTCTCAGGTTGCTACAGAAGACGGCATTGTCGGCTATATTCGCCGCAAGACCCTATCTGCTACCCAGACAGCAAACCGCACCTCAGATTTTGAGGAAGAGGTCTTCACTCATATCAAGAAGGACTTTGAGATTTCTATGGCATGGCACCAGATGACCAACCAGCAGGCCAATGGCAACGTAGCCAAGGTACTTGCAGATACCAAGGGAATCAATGTAATGTCACCAACCTGGTTCTACTTAAAGGACAACAAGGGCGGAATTGCCAACTTGGCAAGCAATGATTATGTAAGCTACTGCCACTCACAGGGCATCGAAGTATGGGCACTTGTAAGTAACCTCGAAGCACAGGACGTGGATAGCACCTATGTATTAACCCACACCTCAACCCGTCAGAATCTGGTCAATCAATTGGTTTCTGTTGCAATCCAGTACAATCTTGACGGCATCAATGTGGATATGGAGGCCTTAGACGGACCAGAGGTTGGCGATGCCTTTATCCAGTTTATTCGTGAGTTGTCATTAAAGTGCCAGAACAATGGCATTGTTGTTTCCGTTGATAATTATGTTCCTACCGCTTATACCGCTTTCTACCAGAGAGCAGAGCAGGCCAAGTTTGCGGATTATATCGTCATCATGGCATATGACGAGCATTACCGCGGAAGTGAAGAAGCTGGTTCCGTTGCTTCCCTTGGTTGGGTTAAGGAAGGTGTAAACAATACCTTACTTGAAGTTCCTGCGGATCAGATTATTCTTGGAATGCCATTCTACACCAAGGTATGGTGCAAGCAGTATGATGCAGATGCTTCCGATACTGAAGTAAAATACAATCTGACCTGTAAGGATTACGGCATGAAAAATGCCTATAACACGGTAAATGACAATAAGGCAGAAGTGACATGGCTTTCTGACATGGGACAGCACTATGCAGAGTGGACTTCTGGCAAGGACATTTACATGGTATGGCTTGAGGATGTGGATTCCTTAGAGCAACGTCTGATGCTTATGGATGAGAAGAATCTCGCTGGAGCAGCCTTCTGGAAGCTTGGTTTCCAGACCTCAGACATCTGGGATACCGTAATCAAGTATATCAACTAGCGGCAAAATGATTGCAAAAAATAAGACTTAGGAAATGAGTG
>JAZQQA010000135.1:0-5906 GCA_045628825.1 Agathobacter sp.
GCAAACGGAATCATAAAAAGCAAACTCCAGAAGATGACTGCAAATCCACGATTCTTCTCCCACCAAGCCTCTTTTACAAGCGGAAATACCGCGATACACAAAAGCAGGCCTGCAAAAGGAATACATAGCCATAGTGGTGGAACTAAATTTTCCATAATAATCACCTCATAATTTCTGTCGCAATTTTTAGTACTAATTTAACAAATACTATTGTATTTTACTCCCTTATTGCAGAAATACAATGTGCAATTTTACCAATTTTATCGCCTAAGACCACTTGGTAAAAGCATCTACAACAAAAGTCGCTCCAATCCCTGTATCCCCCTCTGGTGAGATGTTCGAATGCACATAAAAACTAGCCATTCCCACCTCACTCGCACCCTTGATATCCGTGCTACTATCATTTCCTACAAATAAGGAAGTCGTCACATCAATCGCGTGCTTTTCGATTAGTAAGTCATAGAATCGGCGGTCCGGCTTCTTTGTCTTATAATCGGAAGAGATAAAAATATCATCAAAATACTTAGCAATTCCAAGGGTGTGCATCTCATACTCTGTAAAAATGCGTTGCGCGTTGGAAAGCAGATAGACCTTCTTCCCTGCCTCCTTTAGCTTACGAAGCATCTCCTCAGTCCCAGGATATACCCGCACGTATTCGGTAGACAGGACACGGAAAAATTGCCCCGCATGCATGGCAAGCTGCTCCAGGTCGTGGGGCAAGGCCTTTTCCCACTTGTCCGAAAAAAGCTTCGCGAACACCTCCGTAATCTCAATCTCAGGCGACGCCTCATGAGCATAATGCGGGTCTTCCTCCAGCGTCTTCTTAAGCGCGGTCTCCTTCTCCTTCACCAGACGTACATAAGCCTCCTGTAACTCCTTCGGCTCATAAAGCGCATCATAATAGCCGTAAAATAGTGCCAATTTTTCCCACACCACAGGATCACTTTCCTCCGTGTGAATGTCCACAAGAGTGCCATATAAATCAAAAATGTAATTATCATAGTTCATCGGTAAAGATGGCGCAGATTTTTTCATCGAAATTTTGTCCTTTCTATTGTAAGAAGACGAGCGCAGAATACTTGGCTACTTCTAATATATAAGACCCCTGTGTTATTTTATACTTACAACACAGGGGTCCATATACAATTTAATCAAGGTAGTTCTGCGCCGTCTTCGCGCGATCCGTTCCCGGATAATTCTCCACCACAAAACGGTAATAAGGCTGCGCACTATCCAAATCATCATTTCTACGATAAGCCTGTGCCAAATAATAAGCCGCATAGCCATCGCTGTAGTTCTCATCCTGTGTTACAACCGCAAGAAGATCCTCAATCGCAGTATCGTAATCTCCGGTGTTGTAGGCCGCATAACCATCATTGAACAACTCACGGATAAAACGATCGTTGATGCTCGTCATCATAGTGGTATAAAGCTCCAGCGAAGCCTCTGACAGATGACTACTATCTACATTATTTAAATACTTGCCAGCAGACAGCACATCATTCTGCTCAAACGCCAGGTAGCCCTGGAGAAGATTCTCATAAGAATCCACCTTCTTCTGCACAGACTGTGAATCCTGCGCCGCATTGTCTATGGCTTCCTCGTATTTCTCAATCTGTTTTTCCAGATTACTGATGGTCTGATTGTTCTCAGCAATGGTTTCATTCGCTGCAACCAGCTGCTTATTGGCCTCTGACATAGCCACACGACGTACATTTGGTACCACCAAAAATGCCGTAGCTGCAACACCAATCACAAGTCCGATGACCACATATCCAATAGAGCCAGCAAGACTTGTCTCCTTAATGCGCTTTGGCATAATAATGGTCTCGTTGCCACTCTGGTAAGAAATCAAATCATCCTCTGGATTCTTTGACTTCTTCTTGTTGCTCTGCTGCTCCTTGATCATGGCGTTGACTTCCTTCAAGTAACGCAGAGTCAAGGTGTTATCTGTATCGATATGTGCCGCTGTACGAAGGGTCTTCTTCGCAAGCTCAAGCTTATTTTCCTGGATATACAAAAGGGCCAAAAGCTGGTGTGCCTTCACAAGGTTGCCGTTTAAGGACAATACCTTCTTCAGCTGAATAATGGCCAAATCACGGCTATCCTGACGACAATACATCAGTGCCTGATTGTACTTTTTAATGGTCTGGTTGATGGTCTGCAGATGCTGAGGATTATCCTGAATGTCTCCAAGATATTTTTCTGCAAGATTGTCCTCTGGCTGATAGTTCTTGCTAATAACCCACTCCGTTAATGCAGCAACCACTTCACCGATTTCATAATAGACAAGACCCAGAAGATTTCTGGCATCTGTATTGTATTTATTGAATTTTAAGCTCTTCTTCAAGCTCTCGATAGCACCAGAGAGGTCTCTAACGACTGCTTGCTCTAAGCCCCTGTTGTAATAGGAATTGGATAGACGACGGGCCTTTTGAAAAACAGATAGGTCCATTCCACAGTTCGGACAAACTGCGGCCTTTCCAACCTCCAATCCACAATGTGTGCACTTCATAACAAAACCTCTTCCTAACGACTACGCTTAATTTCCTGAATCAAATCATTGATGATGTCTGCTACATCGGTCATGTCATGGTTATATATCGTAGATTCAGCCTCTTCTACTTCAAGACTTGGCTGAAAATTCTTCAGTTCTTCTTCAAAATTGATCATTTTACGTCTCCTTACTCAAGTGGGAACATAACAACCTTTCCCTCGTACAAGGTGAATTTAACGGCCTTTTGCGATTCCTTCACATGGACAATGGTCTCGTTGATGGATACAATAACGCCACCATAGACTACATTGTGAATAAAGACCTCTGCACCTTTTCCGGACTCCATCAGGTTCTTCAGATAGGCCAAACGCTCTTTGGTATCTGCAATCGTTGCCTGGGTCGAAATCTTGGCACGAAGAAGGGCCACACGACGCTCATCGTTCTTCACGTCAATTCCCTGTTCCTGCGCTAATATCTCAAACTGCTTCAGGCCCGCATTGATTTTTGAAATCATCTCTTCGTCCTGACGCTGCTTGTTTTCCAAATTCATAACCTCGATAATGGTCTCCTTAAGGACGCCCACACGAATCTCGGTACGAACCTCCTTATCATTCCCAATATCGATACATTCGAGGCCTCTTGTGGCATAAACGCTACCACCTACAATTGTTGCAAGTTTGCCCTTCAAACGAATCCAATCGTGGCACATAATGGTGCAATTGAGTGCAGAACTTGCCTCGATGAATCCTTCTGCCTCAATACTTGCGTATTCAAAGAATTTTGCGTACACATTTCCCTTGCAGGAAATCTTACCCTTATATGCGCCCAAGAAGCCACCACGCAGGATAATATCCTTGCCAGCTTCCAGGGTACAAGCCTCTGCGATACCATCAATGGTGATGGTTCCAGTCGCTTTTACAATGGCTCCTGTGGTTACATTGCCATGGACAATGACATCCCCACGGAAATCAATATTACCTGTTGAAATATCAACATCACCTGAAATCTCATAGATTGGCAGTACCTGAATTCGGTTACCATTCTGCTCAATTTTACCAGTGATTTCTGCATAGTAAGTAAGGCCGTCTGGGGATCTAAGAATGCCTTTTCCTGTGATTGGAACCATCGGTCTGCCACGCTTTGCAACCAGTGGCTTGCCCATGACATTCATGCCATTCACGCCATCCACTGGCTCCGTGTAGGTTACAATGACCTGTCCCTGCTCAACCATCTCCACTGCATGGATGCTCCAATAATCCACCGTTCCATCCTCACGAATGGTTGGCTTCTTATCGAACTGCGTGTTGAAGTGGTAGGTGTAGAAGCCATCCACACCATCCTTCTGCTCCTTGCCGACTGCGACAAGAACCTCATGGCCGAACTCGCGCTCCTGCACCAGCGAAAGAATCTTCTCCTGCTGAATGCCTGCACGAACCCCCGACTTCGCCAAAGCAGTCATAATGTCTTCAATTGTGTAGTTCTCGTCCTCAAAAATGAATGCAAGCGAAACATAGGCTTCCATCTCATCTCGTGAGACGCGGACCTTGACGTCCTTTGCTACATTGTCCATACTTTCTCCCCAATAGACATAGTTACTCACACTACTTTCAATCATAGCATTCCTCCCCCATCATTGCAACTATGTTTCACGTAGGAAAACTGATAGTTTCACAGCTTTATACTACAAAAGAGGACTGTTGCCAGTCCTCTTTCGTGATGTTGTCCACATAGGCACAACACTATCATTTTTCCTGTTATAAAACTACTGTGGCATCTGTGCAAGACGAGCTTCAACTTCAGCCATCATCTGCTCATATTTTGCAAGCTTTGCCTTCTCTTCCTCAACCTTCTCAGGCTTTGCGTTTGCAAGGAATTTTTCATTCGCAAGCATACCTCTAGAACGAGCAAGCTCTTTTTCAAGCTTCTCCTTCTCCTTGGTAAGACGCTCCTTTTCCTTCTCGAAATCTACAAGATCTGCAAGTGGAAGGTAAGCTACCGCGCCAGGAATTACAGCTGATACAGCATCTGCATCAATGCCATCCTTGGTTGCCTGAACAATGATTTCACTCGCAGACGCAAGGTTTACATATACATCCTTGTTAGCCTCGAAAGCGTTACGAACTGCTGCATCCTCAGATACAATGATAAGCTTCGCCTTACGTGAAGGTGGAACATCCATCTGTGTACGAACATTACGAAGTCCCTTAACAAGATCCTTACAATGCTCGATATCTGCCTCAGCCTCTGGGAAGCTCCACTCAGCCTTGAATTCAGGCCACTTTGAAAGCATAATAGTCTCTTCATCAGAAAGATTAAGGAAAATCTCTTCCGTAATGAATGGCATGAATGGGTGAAGAAGCTTCAATGACTCCGTAAGAACGGTCTTAAGAGTCCAAAGAGCAGCTGCCTTTGTGGTATCCTCATCATTCCAGAGACGAGGCTTAACCATCTCGATGTACCAGTCACAGAACTCTTCCCAGATGAAATCGTAAATCTTCTGAACTGCAACACCAAGGTCATAGTTCTCCATGTTGTCAGTAACCTCTTTTGCAAGAGTGTTGAACTTAGAGAGAATCCACTTGTCGGCTGGAGCGAGATCGCTAAGAGCAACATTGTCAGACTCTGCCTTTTCCAAGTTCATCATAATGAAACGAGAAGCGTTCCAAATCTTATTGGCAAAGTTACGGCTTGCCTCAACTCTCTCCCAGTAGAAACGCATGTCGTTACCAGGTGCGTTACCTGTTACAAGAGAAAGACGAAGTGCATCTGCACCGTACTTATCAATTACTTCAAGTGGGTCGATACCGTTGCCAAGAGACTTAGACATCTTGCGTCCCTGTGAATCACGAACAAGACCGTGAATCAATACCTTGTCAAATGGAACCTGTCCCATATTCTCAAGTCCTGAGAACATCATACGGATAACCCAGAAGAAGATGATATCGTATCCAGTTACAAGAACACTTGTTGGATAGAAGTACTCAAGTTCTTCGGTCTTCTCTGGCCAGCCAAGAGTTGAGAATGGCCAAAGTGCTGATGAGAACCAGGTATCAAGAGTGTCAGGATCCTGACGCATCTCTTTTCCACACTTAGGACACTTGCAAGTAGCATCCTTGGTTACGATCATCTCACCACAGTCATCACAGTAGAAGGCTGGGATTCTGTGTCCCCACCATAACTGACGGCTGATACACCAGTCACGAATATTCTCTAACCAGTGATAATAGGTCTTATCAAAATGCTCTGGAACGAACTTGGTATCACCCTTCTTAACTGCTTCGATAGCTGGCTTTGCAAGTTCTTCCATCTTAACGAACCACTGATCTGATACACGTGGCTCAACAGTTGTATGACAACGGTAGCAGGTACCAACGTTGTGTGAGTAATCTTCAATTTTAACAAGAGCACC
>JAZQQA010000136.1:0-11769 GCA_045628825.1 Agathobacter sp.
ATTCATCCGATGTCATTGCTACAGTAAAAAAAGCGCTGGAACAGTCTGGTGTCGAGATTCGTCTATTTACGAAAGTAAAAGAATTACTGGCAGAAAATGACCATATATCTGGAGTTCTATTAGATGATGGGAAAAAGCTAACCGCAGATGCGGTTGTCCTTGCAACTGGTGGGCTTTCTTATCCTAGTACTGGTTCGACAGGAGATGGCTATCGATTTGCAAGTGCGCTTGGACATAGCACGAAACCGACGGGACCAAGTCTTGTTCCCCTTGAAACGAAGGAGACATGGCCAATGGAGCTTCAGGGACTTGCCTTAAAAAATGTATCCATTCGTGTGCTGGAAAAAGGCAAGGTCAAATACGATGATTTTGGCGAAATGTTATTTACGCATTTTGGCGTAAGCGGCCCAATGATTTTATCAGCCAGTGCCAGCTTTAAAACCGAATTTTGGAAAACAAATCCAACCATTTTACTAGACTTAAAGCCAGCTTTAGATGAAGAACAGTTAGATAAGCGAGTGCTCAAGGATTTTGAAGAAGCAAAGAATAAGTCCTTTAAAAACGCAATTGTCCATCTTTTCCCAGGAAGTATGGTGCCTGTTATGGCTCAATTATCTGGAATTGATGGTGAAAAACAGGTGAATGAGATCACAAAGGAAGAGCGTAGAAATTTTGTCCATTTGATCAAAAATCTGCCTCTTACGATTACTGGAACCAGAGGATGGAATGAGGCCATTATTACAAAGGGTGGAATTTCTGTAAAAGAAGTAAATCCATCTACAATGGAATCTAAAATCATGCCAGGCCTTTATATTTGTGGCGAGGTATTGGATTTGGATGCGTATACAGGTGGTTATAATTTACAGATTGCCTGGTCTACAGGCTATTTAGCAGGACAATCGATTATTTAAATGCAGATTCTGCGTAAAGGAGGAAATATGAGTAACGTAAATATTGCAATTGATGGACCAGCAGGTGCTGGAAAAAGTACCATAGCAAAAAAATTAGCAAAGGAACTTGGATATATCTATGTAGATACGGGTGCCATGTATCGTGCATTTGCTTATTATTTGTTAACACAGGGAATTGCTGCATCAGAGGAAGAAAAGATTAAGGAAGCTCTTGCGACTGTAGATATTAATATTCAGTATGTTGACGGAGAGCAGTGCGTATTATTAAACGGCGAAAATGTGAATGGCAAGATTCGAACAGAAGAAGTAGGTAATATGGCTTCTGCTAGTTCAGCACATGCATTTGTTCGTGTAAAAATGGTAGAGTTGCAGCAACAAATTGCGGCAAAAAATAGTGTCATTATGGACGGAAGAGATATTGGAACTGTGGTTCTTCCAAATGCTGATGTAAAAATATATTTGACTGCAAGCTCTGCGGTACGTGCAAAAAGAAGATATGATGAATTGATTGCAAAGGGTCAAGAGGCAGATTTTGAAAAGATCGAAGCGGATATTATTGATAGAGATTATAGAGACATGCATCGTGATGCATCTCCACTTCGCCAAGCAGAAGATGCGGTTCTTCTCGATTCTTCAGATCTTGATATTGATGGTGTTGTTGCACGTATGAAGGAAATTATTGAGGAAGCAAAACAATGAAGGTTACCCTAGCAAAATCAGCTGGCTTTTGTTTTGGTGTAAAGCGAGCCGTCAATACAGTGTATGAGGAAATCGAAAAAGGACATTTTCCTTTATATACCTTTGGACCAATCATTCATAACGACGAAGTAGTAAAAGAACTGGAGAATCATGGGGTACATGTAATTTCATCCTTAGATGAACTGAATAAGTATGAACCAGGAACCATGATTATACGTTCCCATGGAATTGGACGTTTTGAGCAGGAAACGATTGAGTCGCATGGATATAGAATTGTAGATGCTACTTGCCCTTTTGTGCTAAAAATTCATCGCTTAGTCGAGGAGTATAGTGAAAATGGATATCATATCGTGATTTTTGGAAATGAACAGCATCCCGAAGTGCAAGGAATTCGTGGCTGGGTTTCCAAAGATTGTCCTGTTACGTTCATTAATTCCGTGGAAGATGCCATGGCATTTTCACTAAATATTGATGAAAAAGCATGTATTGTTTCACAAACTACATTTAATATCAATAAATTTCAAGAATTAGTTGAAATAATTGACAAAAAAGGTTATGATATTAAAGTCCTAAATACTATATGTAATGCGACTGAAGTACGACAAACAGAAGCAAAACAAATCGCCTCTGTTTCGGATGCAATGATTGTAATTGGGGATCGTAACAGTAGTAATACACAGAAGTTATTTGAGATATGTTCGAAAGAATGTGAAAATACTTACTATATACAAACCGCAAACGATATGGACTTTGACAGATTGCAGGACACTAGTAGTGTAGGTATTACAGCAGGGGCCTCAACCCCAAACAATATTATCGAGGAGGTTTCAAATTATGTCATCAGAATTTGAACAAATGCTTGACGCGTATGAGAAAACTATAAGAAATGGAGATGTGGTTGACGGATCTGTTATTGCTGTAAAGCCAGATGAAATTGTACTTAACATCGGTTACAAGTCAGACGGAATTATTACCCGTAGCGAGTTTACAGCAGAGCCAAACGTAGATCTTACAACTTTAGTAAAAGAGGGTGATGCTCTTACCGCTAAGGTTATCAAGGTTAACGATGGTGAAGGCCAGGTTCTTCTTTCATACAGAAGACTTGCAGCTGAAAAGGGAAGCGAAAGATTACAGAAGGCTTTCGAAGACAGAGAAGTATTAACCGCAAAGGTTTCACAGGTATTAACTGGTGGTGTTTGTGTTATCGTTGATGAGACAAGAATCTTCATCCCAGCTAGCCTTATTTCTGATACTTTTGAGAAGGATCTCAATAAGTTTAAGGATCAGGAGATTGAATTCGTTATTACAGAGTTTGATCCACGCAAGAGACGTATCATTGGTAACCGCAAGACTCTTCTTGTATCTAAGAGAGAAGAAGCTCAGGCCGAGGTTCTTGGAAAGCTTGCAGTTGGCGATGTTGTAGAAGGAACTGTTAAGAACGTAACTGATTTCGGTGCATTCATCGATCTTGGTGGTGTTGATGGTCTTCTTCATATTTCAGAGATGTCATGGGGCCGTGTTGAGAGTCCTAAGAAGTCTCTTTCTGCTGGCGATACTGTTAAGGTATTCGTTAAGAGCATTGATGGAGCTAAGATTGCACTTAGCAAGAAGTTCCCAGAAGAGAATCCATGGAACGGTGCAGAAGAGAAGTTCGCTGTTGGTAACATCGTAAAGGGTACTGTAGCAAGAATGACAGAGTTTGGTGCATTCATCGAGCTTGCTCCTGGCGTAGATGCTTTACTTCATGTATCACAGATTTCTAAGGATCATGTTGAGAAGCCAGCTGATGTTCTTAAGGTTGGACAGGAAGTTGAAGCTAAGGTTGTTGGATTCGAAGTTGCAGATAAGAAGATTAGCCTTTCTATCAAGGCTATGTTTGCTCCAGAAGAGCCAGCTGAAGAAGCTGACGCAGATGTTGCAGATGTAAATATCGAAGCTGTTGCTGCTGAGACTGAAGAGTAAATGAGGTTTATAGGGGAACTGCTTATGCAGTTCCCTTTTTTGTACTTATAGCATGAATTTATTACGTGGGGGTAATTTAGATGCTTGATAATTATGAATTATTCAAAAAAGAGGTATATAAGCTTACTAAAATTGATTTAAACTGTTACAAAGAGAAGCAAATGCGTCGTAGAATTGATACACTTGCAACCAAGAACAAAGCAACTTCCTATGAAGAATATGTTCAGATGTTAAGGACCAATAAAGAACTATTTGAACAGTTTGTTAACTTCCTTACCATTAATGTCTCTGAATTCTATCGTAATCCAGACCAGTGGAAACTATTAGACGAAACAGTTATTCCAAAGTTAGTTAAGGATCATGGAAAATCGCTTAAGGTATGGTCTGCTGCTTGTTCTACTGGAGATGAACCATATTCTCTTGTTATGGCATTATCGAAGCATCTTCCATTAACCAGTATTCGCATTCTTGCTACTGACATTGATAAGCAGGTAATCGAACAGGCAAAGGCCGGATTATATAGTGAGAAGAGTATTGCGAATGTTCCAGATGAATTCAAAAAGAAGTATTTTACCAAGGTTGGCTCTTCTTACCAGATTTCTGAAGACATCAAGAAATGTGTTACATTCAAAGAACATAATTTACTGTTGGATGCCTATCCAACGGATTATGATTTGATTCTTTGTCGTAACGTTGTTATTTACTTTACGGATGAAGCAAAGGATGAGATTTATCATAAGTTCTATAAGACCTTAAAGGATAAGGGAGTACTTTTTATCGGAAGTACAGAGCAGATTACTAATTACAAAGAAATTGGTTTCCAGCGTCTTTCATCCTTTTATTTCGAGAAATAATTTTTGGACAAGAAAAGTCCCTATCTTCGTGATAGGGACTTTTTTAATTGCATTTTACTTTTTTGTTGTAAGCATCAATTGAAGGATATGATCGACGTATCGACGAAGCATAATGTCGGAAGAATAGAAGTCTTCGTTTAATTCGAAGAAAGAACAAGCGTCCTTATATTCTTTTTTGAATTCAGGCTGCATAACGGTGCTATATTGTGGAAGGAATTCTCCTTCCTTTCTGGTATAGCAGTTGCTGGCTTTCGCATTTTCACGATAGCCTTTATCCACATAGGTCGCAACACTTTTATGAATTGCCATGTCCTCCTGTGGAAGATAATAATAATCTTTATAGTTTGGATAGAAGTAATGTAATTCTCCCTGGAAGACAGGCACACGAATGGTCGTATGTTCATCCTTCATAATGATGTAGAAATCTTCTTTTTGAAAAGATACACGTTTTGGAACGGTAAAATCATTCAAAAGTGTAATCATTAATTCTTTTTCTGTTGTTCCATCAATGGATTTATAGCTTCCAACTTCTGTGCGACGAATTGCGTATTGTCCATGGAACACTTCAAGATACGTAAGAATAGGGAGTAATTCCGTCATTCCTACTAAGTCTTCATAATTGTGAAGAAGGAGAATCCGTTCTGCCTCCTGGTCAGGCTTTTTCATATATTCCAAATAGACATTAATTAACTCTCCGCCAGAAAATTGATCATCTCGCTCAAGTCCTAAGAAGTTTTCAATGGTTTTTTGCTTGTAATTTGGAAGCTTTAAAAGGAATTTGATTTCTGATACTGCTTTAAAAATATCAAGATAATTATAATCCGCTAGATGTTCTTCAATGGCAAGCAAATCACATTTTGCCTTAATAAATGGCACATCAAATCCAACTCCGTTAAAGGAAATAATGGTTTCATAATCCTGTAATACAGAAAGGAAAGCCAACAGAATTTCTTTTTCCTCATCTGGGGACTTGGCAAAAAATTGATCATAGTGCATATTGTCACCAATTTTTCGTGCACAACCAATCAAATAAATATGAGAGTGCTTTGGAGAAAAACCTGTGGTTTCAATGTCAAAAAAGATGGATTTTTCATCCACCAATTGATCTGATAATTTGTTGCGTTTGAAGTATAATTCCTCTTTTTCAATGTGAATCATTTAACACACCACAACTTTCCTTAAAATATGGCATAAGTATAGCATAAGTATTGAAAAAAGTACAAATCTACCTAGTACATAATGCACATTTCATGGTATAATTTACAAGTATTAATGTGCAAATTTCATTAAGGTTTGCGCAAATAAGAGAAAGAGGGGCAAATGAATGGGTTTGAAAACATTTAAGAATGGTGTTCATCCTTTTGAAGGCAAAGAGCTTGCAATGGATTCACCAATTACCGAAGTTTTACCCAAGGGTGAATTAGTGTTCCCAGTATCACAGCATATTGGTGCACCTGCCACACCTGTAGTATCTGTAGGTGATACTGTATTGATGGGCCAGAAGATTGCAGAAGCCGGTGGCTTTGTTTCTTCCCCAATCTATTCATCTGTATCAGGTACAGTTAAGGCAATTGAGCCTCGTCGTGTCGCTGTTGGTGACATGGTGACATCAATTGTAATTGAGAATGATGGCGCATATACCGAAATCGGAGGGTATAAGACGGTAGATGACATCACCTCATTGAGCAACGAGGAGATTATTGGAAAAGTGAAGGATGCTGGTGTTGTCGGCATGGGTGGTGCTGGTTTCCCAACACATGTTAAGCTTTCTCCAAAGGATCCTTCTGCAATCGAGTATATCATTGCAAACTGTGCAGAATGTGAGCCTTATCTGACAGCCGATTATCGACGTATGTTAGAGAATCCTGAAGAGCTTGTAGGTGGTATGAAGGTGATTCTTCAGTTATTCCCAAATGCTAAGGGTGTTCTTGGTATTGAGAATAATAAGCCAGAAGCAATTAAGAAATTAAAGGAACTTACAGCAACTGAGGATCGAATTGAAGTTTGCGAACTTCTTACAAAGTATCCACAGGGTGGTGAGCGTCAGCTTATTTATGCAGTAACTGGAAGAGCAATCAATTCAAAAATGCTTCCTGCAGATGCTGGATGTATCGTAGATAATGTTGAGACCATCATTGCAGTATATAACGCAGTTAAGTTTGGACGTCCTGTTCTTAAGAGAATTTCAACCGTTACTGGTGATGCAATTAAGAATCCTTCCAACTTCCTTTATAGCATTGGTACTCCATATGAGCAGCTTGTTGAAGCAGCTGGTGGATTTGTAGAGCAGCCAGAAAAAATCATTTCTGGTGGTCCAATGATGGGATTTTCTATGTTTAGCTTAGATATTCCAACCACAAAGACTTCTTCATCTATCCTTTGCTTGACGAAGGATGAGGTGGCAGCCAATGCTCCAATCGCTTGTATTAACTGTGGTCGATGCGTAGAAGCATGTCCTGAACTTTTGATTCCAAGTAGACTTGCAAAATTTGGAAATCAAGGAGATATGGCTAGCTTTGAAGCTTGGCACGGACTTGAGTGTATCGAGTGTGGTAGCTGTTCATTTGTATGTCCTTCAAGACGTCAGGTTGCACAGTCAATCAAGACGATGAAGAAACTTACACTTGCTGAGAAGAGAAAACAACAATCAAAATAAAGAAAGAGGTGGCTTATTGTGAGTGAACAATATCATGTATCATCATCACCACATGTTCGCGCCAAGGATTCAACCAGTCTTATTATGTTGTATGTAATCATTGCATTACTTCCAACAACCTTTGTAGGTATCTGGAACTTCGGTTGGCGTGCACTTGTTCTCGTTCTTGTTACAATCTGTTCTTGCGTTGCATCAGAATGGGTATTTAATAAGATCGTTCACAAAGAAAATACAATTGGAGATTTAAGTGCGGTTGTAACCGGATTATTGCTTGCACTGAATCTTCCTTCAACACTTCCTATTTGGGAAGCAGTACTTGGCGGCATTTTCGCTATCGTTATTGTAAAATGTATGTATGGCGGACTTGGTCAGAACTTTATGAATCCTGCTCTTGGAGCAAGATGTTTCCTTTTGATCGCATTTGCTGCAGATATGACAAGATTTATCCCTGGAACCCGCTATGATGGAGTTTCAGAAGCAACACCACTTGCTCTGATTCGTAATGCAAATGGTGCACTTACCGATGTAAATGTTATGGATATGCTTCTTGGAAAAACAGCAGGAACCATTGGTGAGACTTCTGTAATTGCAATCTTAATTGGTGCAATTTTCTTAATCCTTATGGGTGTAATTAACCTTCGTATCCCAGCAAGCTACATCATTACTTTTGCAGTATTTATGTTGGTATTTGGCGCATCTAGATTTGATGTAAATTACCTTGTAGCAGAGCTTTGCGGTGGTGGACTTATGCTTGGTGCATTCTTCATGGCAACTGACTATGTTACTTCACCAATCACTCCGCTTGGACAGATTATTTTTGGTATTTGCTGTGGTATTTTGACAGGAATTTTCCGTTGCTTTGGTGCAAATGCAGAGGGTGTATCTTTTGCAATTATCTTAAGCAATATTCTTGTTCCACTAATTGAAAAGAAGACCATCCCACTTGCATTTGGTCTTAAGAAAGAGCCAAAGCAAAAGAAAGCAAAGGAGGAAAAGTAGTATGAAAAAGTTCGTACATGACGCATTAATCCTTACCGCTTTTACACTTGTTCTTGGTCTATGCCTTGGATTTGTATATGACATTACAAAGCCTCGTATCGATGCGGCAAATGCAGCTGCACAGATGGCTGCTTTTCAGGCTGTATTTGCAGATGCAACCTCATTCGCTCCTGTTGAGTATGATGTAGATGCTGCAAACGCTGAAATTGCTGGTCTTGGCTATGCGGATACCATAGGTGACGTTGAGACTGCACTTGATGCATCTGGAAACACACTTGGTTATGTTATTACTGTTACAGCCAAGGATGGTAGCCAGGGAAGTATCACTTTTTCTGTAGGTATTCAGAATGATGGAACTGTAAATGGTTATTCAATTACTGATATTGCTGAGACCCCTGGTCTTGGTATGAAGGCAACTGAAAGTGCATTTAGCGGACAGTTCGCTGGAAAGAATGTAGATAAGTTTGCGGTAACCAAAATGGCAGCTACCTCTGATAAGGAGATTGAAGCCATTACTGGATCAACCATTACTTCAAAAGCAATGGCAAACGGTGTCAATGCCTCACTGGAATACTTCCGCAATCATTTGATGGGAGGTGCACAGTAATGAATAAGTATTTAGAGCGTTTATATAACGGTATTATCAAAGAAAACCCAACCTTCGTACTTATGCTTGGTATGTGTCCAACCCTTGCAGTTACATCTTCTGCAATCAATGGTCTTGGTATGGGTCTTTCTACAACAGTCGTTTTGATTTGTTCCAACCTTTTGATTTCACTTTTCCGTAAAGTGATTCCAAACGGTGTTCGTATGCCAGCTTACATTGTCATTGTTGCATCTCTTGTAACAGTCGTACAGTTTTTGATGGCAGCATTCCTTCCAAGTCTTTCTGCAAGCCTTGGTGTATACATTCCTTTGATCGTAGTTAACTGTATTATTCTTGGTCGTGCAGAAAGCTATGCTTCAAAGAATACTCCTGTACTTTCCATCTTTGATGGTATTGGTATGGGTCTTGGATTTACACTTGGTCTTACTTTAATCGGTTTGATTCGTGAAATCCTTGGTGCTGGTACTGCATTTGATATTTCAATCTTTGGTGAGTGGTTCACTCCAATTACTATCTTTATTATGGCTCCTGGTGCATTCCTTGTACTTGCTTTCTTGGTTGCAGGAATGAACATCATTCGTCGTAAAATGGATGCAAAGGGAACACCTCTTGCTGAGCCAGCTGGTTGTCTTGCTGGAGATTGTGCTCATTGTGGCGCAGCCTGTCCTTCTGCAAAAGCAGTTAAGACAGAAGAGAAGAAAGAAGATTAAGGAGGGAGAGAACAATGGGTACATTAGGTCATTTATTACTCATCGCAGTTGCTTATGCAATTGTTAACAACGTTGTACTTAGCCAGTTCCTTGGTATCTGTCCTTTCCTTGGTGTATCTAAGAAGACAGAAACAGCTGCTGGTATGGGTGGCGCAGTTGTGTTCGTAATCACAATTGCAACCATCGTTACACAGGTTATTTATCGTTTTGTACTTGCAAAGCTTGGACTTGAATATTTACAGACCATCGTATTTATTCTTGTTATTGCATCACTCGTTCAGTTCGTAGAAATGTTCTTAAAGAAGGTTATGCCACCTCTTTATGAGTCGCTTGGTGTTTTCCTTCCTTTGATTACTACCAACTGTGCAGTTCTTGGTGTAGCTCTTAACAGTGTAACCAAGGGCTATAATTTCTTGGAAGCTTTAATTTACGGTATTGCTACTGCAGTAGGCTTCTTAATCGCAATCGTTCTTATGGCTGGTGTTCGTGAGAAGATTGAATACAACGACATTCCTAAGACTTTCCAGGGTACTGCAATCGTATTGATTACAGCTTGTCTCATGGCAATTGCTTTCATGGGCTTCTCTGGTATGGTTTCTGTATAAGGAGGAAAAGAAGATGAACTTTACAGCAATTATTATTGCCGGCGTAATTGTCGGTCTTGTTGGTATCATCCTTGGACTTTTCCTCGGAATCTCAGGAGAAAAGTTAAAGGTTGAAGTTGATCCAAGAGAAGAAGCTATTTTAGAGGTTCTTCCTGGAAATAACTGTGGTGGATGTGGTTATGCTGGATGTTCTGGTCTTGCTGCAGCCATTGCAAAGGGTGAAGCACCAGTAAATCAGTGTCCAGTTGGTGGCGCACCAGTTGGCGCTAAAGTTGGCGAAATTATGGGAGTTGCTGCAGAAGAAGGCGCTAAAAAGGTTGCTTTTGTAAAGTGTGCAGGTACCTGTGATAAGGCAAAAGAAGATTACGCTTATTCAGGTCTTTCTGATTGTGCCGCTCTTGCTTTTGTTCCAAATGGTGGACCAAAATCATGTAACTTTGGATGTCTTGGTGGAGGAAGCTGTGTGAAGGCTTGTCCATTTGATGCGATTCATGTCATTGATGGAGTTGCTAAGGTTGATCCTAAGGCATGTAAGGCCTGTGGTAAGTGTGTTGCAACCTGTCCAAAGCATTTGATTGAGCTTGTTCCTTATGACGCACCACACCTTGTTCAGTGTTCAAACAAGAACAAAGGTAAGGACGTTATTCAGGCATGTTCTGTAGGATGTATTGCTTGCCATCTTTGTGAAAAGAATTGTGAGCAGGATGCAATTCATGTAATTGACAATGTTGCTTATATTGATCAGGACAAGTGTAATGGTTGTGGTACTTGTGCTGAAAAATGTCCAAAGAAGATTATTCTTTAGTTTATGTTATATTTCATTGTTAATAAATCGTCTCGTACGGGGAAAGCCGCTTCTATCTGGGAACAGATAGAAGCGATGCTTTTATCTAAGGGAGTCGAATACAAGGCCTATACAACTGAATATACAAGTCATGCTACAGAGCTTGCAACCATGATTTCAAATCAAGAGGATGATAATATCGGCTTAGTTGTTCTAGGTGGTGATGGAACCATGAACGAAGTTATTAATGGAATTACAGACTTTGAAAAGCTACGTTTTGGTATGATTCCTACAGGCTCTGGCAATGATTTTGGGCGTGGACATAAATTCTCCTTAGACCCATTTGAGAATTTGGAATCAATTTTATCTCATTTTGAGGAAGGATCTGATTCCTATCGAAGAGTAGACCTTGGTAAAGTGACGTGGGATGGTAATGAAAAGCCGCGTTATTTTGGTATTTCTTCTGGATTTGGAATGGATGCAATGGTGTGTGAAGAGGTCGAAGTATCAAAGCTAAAGAAGATTCTTAATGCACTTCATATTGGAAAGCTTACCTATGGACTTGTCACTGTTTATACCTTGTTTTCCATGAGAACAACCAGTGCGGATGTAACTTTTGAATATCATAACGATGATGCATCAAAGTCTTATGTTACTCCGAAAAGTTTACACATGGATAAGCTTATTTTTTCTGCTGCTATGAATCTTAGAGCAGAGGGCGGTGGTGTTCCAATGGCGCCTTCACAAGTTGGTACAAGCAATGATTTAATGCTATGTTCTGCATATGGAATTCCAAAATGGCGCACATTTTTTTGCTTACCAATATTACTTGCAGCAAAGCATGAAAAACTAAAAGGCTTTGATTTGTATCATTTTGAAAAGGCGAGTATTACGCTAAAAGAACCAATGTCACTTCATTGTGACGGAGAATGTCTTGGACCAGCATCGAGTATTGAATACTCTTGCGAAAAGAATATTCTAA
>JAZQQA010000137.1:0-16647 GCA_045628825.1 Agathobacter sp.
ATCTGGTTGCGCCAGCTTGCAGTCTTCTTTGGCTCTACCCACTCAAGCAGCTTCTCAAGCGCAAGCTTGGCATCGGCTACGATTGGTACATCTACGACTACGTTACGGGAAATAGATGCAGTATCTACATCAATATGAATAATCTGCGCATTTGCCGCAAACTCATTTAAGTCGCCTGTAATTCGATCGTTAAATCTTGTTCCAATGGAAAAAAGCACATCACAATTTCCAACTGCCATATTGGCTGCATACTTGCCATGCATACCACAGTTTCCAATGTAAAGAGGATGGCTGGTTGGAATACAGCCCTTACCCATAATAGTAGTTACAACTGGAATTTCCATCTTCTCAACAAATGCACGGAACTCTACCTGCGCACCTGCGATATTAATTCCACCACCAGCAAGAATCAATGGCTTCTTGGCAGACTTAAGAAGCTTATATGCTTTTTTCAGCTGTCCAATATGTACGTTGTCGTTGATCTTATATCCACGAATGTCCACAGACGATGGATATTCTGCTGGACCAGCCATGGTCTGGATATCCTTTGGAATATCTACAAGAACAGGACCTGGCTTACCTGTGCGAGCAATATAGAATGCCATCTTAAGAATGCGGCCAAGATCTGCACGGTTGCGCACCGTAACACTATACTTGGTGATGCTGCGTGTCATTCCAACAATATCAACCTCCTGGAAGGCATCGTTTCCGATAAGATCAAGTGGCACCTGTCCGGTAATGCACACAAGCGGAATATTGTCGTAATGTGCATCTGCAAGACCCGTAATAATATTAGTTGCTCCAGGACCACTGGTCACAAGACATACGCCAACCTTACCTGTTGCCTTCGCATATCCTTCTGCCTCGTGGATGAGTCCCTGCTCATGACGAGGCAGCACCAGGTTGATGCTGTCAGTCTTATACAGTTCATCGAAAAGGTCGGTTACCATTCCACCTGGGTAACCAAAGATGGTATCAACCCCTTCTTCTTCCATCGCTTTTACAAATAATTTTCTTCCGGCAATATCCATTTCTTACCTCACTATTTTATCTGGCCTATATCAGGCTCATGGTCTTCAATACATAAATCCAACCTGTCAGGGTAAAGGCTGACAAAAGCGTCGTCATAACTACGACACTGGCCGTAAGCACGCCATCGTTTCGCATGTTCTTGGCCATAATATAACAGCTTGGGGTGGTTGGAGCCGCAAGCATAATGAGAATCGCGATCAATTTTTCCCCAGTGAACCCCATAGCCACTGCTGCCGGGATAAAAATGATAGGCTGTGCCACCAGCTTCACAAAGGATGCCCACATAGTAGGCTTCACCTTGGCAATGGCCTTCTTACCTTCAAAACCAGCGCCAAGTCCAATGAGTGCAAGAGGTGTTGCCATCTGTGCCATAGAGCCAACGGTCTTGGTGACAATCACAGGAAAATCAATACCAATCAGCGCCACAATCACTCCTAGGAAAATGGAGATAATAATTGGGTTCTTTAAGATATTGACACAAGCGGTACGAATGCGCCCTGTGTCCCTTGCTTCTCCCTCTTCCACATCTGCTTCAAAGGTCAATACGATGACAGAAAAAATGTTATAGAGCGGCACCGCTCCGATAATCATCATAGGCCCCATAGCTGAAGCTCCATAGATGTTATTGATGAAGGCTAGTCCCATGACGGCTGCCGAGCTACGAAAGCTCGCCTGCACAAAAGCACCACGGATGCTCTTGTCCCTCACACACAGCTTGGTAAGTCCCCATATTGCCCAAAAGCAAATGGTACTTACAATTCCGCAGAACAATACGAACTTCAAATCAAACTCCGCACGAATATCCACCGTTGACAGGTCGCGAAAAAGCAAAAAAGGCAAGGTTACTTTGAAATTAAACTTATTCACCACGGTGACAAAGTCATCCGTGAGTAGCCCAATCTGTTTTAGCCCCCATCCAATCACCATAACAAGGAAAATTGGTAAGGTCACATTCAGGCTAAAAATCAAATCCTGCATGAAAGTTCTTCTTTCTTCTTATTCCTATTTCTTCTTCTCATAGCGATAGAAGTAGTACTCCAAATCGAAGTAGGTCTGCTCTTCGCTGTCGCCTGTTAATACCCAGTCTGGATTCTTGTCCAGGTTAGGGAAATATGCATCTGCATCGTAGGCAAATTCAATCTTGGTGATGTGTGCAGTGTCACACTCATCTAAGAGAAGCTCATAAATCTTCTCTCCACCAATGACAAAAATGTCATCACTGTTGTATTTCTTCAGTTCCTCGTGGAGCTCCTCAACCGAATGTACAATGATTGCATCCTTCACCTGATACTTTGGATTGCGGGTCAGTACAATATTGGTACGATTCTTAAGTGGAAGTCCGTTTGGAAAACTCTCCAATGTCTTTCGTCCCATGACCACTACTTTGCCAGTAGTAACTTCACGGAAAAATTTCTGGTCTGCTGGAATACGAACAAGAAGCTCGTTGTTTTTTCCAATAGCCCAATTCTGATCAACTGCTGCGATTAATTGCATAATAAAATCTCCTTCAAAACAATTGCTTAGATGGCAATCGGTATATCCTTAATCTGTTCTCCAGTGACATAATCGGTAATCTTAATGTCATCTGTGGTGAAATCATAGAAGTTCTTAACCTCTGGGTTCAGCCAGAATTTTGGAGCTGGATGCTGCTCTCTTGTGATGAGTTCCTCTACGATTGGCACATGACGATCATAGATGTGCGCATCAGCAATGACATGCACAAGCTCACCTACATTCATGTTGCAGACCTGTGCAAGCATATGTACAAGTACTGCATACTGACACACGTTCCAGTTGTTAGCTGCAAGCACGTCCTGCGAACGCTGATTGAGGATTGCATTCAATGTAAGCCTATCCTCTCCTGGCTTTTGTGTCACATTAAAGGTCATGGAATATGCACATGGATAGAGATTCATCTCATGCAAATCCTGGTGAACATAGATGTTGGTCATAATACGACGGCTGAATGGGGTGTGCTGCAAATCGTAAATCACACGGTCCACCTGATCCATCATACCTTCCTTATACTGATGCTTCACTCCCATCTGATATCCATAAGCTTTTCCGATAGAGCCTGTCTCATCCGCCCACTCATCCCAAACGCCTGACTTTAAGTCATGAATATTGTTGGACTTTTTCTGCCAAATCCAAAGAAGCTCATCGGTTGCGCTCTTAATATAAGTCTTACGAAGGGTAATTGCTGGAAACTCCTTGGACAAATCGTAGCGATTGACTACACCAAATTTCTTGATGGTATAGGCGCTGGTTCCGTCCTCCCAATGTGGACGAACAAGCTCTCCCTCAGTGCTTGTACCATTATCCAAAATATCTCTGCACATGCTAACAAAAATCTGATCTGCGTAACTCATGCTTCTTCTCCTTCTTTTCTTGTGCTGGGATCATGTAGATAGCTTACAAAAAGCCCAATCTACACTTTCTCATAAGTATACAACAACGCACACTATAATTCCAACTATATTTCCACCATGAATTCGTATATAATCATAGAAAAAAGTGATAGGAATTATAACTATGGAAATTTATCTTGCACCGCTAGAAGGTGTCACTGGATATATACTGCGTGGTGCTATCGCTTGCAACTTTGCAAACATTGATAAGTACTACACCCCGTTTGTGTCTGCCACTAAGGGACTCAGCAAAAAACAGAAAAAGGATTTGTGCCCGGAAAACAATGCTGGGATGGTCGTGGTCCCACAGATTATGACCAACAAAGCCGAGGATGTGCCATACATGATGGAACTTTTTCGCGCTTTTGGATATGACAATCTAAACATCAATCTTGGCTGTCCATCCGGAACCGTCACAAGCAAGAAGCGTGGTTCTGGCTTTCTACTCTATCCAGATGAATTGCTGGAATTCTTAGATGGCGTCTACTCTACCTGCGATTTTCCTGTATCCATTAAGACCCGCATCGGATACAACGATGCCAGCGAATGGGAAAAGCTCCTAGAAATCTATGCGCGTTTTCCAATCTCTGAACTGACCATCCATCCAAGAACAAGAATGGAGTTCTACGGTGGTGTGCCACATTACGATGCTTTCGCCATGGCTTATGACCGACTGATTGATAGCGAAATTAAGCTTTGCTACAACGGTGACATCAATACCTATGCGGATTATCAGATGATTACAACGCGTTTTCCAAAAATTGATCGCATTATGATTGGACGCGGACTTCTCCGGAATCCTGGACTGGCTGAAGTCATCACCAGGGACGGTTCTTATGACGCAGAGGATATGAAAGAACGCTTCAAAGCATTTTTATTGGAACTCTATGAAAGCTATATTGCTGGCGATTGTGGCGAAAAGGATGCCATTGGACGCATGAAGGAAATCATGGTCTATATGCTTCGTTCCTTCGAAGGCTACGAGGACTATCAAAAGCTTGTCATGAAGGCACAGAGCATTCGCGAACTAAAGGTTGCAATCAACCAGGTATTCTCCAATTGTGAATTGAAATTATAGACAATAGAACAACAAAAGGCACTAGCAAATGCTAGTGCCTTTTCTCGTCGTTCCATAGACGTCGTTATTAATACATAATCTTCTCACTATCAAAAATCTTGGCCAGTACTGCGGTAAGAATCAGTGAACAAGCAAGGTTTGCCGCAATCGTAATGCCATAATTCATTGCTACCCCAGAAAAACTAAAGATTCCCGTCATGCTCTGTACACTGTTGTAAATTGGAATCAGATACCAGAACCACTCAGCCTTTGCTCCTGATGAGAACATAGAAGTAAGTCCAATAATCATAACCACAATCATAAGTGGCATAATATAGGTTCCAGCCTCTTTGACACTCTTAGAAAGTCCTGATACCACCGAAATTGCACCAATGATTACAAGCACGGTAGACATAATCACAAGACAAATCATAAGGTAATCCTTTGGTCCATAAGCGATTGCTGAACCAAGTTCTCCAATTTCAGGTCCTACCAGCTTTGGAAGTGCAAGCATCGTTCCCAGAAAGCTAGATGCACCAGAAATAACACCCAAAATACTAAGAGAAAAAATCTTTCCAAGTGCAAGTTCAGACCTCTTAAGCGGTGTTACAAGAAGAGTTGCAATGGTACCTCTCTCCTTCTCTCCAACGATAGACTCTGGCGCAATTGCCATACATCCAGAGAAAAGAAATACCAAAAGAAGCATTGGGAACATCATTGCAAAAATCTCGCTGGTTGACTGCTCATCCGTAATCATGTCATATGGTCCGTCGCCCGCATTCACGTCAAATTTATTCGCAAGACTTGATTCGTAAGTGTCTGCAAAGCCTGCCACCATACTATATGCATCTCTTGACTCCGTTCTCATAGAGTTATAGTACATCTCGATAGCTGGAGCTTTCACATTGCTCGTCTGAGGATCAAAAGCCGCCACAGCAGCATCAAATCCCTCTGGGAAAATTAAGAGCAAATCCAATTCCTGATTGGTTACCGCATCAAGAGCATCTGCCACCTGACCATTGTCAATTGCAGTAATCTCTACAATGTCCATATCTGCAACCATTTGAAAACTATCTGGCAAATTCAGTGCCTGTACCTGGTACACATAGTCGTTGCCAGTAGTAAACTTATCCTGCATAGCCTGTCCCATAATAGAATAGATCAGATAAATCATAAGACCTGGCAAAATCAAAGAAAAGAGCATACGGCGATCTCCGAAGAAACGCGCCATCTCCTTTTTCATAATTGTAAGAATGTTATTCATCAAGATCACCTACCGTTTCTTTATAGATTTCAAAGAACTTGTCCTCGAGATTCATATCTGCTGTCAAATTAGCAAGGGTATCACATACCGTCATATGGCCATTGATGATGACACCCACACGGTCACAAATTTTCTCAATCAGGCTAAAAATGTGGGTAGAAACAATAATGGTCTTACCCTCTGCCTTAAGCTCAAGCAGGAAATCTGTAACTACCTTAGCGGTAATAACATCCAGTCCATTGGTAGGCTCGTCAAAAATGATAATGTCTGGATCATTAACAAGAGAAATCACAAGGGATACCTTCTGCTTCATACCAGTTGACAGTTCCTTCACCTTGACCTCTGCGAACCTATCGATGCCAAAGCGAGCAAACATACGCTCTTTTCTCTCGCTCTTTACATCTGCTGGTACATGGTAGAGATCTGCAAAGAAATCAAACAAATAATTTGGTGTAAAGAAATCCTCAAGTTTCAGCTCACTGGTCAAAAATCCAATCTTTCCACGCACACCATAAGGATCCGAAACAATGCTGCTTCCTCCGATAATGGCATCCCCACTATCTGGACGAATCAGGGTTGCAAGCATACGAAGAGTGGTTGTCTTTCCGGCACCATTTGGTCCCAAAAGTCCAAACACCTCGCCCTCATAAGCCTCAAAGCTTAAGTGGTCGACTGCTGTCTTCACTTTTGCAGTAGTTCCTTCCACACGCTGCTGCCGTCTGGAAATCTTGAAGGTCTTACTTAAATCTTCAACTTTTAATAACGCTTCCATAATATTCTCCTTCTATAGTTGTCTTCCAACAAAATCATTATAATATGAAAATCGAAAAATGTTCCTTAACCCTTTCTTAACGAATCTTAATTCTTACTAGGAAATTCCTATAAAATAAAAAAACTGCGGTGAAAATCACCGCAGTTCAAAAACATTATTTATTTTGCAATGGTCTTTAAGATACCATCCATATCCAATTCCGCCATATGGGCCTCAAGCTGTGCCAGAATCTCTTCGTCCTTATCTGCACCATTGTAAGCGCGAAGCTCTGCAATCTTTTGCTCCACTGTCGGAATGTCAAATTCCATAGCAGCCATATGAATCTCATCCAAGATTCCCACAAAGCCCACAGAACCAGTACGACGATTAAAGCCCTCCTGTGCCAGGAAAGTATTGATCATATCAAGCTGCACACGATAAGACTTTGCAAACTCCTCATGATGCTCACGCACGAACATATAGTCACCAGCCTTCGCAGCCATCTCAAGCTCTCTTGCCTGATCACCCACTGCATTGGCACCGATGCTATAGCATGCACCCTTCACACCATGAATCGCAACTGGGTATTCCAATAAATCTGGCTCAACCATGCGCTCCAAATCATGCAACTGCTTTGGTCCATTCTCTACCATAAGTGCAAGAACTTCATAGTAAGAATTCTTACCACCACACTGAAGCATGCCTGTTGCTATATCAACACCTGGAAGTAAGGAACCCACCTGTGAAGCCACCTTGCGTGCCTCTTCCTCCTTGCTCTCACGGTCATGCTCCCCGCCTCTGATAAATTTATCCTCTGGCAGGTATCGCACCAAGATATCCTCAAGCAAAGCAAAGTCAACTGGCTTTTTCAAGTACTCATCAAAGCCTGCTGCCAGCATAAGTGAACGCATATCATCACTACCAACTGCTGTTAATACAACAATCTTGCCTTCGCCACCAGCCTCATAATACTTCGACAAACGACGAATCCACATCATGGTATCCACGCCATCCATAAGCGGCATCATCTGGTCCATAAAAATGATAGGATAAGAATTTCTTCGGCAAAGTGAAATTGCTTTTTCACCACTATCTGCAGTATCTACATCCAGTCCATAGCAAGAAAGCGCGCTGCTTACCGCCTTAAGATTGATATGATTGTCATCTACTACAAGTACCTTAACATCATGGATTTCAATATCTCCAATGTTGGATTCCTGCTCTGCCTGAATCTCACCCATTGGTCCAATTGGGCTGGCATCAATAATGCCCTGACGAATCTCAACGATGAAGTTCGAGCCCTGATGATAAGAACTCTTAACCTTAATGGTTCCCTGCATCATCTCCACATAGCCCTTTACAATGGAAAGCGCCACGCTTGAATACTGAAGTCCAGCAGTCTGCTCATTCTCCAAATGCTCATATGGATCAAAAATAGCATCCAAATCTGTCTCAAGAATTCCGTTGCCGGTATCCTCTACTTCGATGCGAAGAACCGCAATACGATCTATGGTTTCTTTTAATTTCACACGAAGCGTAACACTACCTTCCTGTGTATACTTCACAGCATTCTTCACAAGATTGTAGATAATCTCACGAATACGAGCTACATCTCCCTCCATGACAGATGGGATGTGCTCATCAATTTCCGTAACAAAGTCCAGTTTCTTCTGCGTTGCCTGGGTCTGCACCTGACGAATGACACTAACAAGCATCTTGCTCATATCATAAGGCTCTACCATAAGTCCAATTTTTCCAGCTTCCGCATTGGAGAAATCAAGAATCTCATTGATGGTCTCAACCGTACTATAAGATGCCACGCGGATATTCTCCATGGTGTCACGCTGCTCGTCGGTCAATTCTCCCTTCATAAGGGTCTCCGTAAAACCAATAATGGAATTCATTGGCGTACGAATCTCCTGCGCGATATTAGAAAGATAATTGCTCTTAATTCGGTGGCTGTTCTCCACCTTACGCATCAAGGCAACCTGCTCTGAGATATCTGTAACCGAGAACATATATCCAATAACGTCCTCATAGTGATCACAAATCTTATCAATACGAACAATACATTCCTTATGATTTGCACTACATACCGTCTTGATCTCGGTACGCTTTCCCTCAAAGGATGTAAGGCTCTTCTTCTCCACGCCATAGATAATGGCAAAATCCAAGACACTGGAAAGCCCGGAAACTGCATCCATCCCCATAAAGGTCTCTACCGCTTCATTGTGGAAATAAAGCTTCTCATCACGGTCGTACATAAGTACAGGAAGCGACAAAGAAGAATAGATAAAGGCTGTTGCATTGGATCTGGTTGGCATGCATGCTTCATGTTCACGCAAAGACTGCACCAGGAAAGCAAAGGCAAAGAACTGGGTCAATGCACTGCCCGGAATCGTAACATTCGTCGCATTGGATGCAAAGGTATCAATTAACACTGCCGCAACAAAAACCGCCTCCATAATAAGAAGGTTGCGTCCAAGCACACGAAGGCTCTTGTCCTTATTGAAACGAAGCAGGCAAAGAATATAGTGCATCGCTAATACGCCCATTACTGTCATGTAGATGTAATACATGATATTCGTAACAGTAGGGTTAAAGCGATAGGTCATACCCCAACTGGTCTTTACAAACGCTACCTCTCCCTTACGAATAATGAAGAAGTACAGAATGATGCCGCAGGATGCAATGGTCTTTCCAACTCGTCTAAAGCCAACGGAAACATTCGCCAATAACGAAACAAAATAGGCAAAACCACAAATAAAGCCAATGACTCCCAACATAGCAACGCCTCTACATATAAATGCATGGTCGACGTTGTCAGAAATCAAAAGCATTCCAATTGCGCTACTCCATATGAAACTAAAAATGCCCAGGAAAAATATCGCAAACTTCGTGCGACGCTGACGATCTGGCACATATAGGGAACGAACACCCCAATAACCAGCAATCACAGACTCTATAATTAAGATAGCGGAAAACAAATACTGCATAATAACTCCTTAGGAAAAAATTGGCTCAAAGTCCTCTGTGTCTCCACAAAGAAGCCCTCCGCAACGATTGCGAAGCTGCTTTAACACTTCTATGCACTTCTCATAATCTTCCTTTCGGAATGAAATATAGTAAATATGAGACACGCCATGCTTTGCCACAAAGGCATTGCTATAGTCATCTCCCATATCAAGGTCGATTTTCTCAAAATCAATGGAGGTCTTCTCTGCGAGCTCAACTTCAATGACCTCAGCTTCCTCCCAATATTGTACGTCTAATTGCATGTCGACAAGGGCTTCCTTCACAGCACTCATCGTCACACCTTCCTTTGTCATATAAAACCAATGTTCTGGCAGATTCTTCTGATTTCCCATACTTCCCCCTACGGAAATAATTCTTTGCGAAAAACTGATAACATTTTAACACAATTTTTGCAGACTGGGAATAAAAAATATCAAGTGATTATTCAAAAATTGCACCAGCAGAAATCTTATGATGACTAGGTACCTGTGCTCTTGCCTTTACCGTCGCATGACAATCAATTTGCACATAGCTTCCAACCTTTGCATTGTGATTTACAACTGCGCCAGAGTTGATAATGCAGCCCTCTCCAATAATGGTATTGGCCTGCACAACAGCCATAGGCTCAATAATGGTTCCTCTTCCCACACTCACAGAAGGACTCACATATGCCATCGGGTGAATCAAGGTTGCAGGAGCAAAACACTTTGATAATTCCTCTATCATTTTTTCACGAAGGGCAGGATTGCCGATTGCAACAACAAACTCCTCATACTGGCCCTCAAAATGCGTAAATTCTTTCACCATACCAATCGCCAAAATGCTATTGTCATCTAGGTATTCGATTTTGTCATAATGAAGCGCTTCCGCAATTTCATGTACCAGCTGGCCATACTCTCCAGCTCCTACGATTAAGAGTGATTTCATAAGCTCGCATACTCCTGTAAAATAGATACAAATTCTTCCAGTCCCGCCTGATCTGCTTCATCGAAACGACCAATGCTTGGGCTGTCAATATCAAGAACTCCGTATACTTCCCCGTTCTTATGAATTGGTACTACGATTTCAGAGTTGGAAGCACAGTCACAGGAAATGTGGCCTGGGAATTCGTGCACATCGTAGACACGCTGGGTTGCATCCTCAGCAACGGCTGTGCCACATACGCCTTTCCCAACTGGAATCTGCATGCAAGCAATTTTTCCCTGAAATGGTCCAAGGATGAGCTGTCCATCCTGCATCAGATAAAAGCCTGCCCAGTTCAAATCTTCTAATGTATCATAAATAAGTGCAGCTGCATTGGAGAGATTGGAAATCCAATATGGATTGTCCTCCACAAGTGCCTTAATTTGCGCATTTAATTCTGTATAGTTGGTCATAATATCTCCCTATTGTAAATGTATTTATTCTCCTGGACTCATGGCAATTACCTTGCCCATGTTCCACAGGTCTGCTGCACGCTGTGCTGCTGCAAGCTTATCCCCATTCTTAATGTCCACAGTTACGGTGTGGCTTCCACAATCTAAGCAATTGACGGTAAATACGCTTCCGCACTCCTCGTCCAAATATCCGCCACCACCGCAGGTAGGGCAATCCTCTAGCATAATCTGATCAATCTGTTCTTCTATTGTCATGTCGTTCCCTTTCTATCGTATGTCTATCATTTTTCTAGTCAGCAAGATGTGTGGTCTTGCCTGGCAAAAGCTCCACGTAGTTGTTATCATCCACTGCTACCCATACCGAAATCGCACTTGGGTTGTAGACAAAGGAGCCATCTGCAGAAAACTGCAAACGCTTTGCCGCATCCATGTAATCAATAATCTCAATATTGGTCGCATACCAGATATCCTCGTGGCCACCCATATATGCACAGAACTCTTCTGCAACATTCCAATTGTCATGCTCAGAGAACTCATAGCTGTGTCCCCACACATACATAAGACGCAGATACTGCTTCTTCTTGAATTCTACGAACTCCTTGGCATAGTCCATAAGCTTAGGATCTGCATGGCGACAAGTGCCCTTCCACTCCATTGGATCCGTCGGAAGTTCAAAGCTTGGATCTGTCTCAACCACACGACCATAAGCAATACCAAGGCTGGAAAAAATGTTCTTAACCTCATCGCTATAGGAACCATTTGGATAGGCATGTCCTCTTACTGGCGCACCAGTAACGGCCTCTAAGCCCTTGCGGTCCTCTAAGATTTCGGACGCAATCATAGGTGCTGGACAGCGGGCAATGGTTGGATGGGACCAGGAATGGGTCGCAATCTCATGTCCCTTGTAGACCTCTTTGATCTGTGCAAGCGGAATGCGAGGTCTTGCTGCCTCCCCTGCATCCCCAGAGGTATAACCATAATTGATATTGAAGGTTCCCTTCAATCCATTCTTATTCATAAGTTCCAAAAGACGGATGTCGTCATAGACGCCATCATCATAACTCATGGTAAAGGCCTTCGCCTTACCACCTGGAAAACAGATATATACTTTCATCCTATTCCCTCTCTCCTATCATTTTTGCCACAATGATGTCACCTCGACGAAGAATCGTAGCCGGCTGTGGAAGCACGGTCATCTCGTCACGAATGATGAGATATACCTCCAAACGCTCTTCCTCGTTAAGTTCTTGCACGGAACGATTGGCAAGCTTCTCGTCGACAAAGACTTCTACAATATCTGCAATATCCTTCTCACGATAGTTCATCTCGTTTTGCTCTTTGGTGTATACCGCAACAAAACCGGCGCTAATAATACCAGTTGGAATCGCAACCGCACCGACACCAAGGAAGGCAAAACAGATTGCCATCACCTGTCCCAGCGGCGTAATCGGATAGATATCCCCATAACCAACTGTAAGCACAGTACTCACTGCCCACCACATGCCGGAAAAGGCATTGGTGAAGACATCTGGCTGTGCTTCATGCTCCACGCTATACATACAAAGCGAGCTCGCAAGCATCAATACAAAAATGATGCAAAGCGAAGACAATATCTGGTTACGTTTTTCCTTCAAAACAGAAGTGATTACATTGAAGGAATCATACTTCGCATTCAGACGGAATAAGTGGAAAATACGAACCACTCGAAGCATACGAAATACTACAAATCCCGTCAGGAAAAAAGCTGGAAGAATGGTAAAAAGGTCTACAATACCATCATAGCTAATAAGAAAATGTAGCCTTGATTTTACCTTGCCGTCTTCTGGATAAAGTAAATCTGCTGTCCATATACGAAGGATGTATTCCACGCAAAATATCAAAGTGGTAACAATCTCAATCCCTCGAAACACTGGGTGAAGTACAGCCAGTTCATCAAAGGTCTCCAGAAATAGGGCGCTTATATTCAGTAAGATGACACATACAATAAAAAAGTCAAAGACACGGCTAATCACATTGGACTTGTCGCCGATTTGTATGATGTCAAAAATTTTCTTACGTCTCGACATGATGTACTCCCTTAAATCATCTCCAAAATCTTATGCAAAATGCGATATAATTCTGCCGCATCTTCCACTGGCAAATTCATGCACTTTCCCATTTTTACAGGGATATCCACTGCCTTTTCCTTCAGCGCTTCCCCCTCTTTGGTAATCGCAACGATTAAATTACGCTCGTCCGCCTTTGATCTGGTACGTGTAATAAAACCTTTTTTCTCAAGGGTCTTAAGCACAGGGGTCAATGTTCCAGAGTCTAGGAAAAGCTTTTCTCCCATCTCTTTTACTGTCAGTTCTTCCTGCTCCCAAAGAACCATCATAGCGATGTATTGCGTGTAGGTCAAATCAATTTCATCCAAATATGGCTTATACTTACGCACGACCTCTTTTGCGCACGCATACAATGGGAAGCAAATCTGGTTTTCAAGCTTCAAGCAATCAAAATTTTTTTCTGTCATAACTCTATCTCCTCTAGCAAAATGAGTGCTAATAACATATTAGCACTCATCTTACAATCACACAATTGATTTGTATGCAATTAAATCAAACTTTTTTTATAATAAGCTTGCAACGCACTCGCGAACCTTCTTCATATCTGCTGTTGGCTCGAAACGTGCAACAACTTCGCCGTTACGATCTACGATGAACTTTGTGAAATTCCACTTGATATCTGGATTATTCTTGTAATCCTTATCAATCTTCTTGAGCATTGCACCCATAGCAAGTGCTGCAGGTCCCTTACCGAAGCCTTCGAAGCCCTTCTGGCTCTTAAGGTATGTGAAGAGTGGAATTGCGTGCTCACCATTGACGTCAACCTTCTTCATCTGTGGGAACTGAGTCTTATACTTAAGCTGGCAGAACTGGTGAATCTCTTCGTCGGTTCCTGGAGTCTGTCCTGCAAACTGGTTACATGGAACGTCTACGATTTCAAATCCTCTTGCATGGAACTCCTCATACATAGCCTCAAGTGGCTCATAGTGTGGTGTGAATCCACAACCAGTTGCTGTATTTACTACAAGAACAACCTTGCCCCTAAAGTCATCCATTGCTACTACGCTACCATCTGCTGCTTCTACTGTTAAATCATAAAAATTCATTGTTATATCCTCCTAAATGTGAAATGTTCTGTTCTTTTTGTTTCTTATATTGTTACTTATATGATTCCCTGAATTAGTTAAGTGCTGCCTGAATCTCGCTAGTTAAAACTGGTGCTGGCTTAAATCCAACAAGTACGTTCTGTACTGCGCCATCCTTAAGAACTACAAGTGCTGGAATGTTGGTGATACCAAATGACTCAGCAAGTTCTGGAGCTTCATCTACATCTACATTAAAGAAATTAACATCTGTCATCTCCTCTGAGATCTGCTCAAGTACTGGAGCAAGCATCTTACATGGTCCGCACCATGTTGCTGAAAAATCTACAACTGCATTTCCCTGTAAAGCTACATTCTTGAATTCTGTTCCGTTTGTCTTGGTTACCATAATTTTATTCTCCTTTTCAACTTAATTTACTTTAATGAGTTCATATAATTTACAACAGAAATGGCTGCTACATTGCCCTCTCCTGCTGCTTTGATGTACTGGTAAGGTGCTCCAACGATGTCGCCACAAGCGAAGCATCCTGGAAGATTGGTTGCCATCTCGCGATTTACTGCGATGTGGTTTCCATCCATTGCAAGTCCTGGGACCAACTGCGCTGGTGAAACGGATTCGCGAAGAATGAAGAAGCCATCTGCTTCGATTTCGCCTTCCTTTGTCACAAGCTTATTAGCTTTCATCGCTCCCTGAATCTCTACTGGAGTGTCAAGGCATACCGTAACTTTATCGGTTACCTGAGGAACCTCTTTGTAGGTTGGGATGTAGATTACTTCGCTACAAAGCTCTGCCATGAAGTCTGCCTCAGCCTCTTCCTTTGGACTGGATCCAATGATGACTACTTTCTTATTCTTATAAAGGCTTGCATCGCAGGTAGCACAGTAGCTAACGCCGCGTCCTAAGAATTCGTTCTCACCAGGATAAGGCTTTCCGAAATTCACACCAGTTGCAAGCACAACGGTTGTTGCCTCAAGCATCTCATCACCAGTTGTCTGCAAGGTGTAATAATCACCCATGGCATAAACTGTATGGATTTGTGCGTCCTTGAATTCGACGCCCATGCTCTTCGCATGATCTAAAAACTTTGCTGCTAAGTCCTCACCCTTCACCCCAGGGATACCAAGATAATTTAAAATCTCATGTGCCTTAACAACCTTCTCACTGACCTGTGCATTTCCGATTACCAATACTGACTTGTTACGAATCTTCAGTGTAATCGCTGCTGAAAGTCCTGCAGGTCCTGCCCCAATGATGATACTGTCATATCTCATATCGTGTACCTTTCCTTTCTATATAAATCTGTTCTATTCCATCAGTTTTCCTCGATTAGATTGTGCTCAATTCATCTGACAATGTTATAATACATTGTACACAATCATTTGTCAACACATTTTTTTAAATTTAATTGAATACAATTTTTCTTCCTATATTTAATGGGATTTTGGGCAAAAAAGCGATAAACGGGGCCCATGAAACAAAAAGGGATATCCTTTCGGATATCCCTTTACGTTGTAAGAGCGATAGACGGGGCTCGAACCCGCGGTCTCGACCTTGGCAAGGTCGCGCGTTACCAACTACGCCACTATCGCATTTATTCATCAGCATCTCTGCTGAACAAATGATACTATAGCAGAATGGCCAGACCATGTCAACACATTTTCCCAACTAAATTCGATTATTTCCTATACATATATGTACATTTCCGCACATCTATCTGCTGCTCTCTCTTGACTTATACCACTCAACAGAGTTCAAAACCAAGTACCCAGATCTTTGGAGTACGGTTTTAACAAAAAACTTCTGGCCCGTTGGACCAGAAGTTCTATTTATTATATATTCTTTTCTATCCTCTAAAGTCTACATGCTGCCCAACCATCATTTCACTTTCGGTTTGCACGCTGTCACTTCGATCAGCGAATGTGAAATCACCTATCTTTTGCATCAATTCCTCGATAGAATTTGCAGTGATTACAACAGTATCCTCATCATCCCAGTCACCTATGTCGTCTGCTTTTTCAGACTTTGATGCCTTAGCCTTTTCTGCTCTTGCTTCAGCCTGGGCCTTCTCTGCCTTCTTTTCCGCAGCCTTTTTCTCGGCTCTCTTCTTTTCTGCGGCTTTTTCAATTCTTACCTTCTGATCTGCAGATGACTTTTTAAGCACAGCAAAAAATGATGTTGTACCACCATCATTCACTTGCATGCCATAACCAGCTACATTTGCGCCAGACTTCTCCATGCTTGCCTTAAGCTGTCCTAGCTGAGAAGATGCGCCAGATAAAATACCTTCATACTTTTTGCGATAACTCTCATCTGTGGCCATTTTTTCAATCTTGGCTTCATCAATCAAAACAACTGTCTTGAAGTTATTCGCATACTTTCCAGCATTTGCCTGCGCATTGGCTTTTTGATCCTCGCTTACAAGAATGAAATCATAATTGCCAAATTTCTTCTTTAATTTCTCATAATATTTCTGTGCTTCCTTAGAAAGCTTTGGTTCTCCAATAGTTTTTCCAAGACCCTTGGTTTCCTGCGCGTCTGCAGCCTTTCTTACTTCATCTACAGCAGATTGCTTTGTTGTCTTTGTTGTAGCCTTGC
>JAZQQA010000138.1:0-3188 GCA_045628825.1 Agathobacter sp.
GCAACTTCTGTAGCAACTGTGGCGCATCTAAGCCAGCACCAGCAGGAGCTTGGACTTGTGCTTGCGGAACTACCAACACAGGTAACTTCTGCAGCAATTGTGGAAAGCCAAGAGCATAGTATTAAGATACACATAAGAATATCCTACAAGATAAATGCATAAGGTAAGATATATACAAAAAGGCCGCCGGCACAATGTGCCGACGGCCTTCAAACTCTTCAATTCAATTGTTTATCCCGATTATGCAAGTCGAATTCTGTTCACAAGAGCAATCTTAGCAGCCTTCTCCTCGAACTCGCCTTCTGTCATATCGCCTGTGGTAAATGCATACTCGCCTGCAACCAATGCAGGAACTTCTGTAACATCACCGAATGCAGCCTTGACTGCAGCTGCATCACTTGTGGTACGAACGAAAAATGCATTGACACTCTTCTTATAATCTACAAGTGGAAGTACCTCTTCATCCCATGCAACTTCAATAGTGGTGTGCTGATGCTTAGTAAGATCCACAACGTCTGCAACGACTGCAGAAGCGGTAGGAAGCTTTCCTGCGCCTGAACCGTAGAACATTGCATCGCCAAGGACATTTCCCTTTAGGAAAATTCCGTTGAACACATCATTCACTCCGCAAAGTGGATGCTCTGATGGAAGAAGGAATGGCGCAATCATACATGAATAGGTATCGCCAACCTTCTTGCTTGATGCAAGGAGCTTAATGGTTCTTCCCATAGCCTTAGCGTAAGCGATATCATCCTGAGAAATCTTGGTAATGCCTTCGCAGTGGATTTCTTCAAAGTCAATCTGTTTTCCGCATACAAGAGAAGTAAGAATTGCAATCTTGCGGCTTGGATCAAGGCCTTCAATATCGTTGGTTGGATCCTTCTCAGCGTAGCCCTTTGCCTGTGCTTCCTTAAGAACAACATCGGAGTCTGCGCCTTCGTTGGTCATCTTGGTAAGCATATAGTTGGTGGTACCGTTTAAGATACCGGAAATCTCTGTAATCTCGTCAGCAGTCAAGCATTTGTTGAGTGGACGAATGATTGGAATACCGCCACCTACAGATGCCTCAAACTGGAAGTTTACGCCATGTGCCTTTGCAATTTTAATAAGCTCAGCACCCTTAGCTGCTACAAGGTTCTTATTAGAGGTTGTTACCTGCTTTCCCGCTTCAAGCATTGCCTTTACAAAGGTGTATGCAGGCTCAACGCCTCCCATGGTCTCAACAACCACGCCGACCTCTGGGTCGTTCGCGATGGTCATGTAATCCTTGACGATTCTATCTTCCATTGGATCTCCAGGGAAATCTCTTAAATCAAGGACATATTTTACTTCTACTGGCTCGCCTGCCCGCTGTGCAATTTTGTCCTGATTAATTCTTAATACTTCAACTACTCCGGAACCAATTGTTCCATAACCCATTACTGCAATCTTCATCTTTCGCTTACTCCCTGGTAATTATTTTTGCATAGTAGATGCCGCTGAGCTTTTCAATCTCAGCAATCATGTCATTCACATCACCCGTCGCTGGGAAAACATCTACTGATAAGGTCAACGATGCAATGCCGTTCACCGGAATAGACTGGTGAATGGTAAGAATGTTGGCATGAAACTCTGCGATAGATTTGAGCACCACCGACAGAATTCCTGGCTCATCATCCAACTGAATGAAGAGTGTCACGGTCTTACCCTTGGCATTCTCATGATAAGGAAAAATGTCATCCTTATATTTGTAAAAAGAGCTTCGACTGATTCCAACAGCATCGGTTGCGTCTTGCACAGAATCCATTTTTCCAGATTCCAAAAGGCGCTTCGCCTCCACTACTTTGAGCAATACTTCCGGTACTGCTTTTTCTTTCAGAACGAAGTATAAGGTATCGTCTGACATCATTTTCCTCCCCTGTGCATGTTCGCCTACGAGCAACACTTGTCTGCACTGTAAAGATTCTAACACAGGAATATGTGCATTTCAACCATGTATTATCACCAATTTAACGCGCTAAATTGATGGTTTTTGGGGATATGTTACAAAGGGAGAGGGTTGGGGATGCACTAGCTATTTTATAGAACAAGCAATCGGCCTTGAAAAAAGAATTTAGAACTATATAATAAAGGAAAAAGTATGTTGGGAGACAACGAATGAAAAAAGCATTGATTGCTATGAGTGGAGGCGTGGATTCCTCACTTGCAGCGAAGCTTATGGCAGATGCAGGCTATTCCTGCATTGGCTGCACCATGAAGCTATATAACAACGAAGACATCGGAATAAGCAGCGGCAAGACCTGCTGTAGCCTGGATGACGTGGAGGACGCAAGAAGCGTAGCCTTCCGCATCGGCATGCCATTTTATGTCTTTAACTATACCGAAGAGTTTAAGGAAAAAGTGATAGCGAAGTTCGTCAAATCCTATGAAGAGGGCATTACCCCAAATCCATGCATTGACTGCAATCGTTATTTGAAGTTCGACCAATTGTTTGAGCGCGCCATGGTCTTGGGTTGCGACTATGTAGTGACGGGACATTATGCACGCATTGAGGAAAAGGATGGCATCTTCTACCTGAAAAAGGCATTGGATGATTCTAAGGATCAGAGCTATGTGCTCTATTCTTTGACCCAAAGGCAGCTGTCGCATACCATGTTTCCACTAGGCGGCATGCATAAGAGTGATGTGCGCGCGCTGGCAGAAGAGCATGGATTCGTCAATGCATCAAAACCAGACAGCCAGGACATTTGCTTTGTGCCAGACGGTGATTATGGAGCATTCCTAGAAAAAACCACAGGCAAGCAGTATCTGCCAGGTGATTTTATCGATGTCAATGGCAACGTGTTAGGCCAGCATAGAGGTGTTGTGCACTATACAGTAGGCCAGAGAAAAGGCCTTGGAATCGCTTTTGGCAAGCCAATGTATGTAAAATCGATTGATATCGCAGCCAATACGGTAACACTTGCAGAGGATGAGGACTTGTATGAGAAGGAACTCATTGCGGTGGACTTCAATTGGATCAGTGGTCAGGTGCCAACCGAGCCTGTACCATGCAAAGCCAAAATCCGCTACCGCCAGGTAGAGCAGGAGGCCGTAGCCTATCCACAGGAAGATGGAAGCGTTAAGATGGTATTTGCGGAAGCGCAAAGAGCCATTACACCAGGACAGGCCGTGGTCCTTTACGACGGCGAATACGTCCTTGGCGGAGG
>JAZQQA010000139.1:0-3777 GCA_045628825.1 Agathobacter sp.
CATCCACAACGCATTCGAGAATGCTGGCGCAACCTTAAGTGGTGTTGAGACCGCTTATAAGGCGCTCAAGAAGCGTGGAAAACTGCCAGAGGATGTGACCTATAAGTTCATCACCTTCGGTGGAGATGGTGGTACCTACGATATCGGATTCCAGTCACTTTCTGGAGCTATGGAGCGTGGACATGACATGGTCTATGTCTGCTACGACAACGGCGCTTACATGAACACTGGTATCCAGCGTTCTTCTGCAACTCCAATGTATGCAGATACCACTACAACACCAGTTGGATCACAGTCCGCTGGAAAAATGCAGAATCGTAAGGATCTTGCAAGTATCATTGCAGACCATGACGTACCATATGTGGCACAGACCACCTTTACTACAGACTTCAAGGATCTTCATCAAAAGGCAGAGAAGGCCATCTATACCGAAGGCGCATGCTTCCTTAACATCATGACTCCATGTCCAAGAGGATGGAGATATGAGACCGCAGATATTATGAAGATTTGTAAGCTTGCAGTAGAGACCTGCTACTGGCCAATGTTTGAAGTTGACCACGGCGTGTGGAGACTGACCTATGAGCCAAAGAAGAAGCTTCCAATCGAAGATTTCCTTCGCGAGCAGGGAAGATTCAAGCACTTGTTTAAGCCAGGCAACGAAGAGCTTCTTGCCCAGTTCCAAGCAGAAGTTGACCGTAGATGGGAAGATTTACAGTATAAATGTGCAAGATAGTGACAAGGGTGTTCACCAAGTGGACACCTTTTTCTATAGGAGAAGAAGATGACCTTATTAACGTATCAAGTATTTAAGACGGTTGCAGATATCGGCAGCTTTCATAAGGCGGCGGATATCCTGGGACTTACCCCATCAGCGATTAGCCATACCATTTCCTCTATGGAAAGTGAGCTGGGCTTTTCCGTCCTGACCCGTAACAAAAATGGAATCAAGCTTACCAACTACGGCGAGCATTTGCTTCCATATGTCAACGCGGTGCTTAACAGTGATGAGAGTCTGCAGCAGGTCATTCACGAGATGAATGGTCTTAAGATGGGAAAAGTGAAAATTGGTGTATTCTCCAGTGTGTGTACCAACTGGCTGCCAGATATCCTAAGCTCTTTTAAGGAGGCTTATGCCGACATTACCATCGAGGTCTTCCAGGGGACCTATGACGACGTGGCATACTGGATCAAAAACGGTGTCGTGGATCTTGGATTCTTGTCCGTTTCCTCTGCCAAGGATATTCCAATTGAGCCACTGTACCGCGACCCACTGCTTTGTGTGCTTCCAAAGGGAAGCAAGGACCTGACACACCCAGACTATGTCGATATCGAGGAGATGCGTAAGCACCAGTTCGTTACCCAGAGAGACTCAACGGATGCGGATATTCAGAACTTCCTGAAGGAAAACAAGCTTCGCATCCAGTCCAACTACCACGTGGTGGATGACTTATCTACAGTGAAGCTGGTGGAAAAAGGATTTGGAATCTGCCTCATGCCAGAGCTGGTTATGCAGGACATGACCTACGATGTAGATGTCTATCCAATCCAGCCAGATAGTGCCAGAATCATCGGAATCGCATGTATGAATCCTGGTTTTATGGCTCCCGCTGTAAGATCTATGTACAATCACATCGTTTCGATGCATAAAAATGTGTAAATTGTATAAAAATTCTTTGCAAATAGGACAAAAGTTTGATATAATGACTCTATATTAAGCACGTGAGGTGAATTTATGGCAAGACTTTTGATCTGTGATGATGCAGCTTTTATGCGTATGACCCTCGTGAAAATTGTTGAGGGAGCAGGACATACCTGTGTAGCGCAAGCCGAGAATGGTCTTGATGCTGTTGAAAAGTATAAGCAGTACAGCCCTGATATCGTGCTTATGGATATCACTATGCCACAGATGGATGGTATTGAGGCAGTGACACAGATTGTTGCCCATGATCCAGAGGCAAGAGTGATTATGGTGTCCGCTATGGGACAGCAGGATAAAGTATTTGGTGCAATCGCGGCTGGTGCCAAGGATTTCGTGGTAAAGCCATTTGAGTCATCCAAGATTTTATCTTGTATCGACAAATATGCAAAATAATCTCTATTTTAGGAGAAGGGGTAAAGAGGCGTTTCCAATTGGAAGCGCCTCTTTTTAGTGCGCCAACAATCATTTTTCCTAGGAAATTGGCTAGTTTGACTACAAAAACTATAAAAAGCTCCAATACTTTATTCCTTTTTCCGATATGGCGTAGTTTCCGTTTATCCCATATAATGCAAGTGGATAAAAAAGAAGATTTATATTCACACAAAAAGGAGAACACACATGATCAATTTTGACCAGTGGGATGGATTCGAAGGACGTCTTTGGAAAGAAGAATTAAACGTTCGTGATTTCATTCAGAAGAATTACACTCCATACGATGGAGATGAGAGCTTCCTTGCAGGACCTACTGAAGCAACCGACAAGCTTTGGGGCGCATTACAGAAGCTGCAGAAGGAAGAAAGAGCAAAGGGCGGTGTCCTTGATATGGATACCAATATCGTATCAACTCTTACTTCTCATGGACCAGGATATATTGACGAGTCCCTTAAGGACCTCGAGCAGGTAGTTGGTCTTCAGACTGACAAGCCTTTAAAGAGAGCATTCATGCCATTCGGTGGAATTCAGATGGCAGAGAAGGCTTTGATTGAGTATGGTTATACACCAGACCCACTTCTTCATAAGATTTTTACTGAGATTCACAAGACTCATAACCAGGCAGTATTTGATGTATACACTCCTGAGATGAGAGCTGTTCGTAAGAACAAGATCATTACTGGTCTTCCAGATACCTACGGTCGTGGACGTATCGTTGGTGACTACCGCCGTGTAGCTCTTTATGGTATCGACCAGCTCATCGCTTGGAAGGAAGAGGATAAGCTTGTATGTGGTTCAGGCTCAATGAAGGGTGAAGTCATCCGTCAGAGAGAAGAGCTTCAGGAGCAGATCAATGCCCTCCATGGCATGAAGGAGATGGCTGCAATCTACGGCCTTGACATCTCACAGCCAGCAAGAAATGCAAAGGAAGCAGTTCAGTGGACCTACTTTGGATATCTTGCAGCAATCAAGACCCAGAACGGTGCAGCAATGTCAATCGGACGTGTATGTACTTTCCTTGATATCTATATTGAGAGAGATATTAAGAAGGGCATCCTTACTGAGGAGCAGGCACAGGAGCTTATCGACCACATGATCCTTAAGTTCAGAATGGTAAAATTCGCTCGTTGTGAATCTTACAACCAGTTATTCTCTGGTGACCCTGTATGGGCAACCATCGACCTTGCTGGTATCGGCGTTGATGGACGTTCTATGGTTACTAAGACCGATTACCGTGTTCTTCATACCCTTGAGAACATGGGACCTTCACCAGAACCAAATATTACTGTACTTTACTCTTCAAATCTTCCAGAGAACTTCAAGAAGTACTCTGCACATATTTCAATCACAACATCTTCTATCCAGTATGAGAACGATGATGTTATGAAGCCAGTATGGGGCGATGACTACGCAATCTGCTGTTGTGTATCTGCAACACAGACAGGTAAGGAAATGCAGTTCTTCGGAGCTCGTGCAAACCTTGCAAAGTGTCTCCTCTATGCAATCAATGGTGGTATGGATGAGAAGAATAAGGTTCAGGTCGGACCTAAGTATCAGCCAATTACTTCTGAGTACCTTGATTATGATGAGGTAATCGAGAAGTATGATGCAATGATGGATTGGCTTGCTGATGTATATGTAAATAC
>JAZQQA010000140.1:0-6132 GCA_045628825.1 Agathobacter sp.
ATTGGACTACTGCCACAGTTTGGGTATTACTCCGATTGTGACGCTGCACCATTTTTCCAGCCCTGCTTGGCTGATTTCCAAGGGTGGCTGGGGCAAGCACTATGCAGCAGAAGCCTTTGGTCGTTACTGCGAGTATATTGCCAGGGAGTTGGGTGACCAGTTGAACTATGTTTGTACTATCAACGAGGCCAATATGGGCTACCAACTCCAAAAAATAATCGCTGACATGATGAATGCTGGTAAAAAGAATGAAGGCGCTGTCCAGGTCGGCACCAACGATGGGCTGAACCTAAAAATCATTCTGTTGGGTATGCTGGAACAGGGACGAGCCTTCCGTTGCAATCCTTTTGCCATCAACACCTTCCTGAAACCTCGGAAGTTCCGACAGGAGGAGATTGTCATGCAGGCACATCGGGCTGGGGTTCAGGCAATCAAAGCGCATTGCAAGAATGCAAAAGTAGGGCTGACCTTGTCTTTGTTCGATTATCAGCCTACTGCGGATGGCGTGGAAATGGCAGCAAAGCTATGGCACGAGGATTTCGATTGGTATCTGCCCTATATCCAGGAGGATGATTTCCTGGGTGTGCAGAATTATACCAGAAAAATCGTGGATGCCACTGGAGCAAAGGAACCAGCATCGGGTGCATCCCTGACTCAGATGGGCTATGAGGATTACCCACAGTCTATTGGCAATGTGCTGCGTAAGGTGGCGAAAGAATTCCCGGGACAACTGTTGGTGACGGAAAACGGCATCGGCACGGACAATGATGAACGTCGATGCGCATTCATCCGGGAAGCGGTTGCTGGAGTGAAAGCCGCAAAGGATGAAGGAGTGAATGTTGTTGGTTATTTGCATTGGAGTTTACTGGATAATTTTGAATGGCAAGCAGGCTATGCAAAGACCTTTGGTCTGATTGCCGTAGACCGCAATACACAGGTTCGTTACCCAAAAGAGAGCCTAAAGGTTCTGGGCGAACTGGCACAGCAGGAGGTTGGATAATATGAAACGAATTGGTTTTAATGAAAACTGGCGTTGCAACGGAAAGCCCGTGACATTGCCTCATGATGCTCAGATTTTGGAAAAGCGCAGCAAGGATGCATCTGACGGTGGCCATGGCTATTTCCCTGGCGGCGTTTATACATATGAGAAAAACTTCACCGCGCCTAATGAATGGGCAGGGAAGAAAGTCATCATCGAATTTGAAGGCGTGTACCGCAACTGCACCGTCAGTCTTAACGGCAAAGAAATCGGCGGTCATAAGTATGGCTACACTACTTTTACATTAGCTCTTGAAAATCTGAATATCGGCGGAGAAAACACCATCACGGTTATTGCCGATAATTCCAAGTTGCCAAACTCCCGATGGTATACTGGTTCCGGAATCTATCGTCCTGTTTGGATTTATGTGGGAGATGAGGAGCGTATTGAGTATCGTGGTATAAAAATCACTACCGTTGCTATTAATCCGGCTGTTATAAAGGTTGAAGTGAATTCCACTACTGATGCTAAAGTGGATATTTTGGATGGTGAGATAGTGGTTGCTTCTGGAGCTCCGGGTGAAATCGTGGTACCAGATGCTAAGCTATGGGATGATGAGAATCCTAATCTCTACATTTGCCGTGTCAAGGCAGGTTCCGATGTTGTTGAAGAAAAATTCGGTATTCGAAAAATCGAGTGGAGCCCTAAAGGTCTTTTTATAAATGGCAAGGAGACTTTGCTTCGTGGTGGATGTGTTCACCATGACAACGGTATTATTGGAGCGGCTGCTTTGGATGAAGCTGAATGGCGCAGAGTGCGGATCCTGAGGGAGGCGGGCTTTAATGCTATTCGTGCTGCTCATAATCCTTGTAGTCGGGCTATGCTTGAAGCATGCGATTATTACGGTATGTACATGATGGACGAAACTTTTGACATGTGGTACAATCGCAAGACTGCCAACGATTACGGTCTGGATTTTGAAACCCACTGGGCAGAAGATACTGCCGAAATGGTAAATCGGGATTACAACCACCCTTGTGTGATCCTCTATTCAATCGGAAATGAGGTTGCAGAGCCGGCGGAAGTAAGGGGAATCGAATATGGAAAAAAACAGATAGATTTGATACATAGTTTAGATGATACTCGTCCTGTGACTTGTGGCTTGAACTTGATGATTATGAGTCGTGCGGCAAAGGGGCAAGGTATTTATCAGGATGGAGAGCAAAAAACAACTGGCGGAAATCAAAAGGATGATGAAGGTAAAGTGAAGAATGCTAGCCTTGTTTTCAATATCATTGCTTCCATAGTGGGAACTGGTATGAACAAGGGGGGAAATTCACACAAGGTGGATGAACTCGCAACTCCAATAATAGATGCGTTAGATATTGCTGGTTATAATTACGGTTCCGGTCGTTATCCTTTGGAGGGTAACCAACATCCAGAGCGTGTTATCTTTGGATCCGAAACTTTTCCACAGGATATTTATAAGAACTGGGAACAGGTTAAGAAACTGCCATATTTGCTGGGGGATTTTATGTGGACGAGTTGGGATTACTTAGGTGAAGCAGGCCTTGGATGCTGGAGCTATACTGGAGGTATGCCGTTCAATCGTCCATATCCATGGATTTTGGGTGGCGCAGGTGTTGTGGATATTACCGGAAAGCCGGATGGTGCTTGCCGCTATGCATCGACCGTATGGGGATTAGAAAAGGCACCTCGGATTGCAGTTAAACCTGTAAATCATCCAGGCATTCGTCCGTCTAAGTCGGTTTGGAGAGGAACTAATGCCATTGAGAGTTGGGCGTGGTCTGGCTGTGAAGGTAACAAAGCCGAGGTGGAAGTCTATTCTGATTCTGATATAGTGGAATTATTGCTAAATGGAGAGTCCTTAGGTAAAAAGAAGATTAAGGAATGCAAGGCTATTTATAAAATCAGATATGCATCCGGAACATTGACTGCAATAGCATATGATGCTGATGGCCGTGAACTGGCCAGAAATAGTTTAGTCTCTGCAAGTTCTAATCTGAATATCAGTTTGACTAAAGAGGAAAGCAAAAGTGATATCCACTACATTTCGGTGGAACTTACTGATGAGAATGGCATTGTGGAATCAAACGCTGATCGCAAGCTCCATATTATGGTAGAAGGTGGAGAATTACTGGGGTTTGGTTCTGCAAATCCATGCCATGAAGAACAATATAATACCGGTGATTTTACAACATATTATGGTAGGGCGTTGGCTGTTGTCAGAACTGGAGGCAATTGCAAGGTAACTGCTACAGATGGTAAGGAAAGCGCTAACATCACCATAGGATAAAAGGAGAAACAATGAGAGCTGTACATTTGCAAACAGAATATTTAACTGAACCTCTGGGATTGGGCATTTCCACCCCACATTTTTTCTGGCATTGTCAAGATGGAATTGCTCAGTCTGCCTATCAGATTATTGCTAAGGTAGATGACGAAACGGTTTGGAATAGTGGAAAAGTTGAATCTGCGACAATGACTCATATTGCTTACGAAGGAAGGAAACTTCACAGTAGGGAACGAGTTTGCTGGAGCGTAAAACTGTGGGATGAAAATGGTAAAGAGGGAGAGATTTCCTCAAGCTGGTTTGAGTTGGGATTATTGGAAGCGCCTGATTGGACTGCCAAGTGGATAGCAGGTAATTACAAACCGAAAAAGAACGTCCGCTATCCAGTGGATTGTTTTAGGAAAATTATTTCTGCAGAAAAAGAAATACAGTCTGCACGATTATATGCTTCTGCTAAGGGATTATATGACGTAACCATCAATGGAAAACGAATCGAGGATTTCATTATGGCTCCTGGTATGACAGATTACCGTAAGCGTATCCAGTATCAGACGTATGACATAACGAATATGCTCGTCGGAGAGAATACTGTCGAATTACGCCTTGCAGATGGTTGGTTCCGAGGTAGCAGCGCAGCCTATGGTGCAGTCAATGTGTATGGAATACAGACTGGCGTGATTGCTCAGCTTGAAATTATATATAGAGATGGTACAAAGAAGATAATAGGTACAGATGCGACTTGGGCATGGAGCAATGACGGTCAGGTTCGTTTTGCTGATCTGAAGGACGGCGAAGTCTATAATGCATCTATGGTACCTTCTTATTTTGGAAATGCAGTAGAGATTAACAATGCTGTGGCGTTAGTGGCATCAAATAATGTACTGGTTAGAGAACATGAATGTTTTTCTCCTGTATTGCTACCTGGAAATATTCTGGACTTTGGTCAGAATTTGGCAGGATATCTGAATTTTTCCGTACAGGGAAAACCTGGACAGATGATGATACTGACTTGCGGAGAAATACTTGATGAAAATGGTAATCTTGATATGTCGAATATTCAGGAGCAACGCCCTGCAAAAGGCTGGAGTCAGCCAAAGCTTATTACAAAACTGCTTACCGGTAAAACTGTGGGTAATGCAGTGGTGAATACTCCTATGCAGCAGATACGTTTTATATGCTCCGGTGGATTGGATCATTATAAGACCTCTTTTGCGGTATTTGGCTTCCGTTATGTTCATGTAGATAGTGATTTTCCTATTAATCCAGAGGAATTTACTGCAGTTGCTGTTTATTCTGATATGGAGGAAGTCGGTGATTTCAAATGCTCTGAGCCTTTGGTAAATAAATTGGTGGAGAATACTCGCTGGAGTATGAAGAGCAATTTTTTGGACTTGCCAACTGACTGTCCTACTCGTGAACGTTTAGGCTGGACTGGAGATGCACAAATTTTCTTCGATACAGGCTCATATCTTATGGATACTTCTGCTTTTTTCCGTAAGTGGTTGAAAGATATGGATGATGCACAGTACAAAAATGGTCTTCTTCCCGCAGTGTTACCATATCAAGGTGTAGAAATGATGTACAAAGCCACCGGATCATCTGTTGGATGGGCTGATGCTATTTATCTGATTCCATATCGTTATTGGAAGAGATTTGGCGATAGAGATATTTTGATTCAGTACTGGCCAATGATAAAACGATATGCTGATTACTTGCTGAAAAATCTTGGTATGAGAGATAAAAAAGAAGCTCAAGCGAATCCATACAATGCCTATACTTATGAGAAAGGCGTCCACCTGGGTGAATGGCTTGAACCTGAAGAATTTCGGGATAAGGTATATGGTGCACAGGCCAAACATCCTGAGGAATGTACAGCCTATTTCTATCTTGCTATGACTACGATGGCTGAGATTGCAGAGGTATTGGACAAGGAAGAATATGCTGAAGAATTTAAAAAGTATGCGGATGGTGCGAAAAAAGCATACATTCAATTTGCTGAATTGACCACTAATCGTCAGGCTAAGATGGTTCGCCCACTTGCCTTCGGACTTTTGGATGACGAGATAAAGCAAAGTGCGCAAATACAACTGAAAAAGGCAGTGGAGGAGTACCACTTTAGAGTTGGAACCGGCTTTCTGTCTACACCGTTTATTCTTCAAGTGCTAACTGAAGCCGGAGAACTTGAGACTGCATATAAGATGCTTTTGAATAACAAAAAGCCAGGTTGGCTCGCTGAAATATTGGAAGGTGCAACAACTATCTGGGAAAATTGGGAAGGCAACCTAAGTCAAAACCATTATTCTCCTGGTGCCGTTTGTCAGTGGCTTTTTGATACTGTGGGTGGCATTCGTGTAGCAGGAGAAAATCATTTTGTGATTGCTCCAAAACCAGGTGGCGAGCTGAGCTATGCAAGCACTGACTATCAAAGCCTTTATGGTAAGGTGGTATGCAGTTGGCAAAGAGAAAATGGAGTAACTGTATATTCCATTTCTATCCCTGCTAATACATCTGCAGAAGTAATTCTTCCATCCGGCGATTGCAAGATTCTCGGTGCTGGAAATTATAGAATGGAAGAAGCTTGGGAGACAAAATAGTTGCTGACTCTATTAAGAATCTAAAAAATTGACATTGTTATTTCTTGAGAGAGACAAGTTTAATATTTTTTACAAGAGATGTTAGATTCTCTTTTGTTCATTGACGGTACAGCTATTGACGAGGAACTTATCAGGACACTTGTTGACAAAATTGTTCCGTGTCCGGGATATGTTTTTAAGTGGTATCTAAATCTTAGGAAAAATGGCGGTGAACCTGTGTTAGTTGACAGTTTCCATATTACTTA
>JAZQQA010000141.1:0-8556 GCA_045628825.1 Agathobacter sp.
TGGAGTTGAGAAGCGCTAATAGGTTTGAAATAGGAGAAAAATCATGATCTTAAATGAAAATGGATTAAAGAATAGAGCAGAGTGGGAGTCAAAGGGATATATTCTTCCAAAGTTTGACCGTGCTGCAATGATTGCAAAGACCAAGGAAGCACCTTTCTGGGTACACTTTGGTGCAGGAAATATTTTCCGTGCCTTCCAGGCAAACGTAGCACAGAATCTTCTCAATGATGGTGTTATCGATACTGGTATCACCGTTGTAGAAGGCTTTGACTATGAGATTATCGAGAAGAAGTATCGTCCAAATGACAACTACTCAATTCTTGTAACTCTTAAGGCAAATGGTAGTGTAGAAAAGACCGTTGTTGGTTCTATCGGTGAGTCTTGCGTTCTTGATTCAGAGAATGATGTTGAGTTTGGCAGACTTCGTGAGATCTTCACTGCAGACAGCCTTCAGATGGCAACCTTCACCATTACAGAAAAGGGATATTCTCTTGTAGATGGCAAGGGTGTTATGCTTCCAGCAATTGAGGCAGACTTTGCAGCAGGCCCAGAGAAGCCAGCAAGCTACATGGGCAAGGTTGTTGCTCTTTTATATGCACGTTACCAGGCAGGAGCAAAGCCAATCGCTATGGTTTCTACCGACAACTGCTCACACAACGGTGACAAGCTTTTTGCAGCAGTAGAAGGCTTCGCAAAGGCATGGGTAGCAAACGGAAAGGCAGAAGAGGGATTCCTTTCTTACATCAGTGATAAGAGCAAGGTTTCTTTCCCTTGGTCAATGATTGATAAGATTACCCCTCGTCCAGATGCATCTGTTGAAGAGATTCTTAAGAACGATGGACTTGAAGAACTTGAGCCAGTTGTTACTTCAAAGAATACCTACGTTGCTCCATTCGTTAACGCAGAGGAGACAGAGTACCTTGTAATTGAGGATGCTTTCCCTAATGGAAGACCAGCGCTTGAGAAGGGCGGACTGATTTTCACAGATCGTGAGACTGTAGATAAGGTTGAGCGTATGAAGGTTTGTACTTGTCTGAATCCACTTCATACTGCACTTGCAGTTTATGGATGTCTTCTTGGATTTACCAAGATTTCAGATGAGATGAAGGATACCGAGCTTGTAAAGCTTGTTGAGACCATTGGATATAAGGAAGGACTTCCTGTAGTAATTAATCCAGGCGTTCTTGATCCTAAGCAGTTCATCGATACCGTTCTTCAGGTACGTGTGCCAAACCCATTCATGCCTGATACTCCACAGCGTATTGCAACTGTTACTTCACAGAAGCTTGCAATCCGTTTTGGTGAGACTATCAAGAATTATGAGAAGGCTGGACTTGATCTTGCAAACCTTAAGCTCATTCCACTTGTATTCGCAGGCTGGATGAGATACTTAATGGCAATCGATGACAATGGTGCTGCATTTGAGCTTTCTTCAGATCCACTTCTTGAGACAGCTTGTCCATTCGTTGCAGACATCAAGCTTGGAGATACCGTAGCAGATGAGAAGATTCATGGTCTTCTTTCTAACACCAAGATTTTCGGTGTTGACCTGTATGCAAATGGTATGGCAGAGCTTGTACTTGGCTACTTCAACGAGTTAATCGCAGGCCCTGGTGCAATTCGCGCAACTCTTAAGAAGTACACTGCATAAGAGATTCTTTTGTGCAAGCAAAAAAAGGATAGATGATACCAAAAGACCCGCTTCCGGATTCCGGAGCGGGTCTTTCTTTTCATTTCCGTTTTCATTTCGCTGGCTGTTAGCCCTTTACAATCTTAAGGAACTCTGGGGCAGACATTTCGTTCTTGTCTAATAAGTACTGAGCAATGCGCTCTACCACATCCTTGTTCTCCTCGATTAACTTGACTGCAGCCTTATATTGCTCTACCAGAATCTGGTTGGCCTTTGCAATGACATCCTTTGCCATTGGACTTGCCATCATCTCGCTGCGAGACATGGTGAAGAGACTACCTTCTTCCATGCCAAGGGCACAGAGCATATCGATGACCATATCGGTTGCATGGCTTAGGTCTGAGGAAGCGCCTGTGTTAACTGCCACATCTTTGCCGTAGAAGACTTCCTCTGCTGCGCGTCCTGCAAGGCAGGTAATAATACGATTCAGGCAATCCTCGCGATTCATGCTAGGATCTCTGCCTTCTGTTGTATGCTCTGCATAGCCACCGAAATCAGCTCTTGAAGCAATACAGATGAAGCTTGGCGTGATGCCGCTTCGGTAGTTGGCAATGGCATGTCCTGCTTCATGGTGAGCGACTCTATCGTAGTATTCAAAGGAATAGGTCTTCTCTGATTTCTCACCGTATTTTGCACGTTCTCTTGCTTCCATCAAATCGCCAATGGTAAGCTCTCTGCCTTCGTTTTCCGCCAGAGTGATTGCGGTATCAATGACATTTTGCAGAACACGAAGACCGAAGTTAGCGGTACGTGTTGCAAGGCTTTCCATTTCCTCATCTGTGATTGAAGTAATCTTACTCTTTGCAAGGGCTCTCTTGATAAACTCAAGACGCTCTGACTTCTCAGGGAGCTTAACTTCGATTTGCTGAGAGAAACGGCTAATCAGCGCTGGGTCAAGTCCAGCATTTTCTCCCTTAATTGGAACATTGGTTGCAGCAATGACAAATACTGGCTTCTTTGGATTCAGGCTAAAGCCATCCATCTGGTGCAAGAGCTCTGTAAGAAGGCTTGCATCATGTCGATTAAAAGCACTGTTATCTCTTGGTCCGCCTAAGGCATCGATCTCATCAATAAAGATAATGGATGGTGCGACTCTTCTGGCCTGGGCAAAAAGATTACGCACATTTTCTTCACTTTCGCCTACAAACTTGCTCTTAAAGGCGGCTGCATTGGTCGCAAAGAAACGAACATTTGAAGTAGACGCCATAGCTTTTGCAAGCATGGTCTTTCCAGTTCCTGGAGGGCCATATAATAGGATGCCCTTGGCTGGTGCTGGATGCTTGAGCAGGTATGCGGTTGGATTGTTTAAGTAGTTAATGTAATGCTGTAGGGCAGCCTTTGCAGCCTTGGCACCGATGACGTCATCCATAGAAACATTTGGGACATCTCCATCGGCCAAAAGAAGACCACGAGAGGCTGGGTCAACGCCAAGCTTTTTCTTTAGGTCATAGAACTCTACACGGATGGTCTTGTCATCCTCGATGATCTGACGAGACTTGTAGTCTAATACAAGACCACCGCCAGAGAATTCGTGAGCCTGCTTCTCCATATATTCGGCATCAATAATTGCATTGAGTTTTTCCAGGAAAGCATCTGGAGCCGTGGTATCAAAGGTAAGAATTCTTGCTGCACCATCAGAAATAAAGGTCTGACGATCCATTTTTGGGATGTTCTTATCAACATCCAGTACATAGATATTGACGTCTAAAATCTTATCTGTGAGACGATAGAAGAGCTCAACACCAGAGGTCTTGTAGTCGTTTACAGAAAGGATGCTTGTATTATCCTCGGTTGGGTTACAAAGCACATCCACAAATACGGCATCGATGTCCTGGTTCAGAATTTCAAGGGCCTCCTTGACATTGTCCGTCCAGAAAATCTCGTAGCGGTCTGTGTCAAACGGTAAGAGGGACGCATACTTCTTGTCAGAGAAGAAGAGCACTCTGGTCTTGCGTGGATTGCGGAAGAGATTATGAATCTGATCCGTTGCTCCTTCTAAAGATATCTCAAAGTTGATTCTTGTACTGTCCTCAGAAATCAGACCAGCATTCATGAGGTTTGAAATCTCATAAACCTCGTGAAGCATAAACTTATCCGACTGGCCGGTCACCACACGAGCATCAAGGTCGAGACCACGCACGAAGAAGAACATGGTGGACAATGTGCTTGGGTAGGTAATGTTCCAACTATATTTTTCTGACATAGCCTGTGTTAATTTTTCAAAACGCGCATCCGCCATTTCCTTCAGATAAATTGGCGCGATGTGGTTGAAGACAATGACGTTGCCGGTTGCAAGTCTTGAGACGATTTCAGGTGGGAAGACATCCACTTCCTGTCCCATCACAGTCTTCTTTGCATTTCCAATGGCGTCGATGATGACCTTCTCTGGAATGTTATTGACATTGGTAGAAGGATCGTTGTAGAGCTCTTTGCCAAGGTTTGAGGTAAAAATGATGGTGGACTTGGTAAAGTTAGTGCCAAGCATTTTGCCACTTCCTAAAAGCTGAAGGAGCAGCATCATGGTGCTCATGTTGGCTTTTTCGATTTCGTCCAATACCACAATGGAATTTGGGCAAACCTTCACAAAGTTCGCAACCTCACGTGGATCGGTCTCGCTCATATTAAAGATTTCTGCACGAACACCCATATATTTTGCAATACGATTTGACAGCATGGTCTTTCCTACACCAGGAGGTCCAAAGAGGAAGAAGAAGTTCTTTGGCTTCTCATGCTCCTTGGTCTGCTTGTATAAGACTTCTCCTTCGAAGTAGCCACGACAGAATTTTAAAATGGCCTGGTCCTGGCCCTTGATTTCTTCTAAGAGCTTTGCCTGAAGAAGAAGGAAGCCACTTTGCATGGTTGCGATGCTGTCAGATGCAATGAGCTTTTGAATATCGTCTGCTCCCTCTGCATCTTCAATCTCTTCCTCTGGTTCTTCGGTTTCTGCTGGCTTTTCCGGAGCCGACTTTGCTTTTGCTTCTGCCTTTTTAGGCTTTGCAGCTGGGGAAGGCGTTGGCGCAGTCGTCGCATTGCCGGCCTCCTCCTTGGTAGAAGCCTTTTCGAGATTCTTTAATGAGAAGTCATATTCGCCCTCAGTAGAAGGCTTGTTTCGGATTTCATCCAAGTAGTTGAAAACATCATTCATGCTCTTGCCCTGTCCGAAGACCTGCGCAAAATTGACAACCGAAATCTCAACTGCTTTTTTGAGTAGCGAAACAGCATCCTTTTCTCCGAGGAGATCGTCCTTGAAGGAAGCATACTTTTCTAACTCAGAGGAACCAAGATGCTGCAGCAGCTCAAGCTTAATCACTGGAATACCAGATTTGAGCAGTGAGATGTCGAAATTCGTACTCTCAAAGTAGGTACGGATTTTTTTGAGCTCCTTGATTTCTTCCTCGGTCAGGAAGGCCTCTAAGGCGGTTTCGCCCATAAGTACAAGCTTTGCACAGCTAAAAATGATTGCTTCTGGCGAAGCCATTTTTTCACTTGAAAATTGCAAGGCTTTTTGAATTAATGAATTTTGAACCATGATAATTTCTTATCCCCCAATCCTTGCTGTAATGCGCGAACATTACGCTTTTACAATACCTTATTATTGTACTTTATTCCTATAAAAATAACAAGAATTGGGGCGAAAGTGGAAAAGAAATGCGAGGAAGGAAAAACCGTGTTATAATACACATCTAAGGTTAAGAGAGGTTTATTTTATGGCAGAAATTAAAATATCAGAAATAGATCAGTTGGCACCAGACAGCTATGTGCTTATCGACATCCGTGAGGAGTCATATACCCACTATGGCATGATGCCAGGTGCGGTGGCATTACCTTACGAGGAATGGAGAGAAAATCCACAGGTGGTTCTGGATCAGTTTTCCCCAGAGAAAAAACTGATTGTGTATTGTCAGAGAGGTCAAATCTCGCTGGAGGCGGCAGAGATGTTAGAGGACCTTGGCAGAGATGCGGTGAGCCTCGCGGGCGGTTACACCTCCTATCTGGTGGACAGCATGGCGAAGGATGAGGCCGAAGAGGAAGACCGTCAGGCCATTGCGGAGGAGAGTATCCGTAAGAAATTCCATAAGCAGTTGTTCTCTCCATTTGCGAGAGCCTGCAAGACCTACAAGCTGATTCAAGAGGGCGACCACATTGCAGTTTGTATTTCGGGCGGCAAGGATTCCATGCTGATGGCCAAACTGTTTCAGGAGATACAAAGACACCGTCAGGTGAACTTTGAACTGACCTTTGTGGTTATGGACCCAGGCTATAACAAGGAAAACAGAGCGCTTATTGAGCACAATGCGAAGCTCCTTGGTATTCCGATTACCATTTTTGAGAGTGACATTTTTGATGCGGTGGATACCATTGAGAAGAGCCCTTGCTATCTGTGTGCAAGAATGAGACGTGGTCACTTATACAGTAAGGCGAAGGAACTTGGCTGCAATAAGATTGCGCTAGGTCATCACTATGATGATGTGATTGAGACCATTCTTATGGGAATGCTTCACGGTGGTCAGATTCAGACCATGATGCCTAAGCTTCACAGCACCAATTTTGAGGGTATGGAGCTGATCCGTCCACTGTATCTGATTCGTGAAGAGGATATTATCAAGTGGAGAGATTACAACAATCTGAAGTTCCTCCAGTGTGCATGCCATTTTACGGAGACATGTACGACCTGCCATGAGGATGGCACCACTTCTTCTAAGAGACTGGAGACGAAGAAACTGATTGCCAGCCTCAAGAAGACCAATCCATATCTGGAGGGCAATATCTTTAAGAGCGTGGAGAATGTCAATCTGAGCACCGTCATCGCGTACAAAAAGGATGGTGTCAAGCATCATTTCCTTGAGACCTACGATGATGATCTTGGAGTAGAAGACTAGTTTTTTGAGGGTAGAGTATGAAGAGTATAAGAGATATTTATAAGATTGGAACCGGTCCATCCAGTTCCCACACCATGGGACCAGAGGCGGCAGCCAAGGTCTTTTTGGAGGCATATCCAGAAGCAGACGCTTTTCGTGTGATTTTGTATGGTTCGCTTTCTAAGACCGGAAAAGGCCATGGAACCGATCGTGCGGTGAAAAAGACCTTGGAGCCAAAGGCATGTGAAGTGATTTTTGCGCCCGTTGATCCTGCCAATATGAAGCATCCAAACACCATGGATTTTGTGGCGTTAAAGGGGGAAGTAGAGCTGGGAACCCAGCGTTTTTACAGCATTGGTGGCGGCGATATCCAGGCGGATGGAGAAGAAACTGCTTTATCGGTAGAGGATACCTATATGGAGAATTCCTTTGCAGAAATCAAGCAGTTTTGCCAGTGCTCTTACATGGACCTGGTGGAATATATAAGAATCAATGAGGATGAGGATATCTGGGAGTATCTGGCTACGGTTTGGGAAACCATGAAGGCGGCGATTCACGAGGTCCTTGAGAAGGAAGGAACACTTCCAGGTGGCCTTAACATTGCAAGAAAGGCCAAGGTGCTTTACAACCAGAAGCTTGGCACGGAGCATCCTGAAGTCATTGAGTGTCAGAAGGTCTGCTCCTATGCCTATGCGGTCAGTGAGCAGAACGCAGACAATGGAATCATTGTTACAGCGCCAACCTGTGGTTCTAGTGGCGTGCTACCAGCAGTTTTATACTATTTCCAGGAAAAGCGCGGCGTGAGTGATGAGAAGATTATCGAGGCACTTGCGGTAGCGGGAATCTTTGGTGAGCTGGCGAAGAAAAATGCATCCGTATCCGGTGCAGAGTGTGGATGCCAGGCGGAGATTGGTGTGGCTTGTTCTATGGCAGCCGCAGCAGCTGGCCATGTATTCGGTTATACCATTGAGCAGATTGAGTATGCGGCTGAAATCGCCCTGGAGCATCACCTGGGACTTACCTGTGATCCGATTTGCGGACTGGTACAGATTCCATGCATCGAGCGAAATGCGGTTGCGGCTATGCGCGCAATCAATTCTGCGAACCTTGCATTTTTCCTATCAGACAGCAGAAGAATCAGCTATGACATGGTGCTCAAATCCATGTATCAGACAGGTCTTGATATGAATGAGTCTTACCGAGAGACAGCAGAGGGAGGACTTGCCAAGGCTTATTCGAGAAAGGGAACCAGAAACAACAGAGGATAATAAGAGAAAAGAGAAAGAGCCCACATCCGTTTGGATGTGAGCTCTTTTTGCATTTTAATTGGTTGTTTTCTTCGATTACTTGAAGTAAACAGTTGTGTTTGCAATGGTCATAAGAGTAACCATCATTGCGTTCAAGAAGGCTGCAGTCCAAATGTTGCCAGTCTTCTTGTAAAGTGCTCTTGAGATAATTGCTGCAACTACAAGTACAGCAGCGGTTGCTACAAGAACGATACCTGAAAGTGCTGCGTCTGGATGAGCAGATACACCAGTTGAGAACAAGGTGATGTACTGTCTTCCAAGCCAGAGGATAGAACCACCAGCGGTAAGTACGATTGCTACAAGGTATCCCTTAACACCAGAGAGATTCTTGGTGTTGGTATTTGCAAAAATAGAAACCGATGATAAGAAGTAGAATGCAAAGAATGTTGGAAGATACTTGCATACTGCTGGAAGAATGTTCATATCAAAGGTCTTGTAAGCGAATACCCAAAGTCTGAAGTCTACATGAAGTACTGCATCAATGAGGAAGAGTACGAGGTAAGAAGCTACAAGTGCAACCAATGCGGTACAGAAAGAAGCAAGAATTGTCATTGGCTTCCATACGATACCATAATCAGCAAAAGTAGCACCGTTCTTAGCCTTGGTGCCAAGATAAATTGCTGCAAGTGAAATCAATGAAATAGCTGCACAACCGATGGTCCATGCTGCGATTGAGTTTACAGATGGAGCATGCCACTTT
>JAZQQA010000142.1:0-7508 GCA_045628825.1 Agathobacter sp.
GGACGTTCGCTTCAATAACTACTGTCTTCGTCATAGTCTTTCATTTTTACTTGCAATATTATAAGACCTAAGGACTAGGGTGTCAAGAAAATCACAAGAATTTTCTAGGGGGAATTACACAAGCACATTTTGTCGAAACAATTCCTCATTATCCAACATAAACCAATAGATATCTCGTATTGCCTGCCTGATTGCATCTGCCATAGGCATCTCCCCATCTACCAGCACCCAATTGTTGAATTCCACAGAAAATACGTTGGATACTACAGGCGACATCACCGCGCCATTCCTCTGATAGAACTGATTGCGGCGTTTTCGCACTGCTAGTTCTTCCTCATCTGGTGCGCTTTCCAAGGATTCTGTCTCAATTAACACTGGTAAGCCCTCAGTAGCGTTTAAACAAGCACGAAGGAGCTCTCCTCCGTACCCTTTTGAGCGCACATCCTCGCGCACCGCCAGATAGTCAAGCAAATAAATTCTACCACCCGGATAGGTTGTCAAAAATGCTGCGCCACATATGTCTCCCTCTTTTTCCACATAAAGAATCTGGTACAAGCCAGTAGCCACCAGCCTTTCGATAACCGCTAACGGCTTTTTCTCATCCTCCGGAAAATATGGATCTATAAAGTCTTGATATAGCTTTTCTACTTCAGATTGCTTTGCTTGTTTGATCATATGAATGTCTTTCCCTGTTCTTTCCAATTATGCTATCCACAATTATAAATAGTACTCTATCATTTTTTCCACCAACTCACAATCAAGGGGATGTGTGGCAGTCTCATATGTTACAATAAAGTTCAACGATGGCACATAGCCATTCTCCACGTATAGATTCATCTTGCGCATACAAGATTCCACATACTGTGGTGAATCCATCATGCCAAAATGTTCCCAATAATAGATTTTCCCATCGTATGGTCGACGCGCTTCAAAATCCGGATAGAGTTCTACCCCGCCAATGATTGCTTTCGCCTCATATCGAAAAGGAATCCCATGCATATAAAAAGCATTTGCAATCATCACCTCGGATTTTGAGCGAACCATATGTCCGGATAGTGTCTTATGAATTAATAATTCTGGATATTTGTCAGATTTGATGTAATCAGCATTTGCCCATGCCTCAAGTTCTTCTGATATGTTACCGTAATGTCCCTCCAAAAGTTGCCTCATTCCTTCGTCATCCATTACCCGCTCTTGCTTACAATAGTCCAGCCTGTGATGTGACAGGTAATAATCAATTGCTCTCATTTCAGCAACATTATCATCCACCATCGCTTGATATAGTTTCTTTTTTGCTAGGAGCTCTGCCTTTCTCCGGTCCTTCTTTGGCAGATATACCTTCTCATGTCCATCACTCACATACCATTTGTAAGTGTTTCCTTCCCCCTGGCAGCAAATCAACTTTCCATCTGGGAGTCCTTCCATTTTTTCCTGAAACTGAAGAGTTTCTTTCTCCAACCTCGCGTGTTCTTCACGCATTCGCTCATATAAGGTCATATTTCGCCTTTCTTTTTCTGTTCTGAATTGTAAATCCATGCGTAATTAGCGACCGAATTGGTCTAGATCAATCTTGAAGTGATTTTCTGATTTGAAATTCTTTTGATTTGCTATTGCGCAAAAACATATTACATGCCCAGGTGGCAAAATGCAAGTAATATCATCATTTTTCTACCAGTACATTTCTCGTACTATCCTATCATGGTATCTATACATAATTTTTCTGTTACTAGATACCGCCTTTCCTGAAAAAAATGATGGACCATCGCCATTTTTAAAGTTTACGGTATCTATGCAAAAAGACTAACGCCCTAGATACCAAAAATGTCCTCCACCAGCCCATGCACATGCTCTTTTAGTATCTCACGCTATCATTTTTTCCTATAGATACTTTTTCCAGCAAAGTTTCCTCATCTCACGCCAAAACTCTCATGAAAAAGTATCTCAGCAACCAATTATTCTGTATAGATACTACTCGCCGCATCTCTAGCGCAAAAGCACGCTTCCTCGCCGCCGCAAAAGCAAAAGCCCCGCAGCACATAGGCCACGAGGCTTGATTCCACTGGACATTACACTCTCAATGAATTATTTCCATTATCATTTTTCATACGCCACTCAATACAACGCTTGAGATAGTCCACGTATTCTGGATTCTTGCACATACCCTTGCCTTCTACATCGGAAATCTTAGCCACATCCATGCCGTTACACATGGTGGTCTTCATAACGATGTTAAGAGCTGGCACCTTGGTGTCATTGGCAAGGAAGGTACCAATACCAAAGGCTGGCTTCACGCGACCCTTGAAGTAACGATTGATTGCAGTCGCACGGTCAAAATCAAGACTATCGGAGAAAAGCAAGGTCTTAGTCGCTGGATCAATGCCCAAAGCCTTATAGTGCTCAATCATCTTCTCACCCCACTCATATGGGTCGCCGCTATCATGACGCACACCAGAGAAGAGGGTTGCGAAGGTCAGCTGGAAGTCACGCAGGAAGCAGTCCGTTGTAATGGCATCAGTAAGCGCGGTTCCGTTTAAGACGCCATACTCTTTTACCCAGGCATTCAGCGCATACCAGTTCGAATATGCTGGATTGTGCTTGTGGGTTCCCTGTCCGACGCACATAAGCCACTCATGTGCCATGGTTCCAATTGGCTTAACACCATGCTTCATGGCCAGATATACATTGGAGGTACCAACAAAAACAGATCCTGTTCCATCAATCTTTGCTGCCTTAAGCGCCTGCACCGCAAGGTCCTGCGCCTCGCCAGACAGACGGCGACGCATACCAAACTCAGAAAATGCACCAAGCTCATACTCTCCATTCTCAAGCTTTGCAACCTTTGCTGCAAGTCGCTCTTTGAAACTTTCCAAAAGCTCATCGTAATCGTACTGCATACGGAAGTAGACTTCATTTACAATGGCAAGACATGCAATCTCATACATTGAGGTATTGAGCCAGGTTCCTTTTGTTTCAATGGAAAGACCGCACTCTGCATCAGTTGTAATCTCAAAATCAGCATAGCGTGGCTGCCACAAGCGAAGGAAGTCGATATAAGATCCTTTAATCCAAACAATCTTCTCTAAATAGGTAAGCTCGTCCTCTGTAAAACGAAGCTCACAGTACATCTGAATCTGACGGCGAATCTCTTCCACCATCTCTGGAGTGAACTTCACATCCTTATTGCGGCATTTGAAAGTCCAAGTTGTCTTATAATCGGAAAACTGATGGTAGATTGCCTGTCCCATAGAAAATTTATAAGCATCGGTCTCCAACAAACTCTTAATAATCTGTTCCATGTTTGCTACTCCTTTTCTCTTCCTGCATTTTTAGTACTTTATTTCTAGTCATTTGCAAGATATCTTTCATTTTATAAAGTGCGTGCAACTTCAAGCGCCCTCGCACATATCGCATCCATATTATAATACTTGTATTCTGCCAATCTGCCAAGTAGCACTAAACCTTGGTAGGAATCCGCCAATTCCACGTATTTGCGGTACAAATTCAGGTTGTCAGGGTTCAAAATCGCATAGCAAGGGATCTCTCCCTTTTCCCCCGTGTAGGAAAATGGGTACTCTTTCACGATGGTAGTACCATTCGTGTCCTTCTGCCTAGTCAAATGCTTGAACTCTGTAATACGTGTGAAATCCTCACTTACGGTATAGTTTACCACACTGTGTCCCTGGAAGTCGTCACTCTCCATATGCTCAAAATCAAACCGAAGCGCGCGATATGGAAGCCTTCCATAGCAGCAGTCAAAAAGTTCATCTACAGGTCCTGTAAAGATTACCTTTCCTTGGAATTCCTCTCCCTGGAAAAGGACCTTCCCATCTGAAAAGGAAAGAACATTGGCTGCATCTACATTTAGCCACACCTCGATATTATCGTGATCTAACATCCGCGAGAACATGGTGGTGTATCCCTTATCTGGCATACTCTGGTATTTATCCTGAAAATAGCGATTATCATAGGAAATCAGAACTGGTACTCTACCTGTCACCTCAGGGCTAATCTCCTCTGGTGTCTGTCCCCACTGCTTCATTGTATAATGAAGGAAGACATTTTCGTACACAAAATCTGCTACCTGACGAAGATCCTCGTCCTCGTTCTGACGTAACTCCAAAATGGTAACCCTACTTCCCATTCCATAGCAGGCGATCAGTTTTTCCTCTAGTTCCTTCGCCTTCTTCTCTTCATAGACCATGCGAAGCGTATTCAGATTAAAAGGGATTGGAAGGAGCTTGTCTCCAACCCTTGCCACAACCTCATGCCCAAAGTCCATCCAATCAGTAAAACGCGATAGATACTTTCTTACCTCTTCATTCATGGTATGAAAAATATGTGGTCCATATTGGTGAATCATCACGCCATAATTGTCTGGTACATCATAGCAATTGCCACCAATATTGCTCCTTTGCTCTATAAGAAGCACTTTCTGCTGCTTTTCTTCCGCAAGCACTCTCGCGGCAACAGAGCCTGCCATACCAGCGCCAATTATGATAGTATCGTACATAAACAATCCTCCGTATCTTGCTTTCCTCTATATTATTATAGCAATATTTATTTCTATTTAGGAAGTACTATGTCCATCCCGGTCACAAATATGTCAAAGTTGTTCACATTTCTCCCGGATTGGGAAAATTTAGCCCAGCTATTGTTTGATAAGACCGCAAATTCTTTGCTAATATCTGACAATTCTCGCATATTTGCGCACTTTATAACCACAAGCCGAAAAAACTAGTACTATGGTCGTACATGTTTTGTTCACAATTTGTTTACAAAATACTTACAAATATCGCACAGTCTCTTCATATTTCACTTATATACTACTAACATAGACAAAAGAAATTACAAACTTTCTTTTTCATCCCTCTCTTCTTAGGAAGTGAGGTCCTCCCGAAATTATCAGATGTAATACAATCTTTTTCATAACAAGCCGGTGCACGCCACATGCACCGGCCTCCTCTTTTTATAGCCCCAGTTTGATATTCAAATACTCGACATATTTTGCAAAAGCGCTTGGAATGGCATAGGTTTCTTCTGCCTTTTGCGCCTCTACCATCTGAATTCTCAGATCTACTTTCTCCTGCTCCTCCACAAGAATCGCATATCCAATCATATGCCACTCAATATGGGAAAAGATATGCTTGGCCTCTCGCAATTTTTTAATGCGAAGGGCGGTGAATCCCATAGATTTCACATAATCTAGAGCTTCCTCCTCAGAAAAATGGCCAAGCTCATTCGGAAGCTCATACAAGCCTGCCAAAAGCCCTGTTTCTGGGCGTTTCCGAATACCGACCTGGTCCCCGCTTCGGATAATGAACACCGTTCGCTTTTCCATTTTACGTGCTTTTGCCTTGCTTTTTACCGGAATCACAGAAATCGTGTCCTCTTTTTTTGCCACACACAAATCCTTCCACGGACACGCCTCACAATGTGGTGCGCCGTTTGGTACACACACCGTAGCGCCAAGCTCCATCAAGGCAGAATTGAATGCGCCACAACGATTCAACCTCCCATCCACCTTCAAGTCTTCGTTGTCCCAGTCCTTCATCAATTCTCTTAGTTTCTCTTCCATATGACTGCGCACGGACTGCTTCATAATGTCGGACGCATCTCCTGTGACACGTGATAAGACACGAAGCACATTGCCATCTACTGCTGGCACAGACCTTCCGTAGGCAATGGATGCAATCGCGCCTGCGGTGTAGCTACCAATGCCCTTTAATGTAAGCAATTCCTCATAGGAAGAGGGAATTACTCCACCGAAATCCTCCACAATCTGTCCTGCTGCCACCTTCAGGTTTCTCGCCCTATTATAATAGCCAAGGCCTTCCCATAGCTTCATAAGGCGATCATCCTCGACGTCCGCAAGACTTTCTACGTCTGGCAGAGCATTAAGAAACCGATCAAAATATGGCTTCACAGCCTCAACTCTCGTCTGCTGTAGCATAATTTCAGAAATCCAAACCTCATAAGGGCCTGGATTTTCTCTCCACGGCAAAATTCTCGCATGGGAAGAAAACCATGCGAGAATTGGATCAACAAGCTTATGAAGTTCAAACTGATCAATTGAATGTTCCATACATTATTGCCACCAAGGTGGCCTCTCTTTCTTTTATACCACAGTTACTTGGAAAGTCTCCATTGCTGCAAGTGCCGTCCTATGAGAATCTGGAGTAACACAAGCGCAAGCATCCGCAAGCACACGCACATCTGCCTCTGTTAAAAAGGCTTTGGCTAGGGCCACATTACTGATGACGCAGATTCCTGTGCACACGCCACAGAAATCGACTTGAAGATCACTGCCATCCCCATAGCAATCCTGTAAATACTGCCCCAGCTTTACACTTCCAAAGGTAGGCTTATCAAAGTAATAGATGTCTGCTCTTTGGTATTTCGCTTTTACTGCGTTCTCAATCTCTGGGACAATGTTCCAGCCTGCACTACCTTCTATGCAATGAACCACAGGAAGCTTTCTGCCCTCCTGGGTATCCATATAATTCTTCTGATGGGTATCTCTTGTAAAGATGACACCGTCGTATAAATTGTTTTCCAAAACAGAAAGCACGCCATCAATAGCAGAAACGCATTCTGCATTTCCAAGAGCTCCTCTGGTAAAATCCTCCTGCATGTCCACAATTACTAACAATTTTGTTGCCATTTCAAAAATCTCCACTTCTTATATTTCTAATTTACTTTTCTTCTTCTTAACCTCTTCCATATATCCAGCTGTAATGATACCAGAAGGAAGCGCAATGACTGCAACACCAACCAAAGCCGAAATCATGGTCACAAGTCGGCCAATGGAAGTGACTGGCGCAATATCTCCATATCCTATGGTAGTGATGGACACGGTAGACCAATAGACCGCTTCAAAGAAGTTCCTAAAAAGGTCTGGCTCCACCTGAAAAATAACCATGGCGCTGGCAAAAATATAAGCAAGCGCAAGGACAAGTACTGCCAAAAGTTCCCTTTTCACATTACGAAGCACATTGGTAATAATGGTCATGGTCTTTGAATATCGAACCAGCTTTAGGATTCGAAGCACTCGGAACAGACGGAACAAACCAAGTGTCATGGAATGTGGCAGGAAAAATGCGATAATTGGCACCGTAGACAAAAGATCTACCAAAGCCATTGGTGTAAATGCATAGTACAGATATGCCTTATAGCTTTTTACACCCATCTTATAGTCAGAAGTAAAAATTCGCAGTACATAGTCAATTAAGAATAGCACTGCTGTCGTAAGGTCAATCAGCTGTCTAAAAGTTGTATTGGCCTTAATCGTAAGAGGAATGAGTCCCACAATAACCGCAATGGCCATCATATGGTCATAAGCACGGCTTGACAGGTCATGCTCGTGGCTTACCTCGATAATCTCAAACATTCTTTTCTTAATCACATCAATTTTTCCCATAAGTCACCTCACGCATTCAATAGTGCCAGTACGCCAAGAATAATGAGTCCTGCGCTAACTACTCCGCATAGTCCTACAAAAATTAAGGTTC
>JAZQQA010000143.1:0-2286 GCA_045628825.1 Agathobacter sp.
GTCCCTTTTCCTTCTTGTAGACAGACTGTACACCAAACAAGACATTGGTGGAAAGCACCACCTCATCCCCCTGCTCGTATACCTGAAGATAGTTGTAGATAGATTCTCCCTCGTATAGCAAATCATTTTGCCAAAAAGCAAAACTGTTATCATGCCCAAGAAGCACGCATACGAGGAAAATCGCAAGACTAATTGGAAGCTTCCGGGCTTTTAAAAAATTTCCATGGCCACTCAGGAAATAAACAAAGGCCAAGGCCAGTAGAATTCCTGCAAAAATCAAAAAGGTAATCGAGGTTCCTACTGCTGGAATACTGATAAAGGTTGGAACAAAGGTTCCGATAATGCTACCGATTGTATTGCTGGCATTGAGATTACCTACCAGCTTACCATTGTCATCCAGATTATCTACCGTAAACTTCACAAGGGAAGGCGTAACGGTTCCCAACAAAAACAATGGAAATACAAAGATAATCATACATGCCACAAATCCTGCAATAATGAGGAAATTGTTGCTTACGGTAAAGATGAGTAGAGCAGATATTCCAAGAATGACATATTTTCCAAGCACTGGTATCAATGCAATCCAGATGGCTGCAATGATGATTCTGCCATAGAGTTTGTCTGGATCTGGATTCTTATCTGCGCTTCGTCCTCCATAGATATTACCTAGTGCCATGGCAATCATAATGGTTCCGATAATAATGGTCCATACGATCTGCGATGAACTAAAATAAGGCGCCATAAGTCGACTGGCACCAAGCTCAACTGCCATAACAGACATTCCCGAGAAGAATTCTGTCAAATAAAGGAATATTTTGTTCCGAAGAATTGGTTTCTTTTCTTTCACGATGTCCCCCACGTTTGATGTTCTTATTCTTTATTCAGGACGCATGCCCTTCATGCAAATCTTAAGGAAAATTGGTTGCAAAACGCAAATCACCACATATCCCACCAAAAAGCATATAAGAAGAGAGCCCGGAAGCACTTTTCCTACTGGTGGAACTGCACCAGCTGGTGCATGGGCTGCTGCCATCTTAAGCATGGTTACTACCATGATAATGGTAATAATTGGTGTATAGATAATGTCTGACACCAAGCTGCTAAATAGGTTATCTCCTAGCGTTCTTGGCTTAATGTGAAGTGCTGCCCCAAGCTTATCTGAAATCAATTTTACTGGAACCAAAAATCCAATCATCAGTGAAATCACAAAGGAAATTCCAAAGGAAATCAGCCAGCTTGGAATGGTAAAATGCCCACCGGTTGCGGTTCCAACAAGAGATAAAACCAGACTCATAGAAAAGCCCATAAGGACTGCCATTTTTCGTGCTACTTTTTTCATACGCGCACCCCCAAAAAAGTTTTGCTCTATTATAACACAAACTATAGGAAATTACTTACCTATGATTACTTTCCAAAGAATGCTGCAGTTTTTTGCATTCTGTCAGCAATCGGAACGCCAAATGGACATCTAGCCTCACATTGCTTACATCCGATACATGCCGATGCTGTATTACCAAGAAGCATATAATGTGACTTTACCGATTCTGGCACTTCAGGCTGCATTGTCGCCAAGTCATAATACTTATTGATCATAGCAATATCAAGGTTTGCAACACATGGCTTACAGTGACCACAATAGGTACACTCGCCTCTATAAGAATGTAGTGGCGCACCACTGAGTACCGAAGCATAATCCTTTTCTACATCGCTTGCAGTTTCATAAGATACCGCTTCATCCACCTGCTCCTTGGTATCGTATCCGCAAAGGATAGATGCTACACCAGGACGGGTCAATGCATAATGAATGCACTGCATAGGAGTAAGCGCAACGCCAAATGGCGATCTCTTCTCATCAAAGAGTCGTCCTCCTGCAAAGCCCTTCATAACGGTGATTCCGACATTGTATTCTTCGCAAAGCTTATACAAGTCTGCTCTCTCTGTATTGATTCCAGCAAGATTACTATCGTAACGATAGCCATCTCCCAGTAACTCATCCAAATCCTGTCCAGAAGGTAGCATATCAAAAGCTGGATTGACACTAAAAAGAAGCATTTCGATAAGACCTGATTTTACTGCCAGCGCTGCTGTCTTTGGATCATGTGAACTCATTCCAATATGATGGATTACACCCTTTTCCTTCATCTCTAAGACATACTTTAGGAAATCGGAACCCTGGAGATTTTCCCAGTCCTCTACAGTATCCACATAATGGATCATTCCAATATCGATATAATCAGTCTGAAGCCTTGTAAGAAGATCCTCAAATGCAGGCTTCACATACTTCAT
>JAZQQA010000144.1:0-8120 GCA_045628825.1 Agathobacter sp.
TCATTGATAGCGATGTGGTTCGTGTGACCTTCCAAGGCACAGGTGGTAGCTTTACGGAGACTAAGGATTTGACCTATCCGACACCTAAGGCAGGCGTCAAGTGGACGGTAAAGGAGACCAGGGATGCCGTTGAACTGGTTACGGAAAAACTGATTGTTCATGTAGAAAAGAAGAACGGCGCAGTATGCTTCCTGAAGGCGGATAAGACCAGGCTTTTATCAGAAAAGATGGCGGAGCCAAGGCAGCTAGAAAAGAGTGAATGCTACATCTATTTTGACTGGGAGAAAAAGGAGAGCATAAAAGCAAAAGGCCAGCTCAAAGATGACTTTAAGGGCATGGTCGGAAAAGCTATGTATATTTCACATGGTGGGAAGTCGGTACGTATGCCACTTCTTCAGTCCGGTAAGGGGTATGAATTATTCTTCCCATGCGACCACACCGTTTTGGCATGTGATATTCCGCTCTATGGACCTTATGTCTACTGTGATCACATGGACCATGTCGCCTATTATTTTGCGCTTGGGCTTGATGCAGATATTCTTAAGAACTATATGTAATGCTATTTTAGCACTGCACTATGGTGAAGTATAAATATGCATATATCGTGTATAAAAACACAAAAGAACCGCTGTTTATTCATGTCATAAGTAAAAATATGCATAAAATTGCAAAATAATGTTGACATATGCATATAAGATGTATATTATTAGTGAAAACAATCAATTTTTTAATAAGTATGCATCTTAAATGCATAAGAAAGAGGTAAGATTATGAAAAAATTAGGAATGGCCCTTTTAGTGGCAGTCATGGTTCTTGGAATGTTCACAGGTTGTGGTTCTAAGGCAAACAACAAATTGGTTATGGCAACCAACGCATCATTCCCTCCATACGAGTATGTAGAAGGAAATGGATATGCAGGAATCGACGTTGAAATCGCTGGCGAGATTGCCAAGAAGCTTGGCATGGAGCTTGAAATCGCAGATGTTGAGTTTGGTTCCATTATTGCTGGTGTGCAGCAGGGTAAGTACAGCATGGGTATGGCTGGTATGACAGTAACGGATGAGCGTAAGGAGAGCGTAAACTTCTCAAATACTTATGCAACAGCAGTTCAGTCAATCATCGTTCCAGAAGGATCTGCAATTGTTTCTGTTGATGATCTTTCATCATCAATTAAGATTGGTGTACAGCAGGATACCACTGGTGATATTTATGCATCTGATGACTACGGCGATGAAGCAGTTGTTCGTTTCAAGACTGGTAACGATGCGGTACAGGCACTTGCAACTGGTAAGGTTGATGCAGTGATCATTGACAATGAGCCAGCAAAGGCATATGTAGCAGCAAATGCAGGTCTTAAGATTCTTGATACCGCTTACGCTGAGGAAGAATATGCAATCTGTTTTGCAAAGAACAATACTGATTTGCTCGAGAAGGTAAACAAGGCACTTTCTGAGCTTCAGGCAGATGGAACCATCGATGCAATCATTGCAAAGTACATTCCAGCAGAATAATTGGTAAGTAAAAATACACAGAATAAAGGAGTATTGAATGGGAAGCATGTTCGCTGACTTTCAAAAGGACTTTACAGCAGTGTTTATCACAGATGACAGATGGAAGATGTTTTTCCGGGGACTTGGAATTACACTTGAAATCACAGCGGTAGCCGTTATTATTGGTATCCTCTTAGGTGCCATAGTAGCGACTGTCCGCTCCACCTATGATAAAAACAAAGAGGCGATGGTGCGTAATAAAACCTTTGGTTTTTACGCACTTTCTGTGCTTAATGTGATTTGTAAGATTTACCTTACGGTCATTCGTGGAACGCCAACTGTTGTACAGTTATTAATCGCATATTTTATCATTTTTGCCTCTTCAACCAATGATGTTGCAGTGGCTATTTTGGCTTTCGGAATTAACTCTGGAGCCTACGTTGCAGAAATCATTCGTGGTGGTATTATGTCCATTCCAGATGGTCAGTTTGAGGCTGGTCGTTCCCTTGGATTTAACTATACCCAAACTATGATTTATATTGTAATTCCACAGGTATTTAAGAGTGTTCTTCCAGCACTGTGTAACGAGTTTATCGTGTTGATTAAGGAGACATCGATTGCTGGATATATCGGTGTTGTTGACTTGACCAAGGCTGGAGATTTGGTGCGTGGTAGAACCTACATTGCTTTCCTGCCTCTTTTTGCAGTAGCGGGAATTTACCTGGTGGTTGTTGTGGTGCTTACCACTCTCGTAGGAAAATTGGAGAGGAGGTTAAGACGCAATGAACGATAAAGATTATGTAATCCGTGTGGAAAATTTAAAGAAGCATTATAACGATGGTGTGATTAAGGCACTTGATGATGTCTCTATTTCCGTTGCCCGTGGAGAGGTGGTTGTAGTAATTGGACCATCTGGTAGTGGAAAATCGACATTGCTTCGTTCGCTGAATCTTTTGGAACTTCCAACAGATGGACATATTTATGTGGACGACATTGATATTGCAGATCCAAAGATTAATATCAATTTGCATCGTCAGAAGATGGGAATGGTGTTCCAGCACTTTAATCTCTTTCCAAACATGACGATTCTTCGCAATATGACCATTGCTCCTATGAAGCTTCTTAAGAAGACCAAGGAAGAGGCAGAGGCGCAGGCGAGAGACTTACTTGAGAGAGTCAATCTTGCTGCTCGTGCCAATGACTATCCGGACCAGTTATCTGGTGGTCAGAAGCAGAGAATTGCAATTGTGCGAGCGCTTTGCATGAATCCAGAGATTATGCTTTTTGATGAGCCTACTTCAGCACTTGACCCAGAGATGGTTGGTGAAGTACTTGATGTTATGAAGGAACTGGCAGAAAGCGGAATGACCATGGTTGTAGTTACTCATGAGATGGGATTTGCCAAGGAAGTAGCTGACCGTGTTGTTTTTATGGATCAGGGACAGGTGGTAGAAGTTGGAACCCCGGAAGAGATTTTTGAGCACCCACAGTCAGACCGTTTACAAGGATTCCTTGCTAAGGTATTATAGTTATAGCAACGTGCTTGCTATAACTATACAACTATAAGAGGTAATGGAATGACAATCCAACAGATGCAACAAATTGTAACAATTGCAGAATCGGGCTCCATGAATGAAGCTTCCAAGCGTTTATTCGTGTCGCAGCCCAATCTGTCGGCGGTGGTAAGGGATGTAGAGGAAGAGATTGGCCTATCCATTTTTATTCGTACCAATCGAGGCATTACGCTTACGGCAGAGGGGGAAGAGTTTGTAGGCTATGCAAGGCAGGTATTGCAGCAGTATGAACTCTTAGAAAATCGCTATATTGGAACGCAGGTAAAGAAAAAATTTTCAGTTTCCATGCAACATTATTCATTCGCGGTTAAGGCTTTTGTGGAGATGGTTAAGCAGGTTGGAATGGATGACTACGAGTTTGCTGTTCATGAGACCAAAACCCATCAGGTGATTGAGAATGTTAGAGAGCGCAAGAGTGAGCTAGGAGTTCTGTATCTGAGTGATTTTAATCGTCAGGTGTTGGAAAAATTGTTCAATGAATATAGTTTGACTTTTACGGAACTATTCGTGTGCGATCTCTATGCTTACTTGTGGAAAAATCATCCACTGGCAGGGAAGGACAGCGTATCCATGAAGGACCTGGAAGACTATCCATGCCTAGCTTTTGAGCAGGGAATGAATAATTCCTTCTATTTTGCGGAAGAAATGAAGTCTGCTTATAATTATAAGAAGATTATTAAGGCAGATGATCGTGCGACCATGCTGAATCTGATGGTTGGTCTCAATGGATATACTCTTTGCTCAGGCGTTATATGCGAAGACTTAAATGGTTCTGATTATATTGCGGTTCCGCTTAAAGAGAGCGAGAAGATGCATATTGGCTATATCAGACATAAGGGAACGAAGGTAAGTCCTATCGGTGAGATTTATTTGAAAGAATTAAGTAAATACGGTAGTCTTGAATAAATATGCTTTTGGGCATTTTATATGGAAAATGAGGTGGAAATTTTATGAAAAGTTTCCACCTTTTTTATCGCTAAGTCGCGTATATTGTGTATTTTCACGGAACTATAAACAGTTTCTAAAATTGTAGTTTCCGTATATAGATATAATGAACAAAAGATGCTTGCGAAATATTACTAAAAATATGCAGAATTCTAAGGGTGTGGTGTAAATGCGTTTTTTTGACACCTTTTGAGATTCGTGGCATAATCACTCGAACAAGAAGATTATTATTGTATGAAAGTGAGGTATCCATATGTACGATAATAAAATTACTATTTGTTTTGACGAGTTTCGTGATATTGAAGAATTTGTAAATACTGCTTCGCAGTGCGATTTTGATATTGATGTGTATGCAAAACATACCGCAGTTGATGCAAAGTCACTACTTGGAATGCTTGCTCTTGGAATTGCGCACAAGCTTACGGTTTGTTACGGTGGACATGATAAGAAGTTTGAAAATCTCATTGCGAAATATTCTATCGCATAATAGAATATATAGGGACGAAACCGTGTCCTGCTCCAAACTTGGAGCAGGACATTTTTTGTTATAAAAGTATTCTTGCAGAATGATGGAGCACAGGACGACAAGTGGCAAAAAAGAAAAAGGAAGATGTATACGAGTTTCATATTGTTCACGTGTCTGTGCGAGCATTGGTAGAGTTTATTTTCCGTGAGGGAGATATCGATAATCGCCATGGCGGTGGGATGAATCAGGATGCGATGCTTGAGGGAACTAGAATTCATAAGCTCATCCAGAATGCCCAGGGGCCAGATTATCAGGCGGAAGTTCCGCTAACTTACCTTCATGCTGCAGGGGACTATGATATTGAAGTAGAAGGTAGAGCCGATGGCATTTTTCCAAATGCGGACGGTCTTTTTTTCATTGATGAGATTAAGGGTATGTACATGGATATGGATGCCATTAAGCAGCCTTTCTATGTCCATAAAGCCCAGGCAATGTGTTATGCCTATATTTTTGCACTTCAAAACCAGCTGGAGCAAATTGGTATACAGATGACATACTGCGATATTGAGACCTTAGAGCAGAAGCGTTTCTCGGAAGTCTGGGATACTGAGGAGTTGGAGAAGTGGTTTTTGCGTCTCATGCAGGATTATCAGAAATGGACTGATTTTGAGCATGAGTGGAAGAAAAAGAGACAGGACAGTATTGTGGATGTAAAGTTCCCATATCCATACCGTGAGGGACAAAAGCAGTTGGTATCTGATGTATATCGTACGATTGCGCGCCAAAAGAATCTATTTATTCAGGCGCCAACTGGTGTTGGAAAAACCATTTCTACCGTTTTCCCAGCGGTAAAGGCGGTAGGAGAGAATCTGGCGGATCGCATCTTCTATTTGACCGCCAAAACCATTACTGCGACAGTTGCAAAGGAGACCTTTGCGCTTTTGCGTGAGCAGGGTTATCGGGCAAAAATTATACAGCTTACAGCCAAAGAAAAACTTTGTCTGTGTGAGGAGATGGATTGCAATCCTGTGAATTGTCCTTATGCAAAGGGGCATTTTGACCGCGTCAATGATGCGGTGTATGATTTGCTACAAAAATCGGATCTTTTTACACGTGATGAGATCCTGGCACAGGCACAGGAGCATATGGTGTGTCCATTTGAAATGAGCTTGGACGTGTCTTCTTGGTGCGACAATATTATTTGTGATTACAATTATGTCTTTGACCCGACGGTATATTTGAAGCGTTTCTTTTCCGAGGGAATCAAGGGAGACTATATTTTCCTGGTAGACGAGGCCCATAATCTGGTGGACCGAAGCAGAGAGATGTATAGTGCAGAGCTTTATAAGGAAGACTTTTTAGCTGTAAAGCAAATTATGAAGCTGCATAGCAAAAAGATTGAGCGTGAGTTAGAGCGTTGCAATAAGATTATGCTGGAATACAAAAGAGAGTGTGAAAACTATGTGATTCATGAAGAAATTGGTAACTTCCACTTTGCCCTTATGAATCTTCGCGCTTCCTTTGATGCGTTTTTGCAAAAGGCATATGATTTTGCTGGAAAGAAAGAGGTGCTGGATTTCTATTTTGCTTTACGCAATTTCCTTGATATTTGCGACTTGTGCGATGAGCATTATGTGATGTATACCCAGATGTGTGAGGATGGTCGATTTATGTATAAGCTTTTTTGTGTAGATCCTTCTGCAAATCTGCAAAAGTGTCTGGACAAAGCCAAGGCCACCATCTATTTTTCTGCAACGCTTCTTCCAATCCATTATTACAAGAGGCTTCTTAGTACCGAGGAAGAGAACTACGCGGTATATGCAGAGACTGCCTTCTCACAGGAGCAGAGATTGCTTTTGTTTGGCAAAGAAGTGAGTACGAAATATACAAGGCGAAATGCCAGTGAATATGAAAAAATGGCGCGTTACATTGATCTGGTGACAAGCTGCAGAAGGGGCAACTATCTTGTCTTTTTCCCATCCTATAAGATGATGGATGAGGTGTATGAGCTTTTTGAAGGGATGGCCCAGGATGGAGTGGCTTGCATTCGCCAGACCCTTGGCATGAAGGAGCAGGACCGCGAAGCCTATCTGGCAGAATTTGAAGAGCCAGATCGTACCCTAGTTGCTTTTGCTGTGATGGGAGGCATTTTTGGGGAAGGCATTGACCTCAAAAAGGATGCGCTCATTGGAACCATTATTGTGGGAACGGGGCTTCCGCAGATTAGCAATGAGCGGGAGATCCTTAAGAATTATTACGATGAAATGGATGGCAGTGGCTTTGATTATGCTTTCCGCTATCCAGGAATGAATAAGGTGCTTCAGGCAGCTGGTCGAGTCATCCGAACCAGCGAAGACCGTGGCATCATTGTCCTTTTGGACGATCGTTTTTTACAGAGAGATTATGAGCCACTTTTTCCAAGGGAATGGGAAGAGCGAAAGGTATGCACCCTCGCCACGGTGGAGGAGCAGGTGCGGGAATTTTGGAATAGAGTAGAAGAGGAAACTTCATGAAAGACTTGACGAAAGGCAATATTACAAAGGTCATTTTGCAATTTGCATTTCCGATTTTTATTGGAATGCTTTTTAATATGGCGTACAGCTTGGCAGACACAAGGATTATTGGATCCTACATTGGAAACGATGCGTTGGCAGCGGTAGGTTCTATTAGCATGTTAAGCGATTTGGTAGGCGGATTTGTTGTAGGACTGGCCAATGGTTTTGCGGTGATTACCGCACAGAATTTTGGAAAAAAGAACATGGAGCGTGTAAAGAATACCTTTGGTCTTTCCTTTCTTATGGGTGGAGTGATTGCGCTTGGCCTTACCGTTCTTTGCATTGCGGGCATGGATCCGATTATGGGATGGCTCCATATTCACGTGGAGCATCGCGCAATGTCGAAAAGCTATTCTACGATCCTTTTATGTGGCCTTTTGTTTTGCTTGTTCTATAATGTGATGGCTGCCAATCTGCGTGCCATCGGGGATGCTTTTACGCCACTTCTGTTTTTGATTTTTTCTGCCATTCTAAATGTTGGATTGGATATCCTATGTGTAGGAGTGCTGCACCTAGGCGTTGCAGGAGCAGCGGCGGCTACCATTGTATCCCAGTTTTTATCTGCAGCACTTTGCTTTTTCTATGCGTGGATCAAGTATCCTTTGCTTCGATTAAACAAGGAGGCTTTTGCTTGGGACAGGCAGCTGGTTTCAGAAATGATTCCAGCGGGTCTTTCTATGGGCTTCATGTCATGTCTTGTTAATATTGGAACCTTGACCTTGCAGACGGCCATCAATACCTTTGAAACCAACATTATTGTTGCGCATACAGTGGCTCGTAAGATTTCCAGCATCTATTTTGTGCCTTTCTCAGTGCTTGGTACTTCCATGGCAACCTTCTGTGGACAGAATTATGGCGCTGGGAAATTGGATCGTATCAAGTCTGCGATTTGGAGAACACTTGGAATCGGTTGGGGTTGTGCCTGCCTTGTGATTTTGGTGTCGTATACAATTTGCCCAAAATTGATTGTTGCCATTTCAGATACCAAGATTGAAGAAGTGATTGAGACAGCATGGCTTTATCACCGTGTCGACTCTTTGTTCTTCTTCATTCTTCCTATGATTGTAATTCTTAGAAGCAGTCTGCAGGG
>JAZQQA010000145.1:0-18882 GCA_045628825.1 Agathobacter sp.
CTTTTCCTTGTCAGAACCTGCAAGTACAGTACCTGCCTTGAATGAGTAGTGAACATCCTCTACACCGTATGTCCATAAGAACTGGCAATCAGCGCCATCCTGCATGGTCTCGATGAAGTACTTGAAGATAGAAGCCTCACGGGTGTTATCTCCATCACCATCATCTACAATACACCATACGTTAGCAAGACGGTTGATGTACTGTCCAACTTCTGCGATTGGTGGAAGCTGTACAAGTGTTGGGTCTGCTTCTGGATCAGCCTTAGCAATGTTGTTGGTAAGGTTTGCTGCCCAGTGGTTAGCCCAGTATGTGTAAGCACCGTACTCGTTAGCTGCGAACTTGTTACGAGCGTCTGAAGTAGACTGGTCAAGTGACTGAAGGTCGATAAGTCCTTCTGCAACACCATCAGATAATCTCTGAAGAGCTGCCTTCATGCTGTCCTGAGTAAATCCATCTACCCATGTTCCATCAGCCTGCTGAACAAATGTTGGGTAAGCATCCTGGTAGAACTCTGGCCAGTAGTTAACGTATGGAGCCTCGCCACCTACGAAACCAGCTGCACCGATTACGTAACCAGCTTCGCCAAGACCTGCTGCCTTGAATGCACGGAGCATATCAAGATACTCAGCAAAGTTTGTTGGAAGTGTAGAGATTCCTGCTGCATCTAACCAAGACTGACGTACGTATGTGATACATCCGCCGCCCTTCTGGAATGGCATACCATAAAGGTTTCCATCAACACGAACTGAATCAACGTATACGCTTGATCCCTTAGCTTCATGACGAGCCTTAAGATCTGATGCTTCGTATGCTGAAGTCATATCCCAAAGGATTCCTTCTGAAGCATAGCTTGCATAGTAAGTAGATCCAAGAAGAATTACGTCAGGTCTCTGAGCTGCGTCAGCCATCATCTGTGATACGTTATCATAGTAAGCTGAGTGGTCAGGCTGAACGATGTTGATCTTCTTAATTCCAGTTAACTCCTGGAGCTTTGCAACGAATGCGTCCTGTCCCTCTTCCTGAGTTGCAACTAAAGTTCCGTCTACCATGATGGTAAGTTCTTCTGGAGCTGTAAGTTCAACTGGAGCTGCCTCTGTTGGTGCAGCAGTCTCTGCTGGAGTTGCTGCGTTGCTTCCACATCCAGCGAAAAGGCTTGCTGCCATAGCTGAAACGAGAAGCATAGAAATTACTTTCTTTTTCATTTTGTTTTTCCTCCTTAAGTGTTAGATACTATTTTGTGTAAGCACTTTCATATCTGTGCTTATATTAACATCTGAATTTGTGTTTTGCAATAGTTTTGTCATTGTGCAAAGTGCCATTTTTCAAGGGTTTTACAGAAAAATGCCCATTTTTCAAGGGTTTTGAAAGTGCTTACATGGAGTTGTTTTTTGAAATTTATCTGATACAATAGGATTTAGAAGGTCAAAATTACATTTGGCGCATATTCAGCACCATTTTTGCGCATATTCATCCATCAGTTTTATGCAAATTGACCATAGACATTACAAAACATCTTATTTCAAGGGGAAATTTTTATGATTTATCCAGAAAAAACAGTGCAAAAAAGCCTTGCAATTCCTGAAAAAGCCATATTGTCTTTCCTAAAACGCTTAGAAGATAGCAATATTCAAATGCATTCTGTGCATTTTTTATATCAGGATCAGCTCATCCTCGATCATTATTATGCTCCATTTAGGCGTGGACAATTGCATCGCATGTTCTCTATCAGCAAAAGCTATACTGCAATTGCTGTGGCCCTATTAATAGAAGAAGGCCTCTTATCTTTAGACGATAACATCACAAACTATTTCCCTGAATACTGTGAAGCTGTCCACCCATGGATTCAGGACATGACCATTCGCAACATGCTCATGATGCGCACCTGTCACAAGTCTACTACATATAAGATTGCACCTGAGAAAAATTGGGTGGAAAGCTTCTTCATCACTGCGCCAACCCATCCTTCAGGGGCTTTCTTCCACTATGACACTGGTTCCGCTCACGTACTCAGCGCTCTTGTGGAAAAGTTGACTGGCATGCCTATGCTTGATTACATAAAGAAACAGCTAGCCCCATTAGAACTTTCAAACGAATCTTATATGCTTACGGATCCATTCGGTGTATCTATGGGAGGTTCCGGTCTTGTCGCACCAGCTACAGACCTGATTCGAATAGGCTATTTTCTTCTTCATCAGGGAAACATTGATGGAAAGCAACTACTTTCCAAAGAAATCCTTTCCCTTATGACTGCCAACCTGTCTGACACTGCGCGCAACGCAACACATGCTGTTGAGGCGCAAGGATATGGCATGATGTTTTGGCGCACAAGAAACAACGGATATATGTGCTATGGTATGGGCGGACAGTTTATTCTTTGCTATCCACAGTATCAGTTTTGCTTATGCACCACCGCAGACACCCAGCCTGTAAGAGGAGGTAATCAGTTCATTTTTGATGCTTTGGATGAGGAGATTCTTCCATATCTGCAAGAGGCTCATAAGTCCGAAGGCGAAACAGCCAGGTCTACTCATCTCGATTTCTTCCTTTCACAACTTTGTATGAAGCCTTTAGACAGCCACTTTACTCCTTCCGACTTTGCATCACACTTTGCAGTCGACTTGGGACAGGCTTTAACCTACCGGCTCAACGAGAACGCACAGGGTTTTTCCGATATAAGTCTTTGCTTCCAAGAAGCCGCGGGCACACTCTCTTATTATTTACACGGGGAAAAATGCGAAATCACATTTGGCTTTCAGCACTTGCAGGAAGGGCGCCTTCCAGGCTATGATTTTTGTTCTTATGCCAGCGGGGCATTCACCGCGGTTGACCAACTTCGGGTACGAATTGAAGTCATTGACTCCCATGTTGGAAGCATCGATTTTGAGTTCCACTTCTTCCCAGATGCCATTGCTGTTGCAATGAAAAAGGTGGAGGAAGATTATTATAATGAATATCAGGGCTGTCTATACGGAAAACGGATTTCTTCCTAGTCGCCCAGACTACACACATGTCACGTACTGAAAAAAGGGCGCTTCCAATTACTTTGGAAGCTCCCTTCTATTATTTGTTCTTTTTTAAAATATAGTAGTATCTCTTGCGATGATACGTCCAGAAAAAATAGATTTCTGTGGCATTTCATTGCCAGATAATACTCCCACAAGCGTCTGCACCAACTGATGCGTCAAAGTCTCCAGTCGATTGTCTACGGAAGATAATTCTGGATCACAACAGCTTGTCAAAATAGAATCATTGTATCCAATGACCGAAAGATCCTTTGGGATAGAGATGCCATTTTTTTGTGCATACTTCATAGCACCAATTGCCAAGGTATCGCTTGATGCAATCACCCCGCGGAACTTCACCCCACTGTCCGCAATTTTTTGTACAAAGGCTGCCACCTCACTCACGGAATCGGTCTTACCCTCGTAGAAAAATACACGTTCCTCACTGTTTGGAATATCATTCTCACGCATTGCTGCCTTGAAGCCTTCCAGCTTTTTCTTACCAGAATAAGAATTAGAATCATATAAATAAATAGAATCTGAAATTCCTGATCCGATAAAAAGTGAGGTTGCTTCAAACATTGTTGTATAATCATCACAAAGTGTACTATACACATTTGGATGATCAAAAGCAGCATTGAGTAGCATAATCGGTACCTGCTCTGAGGCGTCCATAATATACTGGTTTTCATCTTCCGTTCCTGCAATAAAGTTCGAACCTACCAAAATGATACTATCCACCTTCTTGGACAGAATCAAATTCAAATAGTTCTTTCTTGCATCCAGATTGTAACCAGTACAACAAAGCAATGACTCATATCCATTTGCCTGAAGTTCCTGCTCCAAGTAGTATACAGCTTTTGCCAAGAACAAGTCAGAAGAATCTGCGCACAGAATACCAACCGTCTTCAAAGACCCAAGCCCCATACCTCTTGCAAATGCATTTGGCGTATAGTCGAATTCTTCAATTATATCCATAACCTTTTTACGGGTTGCAGGACTCACACTGCTACTTCCATTCAAAACACGAGATACGGTTGCAATCGAAACCCCAGCTTTTTTGGAAATATCGTATATTGTCAAAGCCATTACTCATCTTCCCCATTCATAAAAACTAACGATATTATATCCATATGCGCAACTTTGCGCATCGGACTTTCGGACTAGCGAATGTCCTTATTGGCTACGCCGTCCATATCATCAAAGGCCTGATTCTCACCAACCATTCCCCAGATGAAGGTATATGCTCTGCTACCAGAACCAGAGTGAATTGACCAGCTTGGAGAAATAACAGCCTCCTCATTACGCATAACGATGTGACGTGTCTCCTGTGGCTCTCCCATATAATGCATTACGAATGCATCTTCTGGCATTTCAAAGTAAAGATATACTTCCATACGACGATCATGGGTGTGGCATGGCATAGTATTCCATACGCTACCTGGCTTAAGTGCGGTCATACCCATAACGAGCTGGCAGCTCTCAACCTGTCCAGGAAGGATATACTTATTGATTACACGATGGTTTGACTCTTCAAGACAGCCAAGCTCCACCTTGTTCTCATCCTTAATAATGACAACATCCTCTGAATCTGATGTTCCCTCAAGCTTAATCAGCTTGGTTGGATATGCCTTGTGCGCAGGTGCAGAATTCAAATAGAATTTTGCAGGGCATGATGCATCATCTGATGCAAATACAACATCCTTTGAACCAAGGCCAATATACATACCATCCTTGTGTCCTACTGCATATGACTTACCATCAACAGTAATGGTACCAGCACCACCGATATTAATTACACCAAGTTCTCTTCTCTCACAGAAATACTGTGCACGAAGCTCATCTCCTGCTGTAAGCGCAATTGGAGCAGATGTAGGAACACATGCGCCTGTAATAATACGGTCAATATGGCTATATACAAGCTTCATCTCTCCTGGAACGAAGAGATTCTGAATCAAGAATTCCTCTCTTAATCTTTCTGTATCATATGTCTTCACGTCTCTTGGTGAAGCAGCTGTTCTAAGTTCCATGGCGGAAACCTCCTCATAATCCACATGCCGCAGAGCTATGCACTCTGCGGCAGCATTTGTCTTATAAAAATGATAGAAAACTATCTCTGTACTCTAGCGCCAGCTCCGCCCATGATAGCTTCAACTTCCTTCTTAGAAGCCATTGTAGTATCACCTGGAGTTGTCATTGCAAGTGCGCCATGAGCTGCACCATAGTTTACAGCAAGCTCAGCATCGCCTGTTGTCATAAGGCCATATACAAGACCTGAAGCGAAGGAATCACCACCACCTACACGGTCCATAATCTCAAGGCCATCGTACTGCTTAGCCTTGTAGATCTCGCCATCTGCCCAGCAAATTGCTGACCAGTCATTAACAGTTGCAGTCTTAACCTGACGTAGAGTAGTCGCTACTGCCTTGAAGTTAGGATAGGTCTTAGCAGCCTCGTTGATCATCTTCTTGTATCCATCAAGGTTAAGTGTCTTAAGGTTCTCATCATTTCCTTCGATTTCGAAACCAAGACATGCAGTAAAGTCTTCCTCGTTACCAATCATAACGTCTACATACTTTGCAATTTCCTTATTTACTTCCTGAGCCTTCTCAAGTCCACCGATTGCAGACCACATTGAAGGACGGTAGTTAAGGTCATAAGAAACGATTGTTCCATACTTCTTAGCAGTCTTAATTGCAGCAAGAACAGTCTCACATGACTGCTCAGAAAGAGCTGCATAAATACCACCAGTATGTAACCAACGAACACCAAGTGTTCCAAAGATATACTCAAAATCGAAATCTTCTGGAGTAGCCTGAGCAATTGCAGTATTTGCACGGTCAGAGCATCCTACAGCACCACGGATACCAAATCCTCTCTCAGTAAAGTTGATACCGTTTCTACAGATACGTCCAATACCATCTGTTTTCTTCATATAGATAAGGTCTGTACATACGCCACCCTGCTCAATGAAGTCCTGCATCAAAAGACCAACCTCATTATCAGCAAAAGCTGTAATAACAGCAGTCTTCATGCCAAAGCACTTATGAAGTCCACGGATTACATTGTACTCTCCGCCACCTTCCCAAGCACGGAAGCTTCTAGCGGTACGGATACGTCCCTCACCTGGATCTAAACGAAGCATTACCTCTCCAAGAGATACTGCGTCAAACATGCATTCTTCCTTTGGTCTTAAATTCAAATTCATGATTATTCTCCTTTTTATCCTCTAATATCCTTAACAATCTGTGCTGCCTCAGCAGTAAGCTCACGAATCTTATCGAAGTTACCAGCCTTGATTAAGTCGCCCTTAACCATCCATGATCCACCACAAGCAAGGATGCGATCATACTTTAAGTACTCCTTAACGTTCTCAGCATTGATTCCACCTGTTGGCATAAACTTAAGTCCTACATATGGTGCTGCGATTGCCTTAATATAGTTAAGTCCACCTGCTGGCTCAGCTGGGAAGAACTTTACAACATCAAGACCGAATTCAAGAGCGGTCTCAACATTAGAAGGATTACAGGTACCTGGTGTTACAGGAATTCCCTTCTTTACACAGTAATCAACAACCTTTGGATTGATTCCTGGGCTAACGATGAACTTTGCGCCTGCTGCAACTGCACGGTCAACCTGCTCAGTAGTAAGAACAGTACCAGCACCTACAAGCATATCTGGGAACTTCTCAGCCATAATGCGGATAGATTCCTCAGCAGCTGCTGTACGGAATGTAACCTCAGCACATGGAAGTCCACCTTCCATAAGAGCCTTTCCAAGTGGCTCAGCATCCTTTGCGTCGTCTAATACGACAACAGGGATAATACCAATTTTTCCAAACTGCTCTAAGATTTCGTTCATAATAATTTCTCCTTTTCGTTCCTTATTTATACCATCTCATCATAGATGGATTGAATATAGGTTCTTGCCTGAACAGCATTTTCAGGCTTTGTATTCTCCAAAGTGGTATGGATGAATGGCTTGTAGGTCTTTGCGAAACGAACAATCTCTTCATAATTCATTTCACCAGTGCCTGCTGCAATTGAGACAAGCTCATCATTTTCCACCTTAAAGTCTTTGATATGAATGACAGCGATTTCATCACGAAGCAAGTCCATTGCCTCCGCAAAAATCTCGTCACGTCTCATATAATTGTCGATGCCTAGTAAATTCACAGGATCAAAAATGATTTGCAAATTTGGGGAGCCTATAGCATCGAGCACGCGTCTTGCGCGTTTCGGATTACACACAATGTGCTTATATACTGGTTCGATTGCGAGAATGGTACCCGTCTTTTCCGCGTAGGAAACCACAGGTTCCAAACCGCGAATAAAAGTTTCAAGAGCGGCATCGCTATGATTTGCTTCTTCGAACTTATACTGCGTATTTACTGCACCAGTTTCAGTGCCAACTACACCTGCGCCAAGAATAGAAGAAAAGCGAAGGTGTGCCTTGTATACCTCTTGGGTTCTCTTTAATGCAGCTTCATCTGGTGTCGCTAGATTCAAGTAGCACCCCAGCACTGCAATATCCAACTTTTCTGCATCCATTGCACGCTTTACCTGCATCGCCCACCCTGGTGTCAACTCAGGCACGGTCATCTTATATGGCCCAATTTTTGACAAGGCAAGATGTGTGCATAAAAAGCCCTGATCTGCTGCAAATTTTGCACGTTCCTCCAGGGATCCTGGAGCCAGATCGTGAAATCGAATTCCGATTTGCATCTGATTCACCTCATATCGCAAGATAACCCTTCACTTTTACCATGGTAAAAATGTAAGGGTTGTTTCTTTTCCTATTCGTGCTCGCAAACATAGCGGCAAAAACCTTGAATCGCTTCTAAACGGCCCGAACTATAGCAAGCTACCATATAATGACAATTCTCTTCCAGTCCTAGATCATCCATCAGCTGGCTACCTGCAATATCATATCCAACAGGCATTACCGCATAGGTTGGATCATCGATAGATGCTTCCTCTTCAAGTGCCTCACATTCATAGACCTGATTCTTCCACAAGGCCTTCAAATCTTCTGTCGCCCAAATCTCTGGGTCTGCTATTGCCCCTGATTTTGCCAGATAAGTCACACCATCTGCATCCGAAAAAACGATATCCATCTGATCTGTTGCCATGTAGAGCGAAAGCAAATTGTATCCGCCTTCTGACGAATACTCCGCCTCTGTTGTGAGCCCTGTATAAACCACTATGGTCTCTTTTTTCCCTGTACCTAGTTGCTTTAGCATTTGCTCTCTCAGATAATCCTCCTCGATTGCACTGCCATTTAACACACCAAAGTACATGAGCTTTGTTTCATAATTCACTTGCGTTCGAATAAACAAGCCAATTGCAATCAACAGCGCAACAACAACTGCCGCATGGATTTTATAATAGCCCACATAGTAAGCAATCTTTTTTCCAAGAGGCAGCTGCGCCACTGCCTTTTTCGCTTCTAATTGATCTTTGTCCATTGTCATGTCTTCCTTTCCGCTGAGCAATGCTCATTCATAGAATCTCCGACAATTATAACATATTATTTATCTTCTGGCTGTCTTCCGATGTAAGCAAGGATACCACCATCTACATAAAGAATATGTCCGTTTACTGCATTTGAAGCATCAGATGCAAGGAATACTGCTGGTCCCTGAAGTTCTTCTGCCTGAAGCCAACGGTTTGCAGGTGTCTTCGCACAGATAAACTGATCGAATGGATGACGGCTTCCATCTGGCTGAATCTCACGAAGAGGAGCAGTCTGTGGAGTCTCGATGTATCCAGGTCCAATACCGTTACACTGAATGTTGTACTGACCATACTCAGAGCAGATGTTCTTGGTGAGCATCTTAAGTCCGCCCTTTGCTGCTGCATATGCAGATACAGTCTCACGACCAAGCTCTGACATCATAGAACAAATGTTAATAATCTTTCCATGACCCTTCTTGATCATGCTAGGAATAACTGCCTTTGACACGATAAATGGAGCGTTAAGGTCAACGTCAATTACCTGACGGAACTCAGCTGCTGTCATCTCTGTCATTGGGATACGCTTAATAATACCTGCGTTGTTTACAAGAATATCAATTACGCCAACTTCCTTTTCAATCTGTGCAACCATAGCGTTAACTGCATCCTCATCACATACGTTACATACATAACCATGAGCTTCGATACCAAGCTCCTTGTATGCTGCAATACCCTTGTCAACTAATTCCTGCTTAATATCGTTGAAAACGATTGTTGCACCAGCTTTTGCATATGCAGAAGCGATTGCAAAACCAATACCATACGATGCACCAGTTACAAGTGCTACCTTTCCCTCTAATGAAAAATTGTCTGTGAAACTCATTATACGTTTCCTCCTTAAATAATGATATAGAACAAATTTAATCTTATTGTTTATAAAGTTACTCCCTGCTTGAAGATGGCCATATCATGGAATCCAGCCTCTTCCGCACGAACCTTTTTCCCTGATGCAACATCAAGTACATATGAGAAAAGTGCATTGCCCAGGTCATCTAAGCTTTCACCCTCTACAGCGACGCCTGCATTGAAATCAATCCAATTGTCTTTTTTCTTAGCCAAAGGTGAATTACTAGAAATCTTAACTGTTGGAACTGGCGATGCAAAAGGTGTACCACGTCCTGTTGTAAAAAGAACAATGTGTGCGCCACTTGCAGAAAGAGCTGTAGCTGCAACCAAATCGTTTCCAGGAGCACTTAATAAATTAAGTCCCTTTGCTTCCACCTGCTCACCATACTCCAATACTCCACGAACAGCACTTGTACCAGACTTCTGTGTACATCCAAGCGATTTGTCCTCAAGAGTAGAAATACCACCCTTCTTATTTCCTGGAGAAGGGTTCTCATAAATGGTCTGATTATGAGCAGTAAAATAATTTTTAAAGTTGTTGATTAGGCTTACTGTCTTCTGGAAAAGGCTTTCGTCTGCGCAACGATTCATAAGAATTGTTTCAGCGCCAAACATTTCTGGAACTTCTGTTAAAATTGTAGTTCCACCCTGCGCAACCAAAAGATCTGAGAAGCGTCCTACCAATGGATTTGCTGTAATTCCTGAAAATCCGTCGCTTCCGCCACACTTAAGTCCAACAACAAGCTCCGATGCAGGAATAGGCTCGCGCTCAAAAGTAGCGGCATAATCAATAAGGTCCTTAAGCATTGTAAGGCCTGTCTTCATCTCATCCTCTACTTCCTGACACACTAGGAATTTTACACGCTTCTTATCAATTTCCCCAAGGTATGGAGTTAATACATCAATGTTGCTATTCTCGCAGCCAAGGCCCAGAACCAATACTGCACCAGCATTTGGATGATTGATGAGATCTGCAAGAATTGTTCTTGTATGCTCCTGATCATCTCCCATCTGCGAGCATCCATACGGATGTGGAAAAGCAACAACTTCATCTACGCTTCCGTGCACAAACTCGTTGGCAGCTTTTGCCATTGCAGTTGCAATGTTGTTAACACAGCCAACAGTTGGAATAATCCATACTTCGTTACGAACACCAACTTTTCCATTGGTACGGCGGAAACCATTCCATGTTCTTGCTTCACCGTCAAAGCTTGGAATCTCCACTGGCTCATATTTGTAATCCAAAAGTTCTCCAAGGCCGGTCTTAATGTTATGTGTATGAATCCAACTTCCAACTGCAATCTCTGCCTTTGTTACACCAATGCTGTAACCATACTTGATTACCTCTGTGCCAGGCTCCATATCACATAAAGCAAATTTGTGTCCAGCAGGAATCTCCTCACGAAGCTTCACTGTCTGTCCATCTACGTCAAGCATCATTCCCGCAGGGAGCTCTGTAAGAGCTACCGCTACGTTGTCGATGTGGTTGATTTTAATAAACTTATCCATAATCTCTTTCCCTATGAATTATGCAAAGTACTTTTCCATTGTTGCACGCATTCCGTTTTCACGGATGCCAGCAAGGTACTCAACTACCTGAGCCTCAAGACCAGCAATTGCGCTAAGATCCTGTCCCCAGAATGCTTCATTTGAAAGAACAGCATGTCCAAACTCTGCTGCATCCTTTCCACTGTTTGCAGCGAAGAACTCAAGAACTGCTGCATCGTCAAGAATCTGGTACTCAGCACCATCTCTGTGTCCAATCAAAGCCTTTTCTCTGATTTCGCTTCCGGTATAGAATGCGCAAAGAGCTGCGATTGAAAATGCGAGGTGTGCAGGAACTTCATGCTTTTCCTCTACGTATCCAAGTAAGCTTGGCATACATCTAGCTCTCCACTTTGATACTGAGTTAAGAGAAATTGCAAGAAGCGCATGCTTTACATATGGGTTGTCAAAACGTGTAAGAACTGCATCTGCAAAGATTTCAAGTTCTGGCTTTGGCAATGTTAATGTAGGAATTACTTCATCATAAATTGTGCTTGTGATGAACTTGCGAATCATTGGATCGTTCATTGACTCAAGCACGATATCATTTCCGCAAAGGAAGCTAGCAAGAACGAAAGAGGTATGCGCACCATTTAAGATACGAACCTTACGCTGCTTATATGGATGATGGTCATCGGTAAAGATTACTGGAAGACCTGCCTTTGTAAGTGGAAGTTCATCGCTGATGTCCTTGTCACTCTCGATTACCCAAAGAGCAAATGGCTCACCAGTTACGATCAACTCATCCTTGTATCCCCACTCTTCCCAGAGCTCTGCGTCAATGTCTCTTGGGTATCCTGTGATGATACGGTCAACAAGTGTAGAAGTAAATACACATGCTTCCTTAACCCACTTTACGAAGTCCTCTTCAAGACCCCAGTTCTCACACTGCTTCAGAACGCACTCTTTAAGATGAACACCATTGTCATCGATAAGCTCTACAGGAAGCATTACAAGGCCCTTAGACATATCTCCATTGAAGTGCTCATATCTGGTATAAAGGAACTTACAAAGCTTTCCAGGGAAAGACTTTGGTGGGTTCATTTCAAACTTATCTGATTCGTCATATACAATACCAGCTTCTGTTGTATTTGAAACAACAAAACGTAAGGTATCAACCTTAGCAAGATTGTTGTACTTCTCATACTCTTCCGTTGCTGCAACGGCATCTGCTACAGAAGTAACAATACGATTCTGCACCTTGGCTTCTCCATCAACAACGCCTCGAAGAGAAACCGTGTACTGGCAATCCTGTGCATGGAAACGATCAAGGCTACCGAACTCGATAGGCTTAATCAAAACGATATCGCCATCAAACATGTTCTTCTCATTTGCGATATCAATCATATAATCAACAAAACCTCTTAAAAAATTTCCTTCTCCAAACTGTACTACACGGATTGGACGTTCTGTTTTGTTAGTCATTTTCTTATTAATTAATTCCATTTTTCTTATCCTCCGATAAATTTGGTCATTTGTTTCATCATCTATGAAACCGCTTACATTGTCAATATTAGGCTCATTTTCCTCATTTGTCAATGAAAGTGGTCGGATTTCACTGAAAGGGCTTACATGTTTGTGAAAGTTATACAATCAGATGTGCATTTCCGCAGGCCGAACCCCTTTTGTTTTTGGTAAAAATGATAGTTTCTATTCCGCAAGCCCAGCTCTTCGCATTTCGGTATAGGCAAGAAGAAATGGTCCAACGCCCTTTGCATCATCCTTTACGATTGGCTCGCTCATATAATAGTCAAAGGAACCATCTCTCATCTGTGGCCCTCCAAGACCAGCCACAAGACAGATTCCATCCAAATGAAGCATTCCGTCTTCATCTACATTCATATAGGTATTGCAAATGCCTTCAAAGGCTTTTCTTCCGATTTCAACGAATTTCTCAGGCAGCACACCAAGTCGAACACCCTTAAGCATCGCATACGCCATAATGGACGATCCACTGGTTTCCAAATAGTTTGGCTTACGCTCGCCTAGATCCACCACCTGATACCACACGCCCTCTTGGGATTGGAAATTGGCCATTGCTTCCATGAGATCCACAAACGCCACTCTCAACTCCTCAGCTCTTGCATCCTCTCCAGCCTTTTCATAGGTATCAAGAAGTGCCATGGCATACCAGCCAAGAGCACGGAGCCAAAAATTCTCACTAAGACCCGTTTCCTTATCACACCAGAACATTTCCTTAGACTCATCAAAAGCATGATAATAGAGGCCTGTCTTATCATCACGCATTTTCGTGATTACATTATGAAATTGGCTATAGATGTCGTCACAATTCTTTTCACTATTAAAACGCTTCTCATATTCCATATAAAATGGCTGGCACATATACATTCCATCCAACCACACCTGATTTGGATAGATATTCTTATGCCAGAAATTGCCAGATGCAGTTCTTGGCATCTGCTCGATCTGCGAATATATCAAATCAATTGCTTTACGATACTTCTCTTTTCCAGTGATGTCATAAAGCTCAAACAAGGTCTTTCCTGCATTTATATTGTCCAGATTCAGTTCCTCAACACTATAGCCATCAATTGAGCCATCCTCTGCAACCTTCGCATCTACGAATCCGTCCGCAAAATCCAAATACTTCTTTTGGCCAGTGATAGTATACATTTCCATGATTGCCTTAATCATGCAACCATCAATATAATTCCATCCAGCCTTCTTTCCTGCACGTATTTTTTCAATATTCCATATTGGTCTGTCTGGCGTGCTTTGCTCCATTAAGCTTTCGATATACTTTTCGATTTTACTCATACGTCAATTTTCTCCTTGCTTTGTAAACGCTTACAAGGTGATTGTATAACCCATATCATTATACGTCAACTTTCATTTGTTATTTCGGTAAATTCGCCATTTTTACTAGTAAAATTTTGTACACTATTTCAAGAATATACGATTGTAAATTTCCATTTTTTCATGTATTATGTAGTTAAAAATGTAAGTGCTTACATCAACAAATTGCACTTACAATTACGGAATAATCACTGATTTGACCGTAAAATCAACATATTAACTATGTACATGTTAGGGAGGAAAGCCATGAAAGAATTTATGGGAGCAGATTTCTTATTATCAAATGAAACTGCACAAGAATTGTACGATAAGTTTGCATCACAGGTGCCAGTACTTGATTACCATTGTCACATTAACCCACGCGAAATTGCTGAAGATCGCCAGTTCGAGAACATCACACAGGTATGGCTCGGTGGAGATCATTACAAGTGGAGATTCATGAGATCATGTGGTGTTGATGAGTACTACATCACAGGTGGCGCACCAGATAAAGAAAAGTTTTTGAAGTGGGCAGAGTGCTTAGGCAAAGCCATTGGCAATCCTCTTTTCCACTGGAGCCATTTAGAGTTACAGCGTTACTTCGGATACATGGGAGTATTAAGCGCTAAGACTGCAGAAGAAGTTTGGGAGCTTTGTAATAAGAAGCTTCAGGATCCATCTATGAGCGTTCGCAATCTGATCCGTCAGTCTAACGTAACATTAATTTGTACAACAGATGACCCTATCGACAGCCTCGAATGGCACAAGATGATTGCAGCTGATGAGACCTTTGATGTCAAGGTGCTTCCAGCATGGCGTCCAGACAAGGCAATGAATATCGAAAAGCCAGATTATCTTGACTATCTTGCTAAGCTCGCTGATGTAAGTGGCGTTGCAATCAAGACCTTTGAGGATCTCAAGAAGGCTCTTCAGGTTCGTATGGAGTACTTCAAGGACAACGGATGTCTTGTTTCTGACCATGCCTTAGAGTATGTTATGTACGCTCCAGCTTCCGCTGAAGAAATCGAGAAGATTTTTGCTAAGAGAATGAGTGGCGATGCTGTTACTCGTGATGAGGAGCTTATGTTTAAGACCGCTTTCATGCTCTTTGTAGACCGCGAATACAATAAACTCGGCTGGGTATCTCAGCTTCATTATGGATGTAAGAGAGATAATAATCGTCTTATGTTTGATCGCCTTGGACCAGATACCGGATACGATTGTATCAATAACTACGCTCCAAGTAGCCAGATGGCAGATTTCTTAAACGCTTTAATCGCAACAGATGAACTTCCAAAGACTATCATCTACAGCTTAAATCCAAATGATAACGAAGCAATCGGAACTATTCTTGGATGCTTCCAGGATTCAACTGCGGTTGCTAAGATTCAGCAGGGTAGCGCTTGGTGGTTTAATGACAACAAGACAGGTATGGAGAATCAGATGATTTCCCTTGCAAACCTTGGTAACCTTTCAGGCTTTGTAGGAATGCTTACTGACTCAAGAAGCTTCCTTTCATACACAAGACACGAGTACTTCCGTCGTATTATGTGTAACCTTGTTGGTACACTTGTTGAGAACGGCGAATTCCCTAAGGATATGGATATCTTAAAGGAAATCGTAGAAGGCATTTCTTATAACAATGCTGTAAAGTATTTTGGATTTGACTTATAATCCATAGCCACATGGCTCGTAATTAACTCATTTCGAGGTTGTAATATGATTGAATTTTTCGCTTCACCAGATTCGCTTCACGATATCCTCCAAGAAGCAACTAGGCACCCTGGTAAAACGGTAATCATTCATTTAACCCCTGGAATTTACCAGGGTACATATGAGGTTCATCAGGATCATCTCACCCTATTGGGTGAGAATCCTGAAACAACCATCATGACAGGCAGTTTATATGCCAAACAAGACATGAACGATGAAGAAGGCCTTACCCGCGGAACCTTTCGCACGCAGACTTTGTTTGTAGATGCCGATTTCTTCACCGCAAAAAACATCACCTTTGCAAACACCTCTGGTCCTGGCGAACTTGTCGGACAGGCGGTTGCCGTATATAGCGATGGTGATTATATAACATACGAAAATTGCAAATTCCTTGGCCATCAAGATACTCTTTTCGCTGCACCTCTGCCTCTTCAGGTACGTGAGCATCGTGGATTTCGTGGTCCCAAGGAATTTTTACCAAGAAAACAAGGGCGACAACTATATCGCCATTGTTATATAGAAGGAACGGTAGATTTCATCTTTGGCGGCGGACTTTGTTATTTCGAAGACTGCGAAATCTATTCATTGAGCCGCCCGAACGATGGAATCGGCTATGTTACCGCTCCATCCACTCCTGAAGAACAGCCTTATGGCTTTGTTTTTTATCACTGTAAGTTCACCGGAAACGCAAAGGAGAAAAGTGTTTATCTTGGTCGTCCTTGGCGAAATCATGCAAGGGTCGCCATTATCCAATGCTTTCTAGGTGCACACATTCATCAGGCGCATTGGTCGAGATGGAACGACAAAGAAGACCATAGTACCGTTGTATTCTCTGAATACGACAATTTTGGTCCTGGCGCCGAATATGTAGAAGAATTACCATATTTTGCTTACACTATTGAAGAAAACGAATTAGCAAATTATTTGCAAGACCATGTATTTGCTTCGCTTTCTAAATAACGCGACAAATTAATGTTTATTATGTAATATAACCACCTAGGGAGGAGATTCTATGAAAAAGAACTTTGACTTGCTATCTTTAGGCGAGATTATGCTTCGTTTATCGCCACCAAACAATGAAAGAATGACCACCAGTGAAACCATGCATTTACGAGCAGGAGGTGCTGAATTAAACGCAACTACCGGTGTTGCTATGTTGGGACTCCGTTGTGGCATTATTTCAAAGCTTCCAAGCAATGATCTAGGCATCTTTATCAAGAACCACATTCGTCTTTGTGGTGTATCAGATGATTATCTCGTATATGATCAATCAGCAGATGCGCGAGTTGGCGCATATTACTATGAAAATGGTGCTTATCCAAGAAAGCCTCGTATTGTATACGATAGAAAAAGTACAAGCATCAATACTCTTTCTGTAGATGAGCTTACAGATGATATTTATAACAGCACCCGATGCTTCCACACCAGTGGAATTACGCTTGCATTAAGCCCAGAACTTCGTAAAACTGCTATTGAAATGATGAAACGCTTCAAAGCCGCAGGAGCTCTTATTTCCTTTGATGTTAACTTTAGAGGCAACCTTTGGAGCGGAGCTGAAGCAAAGGCTTGTATTGAAGAAATTCTTCCTTATGTCGATATTTTCTTCTGTTCCGAAGACACTGCACGACTCACATTCTTAAAAGAAGGTGATGCAAAATCAATTATGAAGTCTTTCACAGAAGAATATCCAATTTCTGTTGTTGCAAGCACGCAGAGAATTGTACATAGTCCAAAGAGTCACACCTTTGGCTCCATCATTTATAGCGCAAAAGATGACACCTTCTATACAGAAAAGCCATACGATAACATCGATGTCGTAGACCGAATCGGAAGCGGTGATGCTTATATTTCAGGCGTATTATATAGCCTCTTAGCACATCCAGGTGACTATCAGAAGGCCTTAGAATATGGTAATGCTACTTCTGCATTAAAGAACACAATTCCAGGCGATCTACTCTCTACAGATTTATCTGAGATTGATGCAATCATCTCCGATCACAAATCAACCGGACGTATTTCAGAAATGAATCGTTAATAAAAATTGGTTCCTCCCAATGACCAATAAAAAAGACAATCACAGTTGTGATTGTCTTTTTCTTATGCATAATATCTTTTCTACTATTTTATGACGTATTGGAAAATAATTACTGCGCTACAAATAACCATAAGAACAATACCAGTAAGACGATTCAACATTTTCGCTGATGCCTTATTCGCAATCTTTGCAGCAACTTCTGCGAATACCAATGTAGAAATCACGCATACGAGCATTACAAGCATGTCCGGTCTGCTTCCCAGCGCAATATGGCTTACAGCACCAGTAAGAGCCGTAAAAGCCATAATAAAAACGCTTGTTCCAACTGCAGTCTTAAGTTCATATCCCAGGACTGTTACAAGCACAAGCAGCATCATCATTCCACCACCTGCACCTACAAAACCACAAATAAAGCCAATACCCACACCCGTAATAATTGACTGTATAAATCGTTTTTTCGGACTAACAGCAAGCATTGCTTCTTTTGTCGTCATTACAGGTCGAATAATAAATTTAAGACCTAAGAAAAATGTCATAAAGCAGGACATAGATCCCATCATCTGATTTGGAAGCAGCTTCGCAATATAGCTTCCCACAACAGAAAAGGCAAGAACAGCCGCCATCATAACACTTCCGTTTTTAACATCCAAGTTCTTATTCTTACCATAAGTAATCGCGCTAATTGCACTTGCAAGAACATCACTCGCTAACGATACAGTAACCGCCTCGTACGCGTCCATTCCAAGAAAAGCAATCAACATCGGACTAATTACAGCTGCCGCACTAAGACCTGCAAATCCCGTGCCAAGACCAGCTCCCATGCCCGCCAAAATGCAAATAATTACAATGTATAATGTACTCATGAGTCCCCCTTCAAAAGTAAATTTGCATATAAAAAAAGCAGGATAAACACCTGCGAGTAAAGTAAATGCCCAGTTCCGGAATCGAACCAGAGACACAAGGATTTTCAGTCCTTTGCTCTACCAACTGAGCTAACTGGGCATAATAATGAGTTGCGGGAATAGGATTTGAACCTATGACCTCCGGGTTATGAGCCCGGCGAGCTTCCAGACTGCTCCATCCCGCGATATTAAATTTTAATGGGCAGAGGTGGATTCGAACCACCGAAGCAAGTTGCAGCAGATTTACAGTCTGTCCCCTTTGGCCACTCGGGAATCTGCCCATAACACAATAACATATGAAATTGTGTAAAGCCGATGATCGGACTCGAACCGATAACCTGCTGATTACAAATCAGCTGCTCTGCCAATTGAGCCACATCGGCAAAATGGGACCTACAGGGCTCGAACCTGTGACCCTCTGCTTGTAAGGCAGATGCTCTCCCAGCTGAGCTAAGATCCCAAATGAACGACCCAGATCGGACTCGAACCGACGACCTCCGCCGTGACAGGGCGGCGCTCTAACCAA
>JAZQQA010000146.1:0-11135 GCA_045628825.1 Agathobacter sp.
ATACCGCCAACCTTCCAAGAACCATCGATAAGGAATGCTGCCTTACCTTCTGTGAACATTGCAAATGTCTCATCATCAGAAGCTGAGTTGGTGTTGCTTGGGAAGTATCCTAACTCATAGAGCTCCTTGATATCGTTCATACCATTTACCCAGTTATCACAGTTATCTTCTGTAGGGATGGTAAGGTGTGTTGCTGGTGAGTTGTTGTTGAAGATTGCATACTCCCACCAGTAATGTGGAATGTTACCAAGTGCTGCTGCGATTGGAGTATATCCTGCATCCTTAATCTTCTGGCAGTCAGCCTTGAACTGATCCATTGTGTAATCTGTTCCAGGAACTGCTACACCAGCTGCTGCAAGAACTTCGGTGTTAACGAACATTGCCTCCCAGTAACCATTTACTGGTACAGCGTACTTCTTGCCATCTACAAGTGAATCAGCGATTAATGCGTCATTCATGTTCTTTGCGAAATCTGGATATTCCTTACGGATTTCGTCGATTGATACTACTTTTCCTGCCTCGATGAAGCTGTTAGCGTCTGCTCCATTGAAGAAGAACAATACGTCTGGTTCTGAACCAGTTTCAAAGTCAGTGATTACACGAGTCTTGAAAGATTCATCACTGGTTGCTGAAGTATCAGATACGGTGTTACCTGTTGCTGCACACCACTCATCTACTGCAGTCTTAAAGTTCTGTGCGTTTCCGTCTTCACCAGCGAATGTAGTACATACAGTAAGTTCTACACTCTTAGGTGCTTCAGGTGCGCCTGCTGGAGCGGTTCCTGCAGGTGCTGCGTTTCCACCATTGTTTGAGCCACAAGCTGCAATGGAAAGTGCCATCGCTCCAACAAGGAGCATTGAAAGAAATCTCTTCTTCATAATAAAAACTACCTCCAAATGACTGTCCTAAGACGTTATTTTTGTTACATTTACATCTTATTACGGGTCATATTTGCATAAAATTGTCACTCTTGCTATTTTTTGTCATTTATTGTTCAAGTCCACTTGGCGCCAAAATTCGTATAGTACTAATGGTATAGGAATCGTCCTTGCTTTGGATAGAAAGACCACTTTCATCGCCATAGATAAGCTTCAGACGGTTGTGTACATTGCGGATTCCAAGGCTTAAGCTACGTTCCTTTTCTGGATCAATTTCATCGCTCAAAAGGTGCTCGATTTTTTGCTTATTTTCCTCTGACAGCGGACCATCATTTTGAATCTCGATGCAGATAAAACGGCCTTCTCGGAAAACAGATAGGACAATGTTGCCCTTTTGCACTTCACTGAGTCCATGCTCTACTGCGTTTTCTACGATTGGCTGTACAATCAGCTTGGGTACCTGAAAGCTCATAAGGCTCTCATCAATTTCCTTCTTATAGCTGAACTTCTCACCTAGTCGCTCAGAGATGATGTAGGCATAGGCATCCACATAGGAAATCTCTTCCGCCAGAGAATTCATGTGGTTACCCCTACGGTTCATGGTTGCTTCCATCATGACAGACAAAGCTTCAATCATGCGGCTTACCTTGATGTTGCCGTTGAGTCTTGCCTCCCAGTTGATGATTTCAAAAGTATTGTTCAAAAAATGCGGATTGATCTGAGACTGTAAAGCCATAATCTGTGCATCTCGAAGCGCAATTTCCTCTCTGTAGGAATTGATGCGGAAATAGCGAAAAATCCAGGCCGTAAGCGGAATCATAAGTCCCACAATGGCGCCAAAAATCACCCATGTTGCATATAGCTTCTGATAGATTTGCTGGTTATCAAGGCTTACAATTGCCACAAGATTCTTTCCATACTTTTTCCAGCTGGCACCCACATAAGAGGTACGATTCTGTCGCAAAAAGGTCGTAGGCTTTTCTGACAGCAGTGACTTCACGCGCTCTACTTCTGGCCAATCCACGCTGTTCTTGCTTCCCATGAAGTAGGAATCTCCCATAAGAATCACCACATCCTTGTAGCCCCATACACTTTGCATACCCTGCAAAAAGGATGGTGTGTTCATCTCAATACAAAGCGTGGCATATGGAGTAAAGTCCGTAAGCACAAGGTTACGCACCATGTAGGCACGGCCGCCCACATTGATAAGTGCCGTACCAGTGCCAATCTCATCTACCAAAGACTGGACATAATCATTGGCAAAGGAGAAAAAGAACTCCACGTCCTTATAGCTTCCATCTGCACTGTTGTTATAGGTATAATAGGCTTTTCCCTCTTTCGGAAAATACAAAAGAGCGGCCTTTGCAATCTCGTTGTATTTGTATTCGGATCGCAAAAAGCCGTTCACTTCGCTGATGAATTCCCGCTCTTTGCCGCCAGACTGATAGGTCAGATATGCTTCACGAATGTTGGAGTAATACGAAGCATTTTTCGATGCTCGTTCACAGGCCGACAACTCCAGATCAAAGATATCCACAGCCTTCGTAAGAGAAGACAGGACATTGGCCTCGATCTGCTCATTGGTTCTTCTGTCTACATAGGTGGCGAGTAAACTGGTCATAATGATTACCGGAAGCACCCAGCTAAGCAAAAGCAGGTTCACAATATTCTTTTTGAGGGAAAGCTTCTTGGATTTTATTTTCATAGGTCCATTATTTCACTTTCCACGTTACATTTAATGTAGTTATTTTTTAGTTTTGTATTCTTTTTTTATTTTAAATACAAAAAGTCTTCGAATACCTTGGCAAAACGCTCAGCATCCTCTTTTTCTGTCATCTCACAGAAGATACGAAGAAGTGGCTCTGTACCAGAGAAACGAACAGAAATCCAGCCGCCATTCTTAAGATAAATCTTAAGTCCATCCAGGTAAGATACCTTATCTACTTCAAATGGAATCTCTGGAAGATCCTTGTCTACAAGAAGCTGCTTCTTAATCTCTTCCTTGCGCTCTGCAGAGAAACGATAGTCACGCTCAACTAGAGCCATTCCGCCGTATTCCTTACGAATGGTATCCATAATCTCAGACAACTTCATTCCCGAAATCGCAAGAAGCTCGATCAAAAGAGCTGCTGCATAGATACCGTCTTTTCCCTTGATGTGGCCCTTGACTGCCATACCACCAGAAGACTCACCACCGATAATGGCGTCCTTCTCATACATCTTGGCAGATACATACTTGAATCCAACTGGTACCTCATAGCACTGCTGGCCGAACTCTTCTGCCACACGGTCCAAAAGGTGGGTGGTACAGATGTTACGTACACAGTCTCCCTTCCATCCCTTGTACTTTACCAGGTAGTAGTAAAGGAGCACTAAGATGTCATTTGGATGTAAGAAATTACCCTTATCATCGATGACACCGATACGGTCTGCATCACCATCGGTTGCAATACCGATATCACAGTGATTCTCAACTACATAGTGCCTAAGAAGACTTAAGGTGCCTTCGTTTGGTGCAGGAAGCTTTCCTCCGAATAAGGTATCATGTCGCTCATGAATTGCCTCAATTTCACATCTTGTGGTAAGAAGAATGGTCTTAAGGGAAGTATCACTAACACCATACATAGGGTCAAATGCAACACGAAGAGATGCCTTTTTGATGGTCTCCTGATCCACGAAATCCAGGACACTGTCAATGTACTCGTTGAGTGGGTAGATTTCTTCAATCATGCCCTTTGCCTTTGCATCCTCATACTCCATTGCATCTACTGGAATATCGGTAATGTTGGCCATATACTCCTCAATGCTTGCGGTCTGAATCTCATCTGCATCCTGTCCGCCTGCGGTAAATACCTTAATACCGTTGTAGATGGCTGGGTTGTGGCTTGCAGTAATCATCATGCCGTAAGAGAACTTATACTTCATGACATAATACATAACCAGTGGAGTAGGTGCTGACTTATTGATTAAGTAGCTCTTAATGCCTTCTGTTGCAAAAACAACGGCTGCCCACTGCATTGCTTCCTTTGACAGGAAACGGCGGTCATAGCCCATGACGATGCCTTCCTCTGCTACGCCCTCAGCCTTCATCTTGTCACACATTGCTCTAGCAAGAATCTGGATGTTCTCCTTGGTAAACTCATCCCCGATAACGGCTCTCCAACCGCCAGTTCCAAACTTGATCATTTCGATAATCTCCTTCTTCTTCTTCTCTCTTATCCCATAACAACCATAACCTTATGGCTGGTACCTGCTTCGCATACTGGAATCTTATCTACCTTGGTGCCATCCACCTCGATAGACTTAACACCCTTCATAACACCCTCTGGATTGGTTACGGTAATCTCATAGGTAGCGCCTCTCCACTTACGAGAAACAGAGAATTCCTTCCAATCAGCTGGGATACAAGGATCTACGCCCAGCTCCTCGAATCCTGGCTGAATACCAAGGATGTATCTGGTTGCTGAGAAATAGCTCCATCCACCAGAACCTGTCATGAATGGATGTCTTGCACGGCCAAAACGGCTGTGGTCCTTACCAGAAATAAACTGGCAGTATGAATATGGCTCGCTCTCACGAATCTCAATCATATCGTTCTGATTGTATGGGCAAAGTGCCTGGTAGAACTTCATGGCAAGATCGCCTCTTCCAAGCTTACAAGCAGCTGCCTGTGCCCATGGGTTTGGATGAGAGAATACTGCTCCATTTTCCTTAAGTCCTGGATATACACGGGTAACAAAGCCAATCTCATCATCTGGCTTGGTGTAAGAAGGTGTATTAAGGAGCAAACCGTATGGTGTATAGAGGTACTTGTCCATGGTCTCTAAGGCCTTCATGCCCTTTTCCCCATCTGCTGCGCCAGACAAAACTGCCCAGGCATTGGACTCAAGGTGTACCTTTCCTTCCACATCTTCGCTACAACCGATCTTTCTTCCAGAAGCGGTGAATCCACGAAGGAACCACTCCCCATCCCAAAGAACGGTATTGATAATCTCTTTTACATGCTCTGCAATGGCGGTGTACTTCACTACATCCATCTCGCGGCCCATATAAGAAGCAAGCTCGACGAAATTGCAAAGTGCCCAGTAGTGTAAGCAGCTTACCATGGCACTCTCGCCACCACCCAAATTCAGGCAGTCATTCCAGTCTGCACGAAGTCCCTTGCAGACACCTGTTGCGCCTACCTGCTCGGTAGAGAAGTCCAGGATTCGCTTCATATGATCATAGACAGACTCCGTAAAGTCCTTGCCATCCATATAGGTATCTGCATATGGGAGCTGAAGGTCTGCAAAAGAGTACTCACCGGTCTCCTTAATGTACTCCACAATGGAAGATACAAGCCAAAGGGCATCATCGGAGCAGGCATCCTTAATTCCATGGATGACAGAGCTCTTATCTACCTCTGGAATAACGGTTGGTGACTTAAATGGCTTTGCGCTATCGTCTGTCTCAAACCATTCTGGCTGGAAGAGATGTAGGCCATAGCCATAGGTCGTTAAGCCCTTAAGAAGCTCTACGATACGACGTCTACACTTCTCTGGGTTCGAATGTGGAATGGTCATGGCATCCTGTGCGGTGTCACGATATCCCAGTCCTACACGTCCGCCGACCTCGATGAAGGAAGCGAAACGAGAGAACATAACATTGATTTCTGACTGGTATAAGGTCCAGATGTTCAGTAAGGTATCCATACCCTGATTTGGTGTATGTACCACCTGCTGGCTCATCTTGTCCTGCCAAAAAGCTGCAAGATCAGCATATGCTGCATCTACAGTCGCAAGGTCTTCATACTTCTTACGAATGCGAAGTCCCTCTGCTCTTCTTCCTTCTCCAAGGAAAAATACAAAGCGTGCTTCCTCTCCTGGCTGCAAGGTGAAATTCTTCATAAGACTTCCACAATGATTGTTGCCAAGCTCAGAGGTATTGCTGCAGCATCCCTTTTCCACTGCCTGTGGATTGGTCTCTGTATTGTAGGTACCAAGGAAGGTATCTCTTACGGTGTCATATCCGTCAGGCTCAAAGTTGGATGTAAAGTACTGATAGCCCTCCTGCTCATAGAAGAGATCCTCTTCAATGACGCCGTCTGCATATGAGCTTCCGGCGCAGTAAAGGCTCATCTGGTAATTCTGGTTGTCGATCATGATGTGATGGAAGGAGAACTCCAGGTAAGAATAGATACCTAAGTTTCTTGGCTTATCACTCTCATTTTTGACCTTCACATCCCAAAGAAGGACGTTCTCGCCTCTTGGAATGGTCATACGCTGTGATGCGGTAATTCCCTTGTAATCACAGTCATAGACAGAATAAGACAGACCATGTCTTGCGGTGTACTTGGCCTCATCAAGTGGCTTACCCACTGGCTGCCAAGACACTGACCAATAATCTGCATCGTCATTGTCTCTTAAGTACACATAGAATCCTGGGCGGTCCATTGGCACGCTGTTGCCACGGAAACGGCTGATTCTGTGATACTCTGGTGTCTTATAGAAACAGTATCCACCAGCGGTGTGGTTGATGACTGCTGCCATATCCTCTACTCCTAAGTAGTTGGTCCAGGAGGTTGGAAGGTCCACCCTGTCAATGACATATTCACAATTTTCGTTATCAAAATGTCCGTATTGCATAATAAAAATCTCCCACTTCTTTTCTATATGCCAAAATTATAGAAAAGAGCGCAGGAGATTCCCATTGCCAAATCTGTCATTATTTGTCTTTTTTTGCAGTTCATTCGGGGACGGTTCTTCTGTACCAAGGCGCATCCCTGTGGTAGAATCAGAGGGACGGTTCTTGTAGCAAGAGAACTGTCCCCATGTAAAAAGGAGCGTATATGGCAAAGAAAGAAGAAAAAACCAATGTCTGTCGCGTATTAGACAGTAAAAAAGCAAGCTACGAATTCCGTCGCTTTGATACAGAAGAAACGAATGGTGTCGCCCTTGCGAACCTGCTCGGGCAGGATCCACATCGGGTATTTAAGACCCTTGTCACCGTAGGAAAGACCAAGAATTACTATGTCTTCGTCATTCCAGTCTGTGAGGAGTTGGATTTAAAAAAGGCCGCCAAAGCGGTTGGTGAAAAAAGCATTGAGATGTTGCCACAAAAGGAACTACTGCCACTAACTGGCTATGTACACGGAGGCTGCTCTCCAATTGGTATGAAGAAGTTCTTCACCACCACCTTCCACAGTACTGCTACCGACTTTGACACGATCTTTTTTAGCGCAGGCAAAATTGGATGCCAGATTGAAATGTCTCTGGCAGAGCTTTCCAAAGTAATCCGCTATGCAACCGCAGACCTAACCGCAGAACTTTCTTAGGGAGAATTTATGAAGATACGACATACCAAAACAGAAGACCTTGCCGCAGTCATGGCCATCTATGAAGGCGCAAGAGACTTTATGGCAAGAACAGGGAACCCACACCAGTGGGGCGATAAGAAAAACCCTCCACAGTCCCGCATCGAGCAGGATATTGCAGAGGGCAAAAGCTATGTCTGTGTGGACGAAAATGATAGGGTAATTGGAACCTTCTACTACGATTACGGCATGGATATCGATCCAACCTACGCCATCATAGAAGAAGGCGCCTGGACAAATCCAGACGCCTATGGTGTCATACATCGTATTGCTTCTTCTTTTACCCAGCCTGGTATTGGAAGTTTTTGCATCAACTGGGCTTTTTCCCAGTGTGGACATCTTCGCATCGATACCCACGAAGACAATCATGTCATGCAGTCCCTTCTCACCAAGCTTGGCTTTACCAGATGCGGCATCATCTACCTCCTCGAGGATCATGATCCACGCATCGCTTATGAAAAGTCTCTCTGATTTAGTAAAAACGCATTCCATAGCCACCGCAGAAGGTCTCTCCTGCTGCGAGGGCGTTGTTGTAATCACGCTCTGAAATGTCACCATCAAAATCACTGGCATCACATCTGCCATACCAAGGCTCAATGCAGACAAATGGTGCATTTTTTCCTTCTGGTGACCAGATAGCAAAAAGTGGAGTATCAAAAATGACTTCTGCAAAACGCTTTCCGTTTGGATCTTCAATTGCTACAAGCTTAGTCTGGTTTCCTTCGAAAATGTAAGCACACTTATCAAAGAAATCATGGGTCACACATACCTTGCCATCCGAAAGAGGAAGCGCCGTAATCTGCTCCTTTAAGGCAAGACCTGTCTCAACGTTGATTCCGATATATTCCATCTGTGACACACCATCAAAATAGATCTGATAACCTGACTTATCTGCCTCTCCATGAATTGGGCAAAGGAAGGCTGGATGTGCACCAATGGAAAAATGCATGGTGTCATCTGCTGGATTCTTTACTTCCCACTTCACGTCCACCTGATTGCCTGTCAGGGTGTAAGTAATCACAAGTTCAAAGGCATATGGATACTTTTTCATGGTCTCCTCTGTAGATTTCAGCACAAAGGAAATCATACAGTCTGTCTGCTCTACCAAGGTAAACTCCATATCACGGGCAAAACCATGCTGGCACATCTCATAGGATACGCCATTTACGCGGTACTGCTTCTCCTTTACACTTCCTACAAATGGGAATAAGACAGGTGAGGTTCTGCCCCAGTATTTCTTGTCTCCATACCACATATGCTCTGTATAGTTTTTCGCATCCAGAACCGACTTAATCTCTGCACCAAAGGATGATACGCGAACAATCAGTTCCTCATTCTTCAAAAAGTAATCCATAATGTCCCCCTTTATTCTGGTAAATGATTATATAAATTTTCAAGATCCTGGCGACAGGAAATAAAGAATTTTCCAAGCACCGGATCAAAATGTGTTCCAAGTGAGTCTTCAATAATTGCAAAAGCTCTGTCGTAATCCATGCTGTCCTTGTAGCAGCGCTTACTTACCAAAGCATCAAAGACATCTGCCAGCGCCATAATACGCGCTTCGTATGGAATCTCTTCCCCTGCAATCTGGCAAGGATAGCCGGATCCATTCCATTTCTCGTGATGGTAGTGAGCCACATTCTCTGCAATCTTCTTGAACTCATCATCTGTTTCCATTAAGACCTCACGCACAATCCGTGCTCCTGCATCCGCATGCTTTTTCATCTCTTCGAATTCCTCTGGCGTAAATCTGCCAGGCTTACGAAGGACTGCGTCGTCAATGGCGATTTTGCCAAGGTCATGCATTGGCGCAGCTTTAATGATGTTCTTTACAAAGGAATCACTTAGTGAAAACTGCGGATCCGCTTTCATTTTTTCCACAAAGACTCTGACACATTCGCTGGTCCTGTTGATGTGACCACCGGTACTGTTGTCCCTACTTTCAACCACAATCGCCATACCACGGATGATGGAATCCTGAATATCTGCGATGTGCTGATTCTTTTCCAAAATGGAATGTGACATGTCGTTGAAGCTGTCAGCAAGAATACCAAAGTCATCGTTACTTACCACATCAATCTGCTGCTCGTACTGCTCCTGCCTAATATCTTCCGTCGCCTTTCGAATCTTGCGAAGCGGTTTTCCAATATAGGCGGCTACCGCCCAAAGTAGGACGATGTCCAGGGCGATGATCAGTCCCAGCATGACGAATACCGACTGCTGTATCTGGAAATGGTGAATAATGCTGTAATTACGCAGTGTCGACATCACGAAGAATACAGGAAAAATGCTAACCGAAACATAGAATACTGCAATAATCAACGTCGTTGATATGGTTTTTGCTCCCTTGTACTCTCCTAGATTACCATCTGGAAAATATTTTGGGAAGACATAGAGCCTGTGAATAGCATTAAGGCACATGAAGCCCAGCGTACTGATGAAGATGCTACACTGCACCTGATTGAGGAAGCTACTTACTCCAATGGCATGCATACTTAACCCAACGGTGAATCGAATGCGAAACAGGAAGAAACATTCTATAATGAGAGAAAACAGCCATCCCAGGCTTCCAATCAAGGCAAAGCTCGTTGGTAAATTGATAATTCTTCCTTCAACCATAGATTCCTTACATGCTACCACATATAGAACGCAAATCAAGGCAGGAAAAACGAAAGACAATACAGACAAGGTCGTCACCAAGACAGAATGTGCATTCATATATTCCAGCCAATATTGAAAAGAATCATCACGAAGGATTGGCATTTCCTGTGTTGTCACCATCAAAAAGCCAAGGAAGTTGATTAGGCTAATGACAATTCCGTCTAGAATTCCAACTTTATATAGCGTTTTCCTCGATACCCTTTTTTCCATTTGTTCCTCCAAACTAGTTGCTTGCATCATTAAATGCCTTCATGTCATCGCGACAGACAAATTGCAGCTGTCCTTCCCATGACAAACCAACTTCAAAATAGTCGCCATCTGTGCTTTTCCAAATGATTCGTTCTATATTATAGCCCCAGACCTCAACATCCTTGCGCTCGCCATTGTAAGTAATAATGGCTTCCCATTCGTCCGTCTCATGACTAATCATAAGTTCACCCGTTGATCCGTCATAGCTCGTCAAATCATATGGGCCTCTAAATCCCCACATCACATCATCATAGGATGGATCGTAATAATCTTTATAAGCCTCTACAACATCTGTCGGAAACTGCTCGCCCTTGGCATCTGCAAGCACTTTTCCTAGTTCATAGCATCTCACTCTTGTAATGTCTGCTGCTGCAAGATTCTCAAGGCATGGCTGCAGCGAACCTCCGCCTGCTTCTGCACCATAGGCCCTTACATGAAGCTCCTTACGCGCAATCCACGCACGCTGTTCATCAAGAAGACTCGCATAGGCGCTATCATCCAAAGTCGCCTTAATCTGCTCCCACAATGCATTCAACTCATTGTCCCAAAGCTCATACATCTCATAGCTTTCCATATTCATTTCCATCTGTGTATAGCTGGATGAATCGTTATCAAGAATCTCCTGATATGCAGCCTCCACCGCATCCACCTCTGCCTGTACAGAATCCTGTGACTGGTTTCCACCATTTGTTGCCTCAGTGCTTGCAGGCTCCTTTCCATGGCACCCTGCAAAACAAAGCATCACACTTCCTACGATTGTTAAAACTAGTAATCTCTTCTTCATAATTGACATATTTGCACCTCTCCAAACAATAAAATGAAGTTCATTTTTCTCATTCTTGCCCGTCTCTTATAAATGGGTATGAAATTGTATCATCCAATAATTCTTTATATGCTACTACTTTTCTAAATGTATTGCCCATCATTTCTCTACTTCGATAGTCTCTTATTTCGTCCATATCAAAATCAGCATACAGCAAACCTTCTGTCATATC